>NZ_VJYK02000064.1 GCF_007097205.2 Streptomyces alkaliterrae
GGTACGGCTGCCCGGCGCCGGGCGGCGGGGAGGGCGCCTGCGGCACCGGAGGGAGCTCGGCTCCGGCATGAGGTGCGTGCGGGGTGTGTGGGCCGCCGCCCACCGGGCCGGGCGGCGGCGCGATCGGCACGCCCGCTCCCTCGGGCGGCGCGGGCGGTGTCACGGGCGGCGCGGGCGGCGCGGGCCGCGCTTCCGGCGCCTCCTGCGGCGCGCTCGGCTTCTCCAGCGGGACGGCGGGCGTGGGCGCGTCCGCGTCGTGCCGCCGGTCCTGCTCGTCAGCCATGCGGTCCTCTCAAGATCGGTCTGCCCCCCATCGTAGGCGCCGGCCCCCGCCGCGCGTTCGGCGCGTTCCCGCAGGCCTACGATGGGCAGGCCGCTGCCAACGGAGGTTTCCTTGACCGATCTGACCGCCTTCATCGCCGGGCTGCCCAAGGCCGAGCTGCACGTGCACCACGTCGGCTCCGCCTCGCCCCGCATCGTCGCCGAGCTCGCCGCCCGGCATCCGGGCGCGAAGGTCCCCGACGACCCGGACGCGCTCGCGGAGTACTTCACCTTCCGCGACTTCGCGCACTTCGTGGAGATCTACCTCTCGGTGGTGGACCTCATCAGGGACGCCGAGGACGTGCGGCTGCTCACCTACGAGGTGGCCAGGGAGATGGCAGGGCAGAACATCCGGTACGCGGAGCTGACCGTCACGCCCTACAGCTCGACCAACCGGGGCATCCCCGACGGGGCGTTCGTGGAGGCGATCGAGGACGCCCGGGTGGCGGCGGAGAAGGAGCTGGGTGTCGTCCTGCGCTGGTGCTTCGACATCCCCGGCGAGGCGGGGTTGCCGGCGGCCGAGGAGACGGCCCGCATCGCCTGCGAACTCCAACCGGAGGGGCTGGTGTCGTTCGGTCTGGGCGGGCCGGAGATCGGGGTGCCCAGGCCGCAGTTCAAGCCGTACTTCGACCGCGCGATCGCGGCCGGTCTGCGCAGTGTGCCGCACGCGGGCGAGACCACCGGGCCGGAGACCGTGTGGGACGCGCTGACCTCGCTGCGCGCCGAGCGCATCGGGCACGGCACCAGTTCGACGCGCGACCCCAGGCTGCTGGAGCACCTGGCGGAGCGGCGCATCCCCCTGGAGGTGTGTCCGACCTCGAACATCGCCACCCGGGCGGTCACCGATCTCGAGCAGCACCCGCTGAGGGAGATGGTCGCCGCCGGTGTGCTGGTCACGATCAACAGTGACGATCCGCCGATGTTCGGCACCGACCTCAACACCGAGTACCACATCGCCGCACGGCTGTTGGGGCTGGACGCGGCGGGGATCGCGGGGCTGGCGAAGAACGCCGTCGACGCCTCCTTCATGGACGAGGGCGGCAAGAAGGCGCTGCGCGCGGAGATCGACGGCTACCTGCGGGAGTTCGCCGACTGACGGTGCGTCGAACGGGAGCACCACCGGAGACGGCGGGGGCCGGGGAGCACCGCGCTCCCCGGCCCCCGCCGTCGGTTCGGGCCGCCTTACAGGGCGGTCATGACGTGCTTGACGCGGGTGTAGTCGTCGAAGCCGTAGGCGGAGAGGTCCTTGCCGTAGCCGGACTTCTTGAAGCCGCCGTGCGGCATCTCGGCGACCAGCGGGATGTGGGTGTTGATCCACACGCAGCCGAAATCGAGGTTCTTCGACAGCCGCATGGCACGGCCGTGGTCCTTGGTCCACACCGAGGAGGCCAGGGCGTACTCGACGCCGTTGGCCCACTCGACGGCCTGCCCCTCGTCGGAGAACTTCTGCACGGTGATGACCGGGCCGAAGACCTCGTTCTGGATGATCTCGTCGTCCTGGCGCAGCCCGGAGACGACGGTCGGGGCGAAGAAGTAGCCCTTGTCGCCGACCCGTTCGCCGCCCGTCTCAACCTTGGCGTGCGCCGGGAGGCGGTCGATGAAGCCCTGCACCTTCTCCAGGTGGACCGGGTTGTTCAGCGGTCCGTAGGCGCAGTCCTCGTCGGTGATGTCGCCTGTCTTGACCTCGCCGGCGGCCTTGGCGAGGGCGGCCACGAACTCGTCGTGCACGTCCTCGTGGACGAGCACCCGGGTGGCGGCCGTGCAGTCCTGACCGGCGTTGAAGAAGCCGGCGTCGCGGATGCCCTCGACGGCGGACGACAGGTCGGCGTCGTCGAAGACCACGACCGGGGCCTTGCCGCCCAGTTCGAGGTGGACGCGCTTGACGTCCTTGGCGGCGCTGGCGGCCACCTCCATGCCGGCGCGTACCGAGCCGGTGATGGAGGCCATCGCCGGGGTGGCGTGCTCGACCATCAGGCGGCCGGTGTCGCGGTCGCCGCAGACGACGTTGAAGACGCCCTTGGGCAGGATGCCGCCGAGCACCTCGGCGAGGAAGACCGCGGAGGCGGGGGTGGTGTCGGAGGGCTTGAGCACCACGGTGTTGCCCGCCGCGATGGCCGGGGCGAACTTCCACACCGCCATCATCATCGGGTAGTTCCACGGCGCGACCTGGGCGCAAACGCCCACCGGCTCACGCCGGACGAAGGAGGTCATGCCCTCCATGTACTCGCCGGCGGACTTGCCCTCGAGCATGCGGGCGGCGCCGGCGAAGAAGCGGATCTGGTCGAGCATCATCGGCAGCTCCTCCTGCCGGGTCAGCTCGAGCGGCTTGCCGGTGTCGCGGCACTCGACGTCCAGCAGTTCGTCGGCACGCTCCTCCAGCGCGTCGGCGATCTTGAGGAGGGCGAGCTGGCGGGTGCCCGGGGTGGCGTCGCGCCAGGCCGGGAACGCGGCTTCGGCCGCGGCCATGGCGGCGTCGACGTCCGCGGCCGAGGACAACGCGGCCTCCGCGTACGTCTCGCCCGTGGCCGGGTCGACCACCTCCGTGGTCCGCCCGTCAGCGGCATCCCGGAACTCGCCGTCGATGTAGTTGCGCAGTCGACGCAGCTCGGTGGTCACTGTTGCACCCTCCTGCTCCATTGTCCGATGGGTGAGACCCCCACACTAACCGGAATCTCCACGTATTCAACAGGGCGCCAAGCTCTCGATTGCGGATTCCGTCGCTTTGAGCATGATCAGCTACGAATTACATCGCTCATGGGTTGCGCGAACGACGAGTCCTCGTGCACAGTGAAGAACGTGGCTCGTGACTCGAAGAAACCGAACGGCTCGGCGTCGATCGACGCCGTCTCCCTGGCGATCATCGAACAGCTCCAGGAGGACGGCCGCCGACCGTACGCCGCCATCGGGAAGGCCGTCGGTCTCTCCGAGGCGGCGGTGCGGCAGCGGGTGCAGAAGCTGCTCGACCAGGGCGCCATGCAGATCGTCGCCGTCACCGACCCGCTCACCGTCGGCCTGCGCAGGCAGGCGATGGTCGGGATCAACGTGGAAGGCGATCTCGAGCCGGTGGCCGACGCTCTCGCCGAGCTGAACGAGGTCGAGTACGTCGTCATCACAGCGGGCTCCTTCGACCTGATCGTGGAGATCGTCTGCGAGGACGACGAACACCTCCTCGAAATGATCAACAAGCGGATCAGGACGCTGCCCGGCGTCCGGTCCACAGAGAGCTTCGTCTACCTCAAGCTGCGCAAGCAGACCTACACATGGGGAACTCGATAACCGTGAGCAAGGATCTCTCCCAAACCGCCTACGACCATCTGTGGATGCACTTCACCCGGATGTCGTCGTACCAGGCCGCCCCCGTGCCGACCATCGTCCGCGGCGAAGGCACCTCCGTCTTCGACGACAAGGGCAAGCGCTACATCGACGGGCTGGCCGGGCTGTTCGTCGTGCAGGCTGGTCACGGCCGTACCGAACTCGCCGAGGTCGCCGCCAAGCAGGCCGCCGAGCTGGCCTTCTTCCCCGTGTGGTCCTACGCCCACCCCAAGGCCGTCGAGCTGGCCGAGCGGCTGGCCCACCACGCCCCCGGCGACCTCAACAAGGTCTTCTTCACCACCGGTGGCGGTGAGGCCGTCGAGACCGCCTGGAAGCTCGCGAAGCAGTACCACAAGCTGACCGGCAACCCCCTGAAGTACAAGGTCATCTCACGGGCGGTCGCCTACCACGGCACCCCGCAGGGCGCGCTTTCCATCACCGGTCTGCCGGCGCTCAAGGCCCCCTTCGAGCCGCTGGTCCCCGGCGCGCACAAGGTGCCCAACACCAACATCTACCGGGCCCCGCTGCACGGCGACGACCCGGAGGCGTTCGGCCGCTGGGCCGCCGACCAGATCGAGCAGCAGATCCTGTTCGAGGGCCCGGAGACCGTCGCCGCGGTCTTCCTGGAGCCGGTGCAGAACGCCGGCGGCTGCTTCCCGCCGCCGCCCGGCTACTTCCAGCGGGTCCGGGAGATCTGCGACCAGTACGACGTGCTGCTCGTCTCCGACGAGGTCATCTGCGCCTTCGGACGGCTCGGCACCGTCTTCGCCTGTGACAAGTTCGACTACGTGCCGGACATCATCACCTGTGCCAAGGGCATGACCTCCGGTTACTCGCCGATCGGCGCCACGATCGTCTCCGACCGGATCGCCGAGCCGTTCTACAAGGGCGACAACGTCTTCCTGCACGGCTACACCTTCGGCGGCCACCCGGTGTCCTCCGCGGTCGCCCTGGCCAACCTGGACATCTTCGAGCGCGAGCAGCTGAACAAGCACGTGCTGGAGAACGAGAGCGCCTTCCACCAGACGCTCTCCAAGCTGCACGACCTGCCGATCGTCGGCGACGTGCGCGGCAACGGCTTCTTCTACGGCATCGAGCTGGTGAAGGACAAGACCACCAAGGAGAGCTTCAACGAGGAGGAGACCGAGCGCGTCCTGTACGGCTACCTCTCCAAGGCGCTCTTCGACAACGGTCTGTACTGCCGGGCCGACGACCGCGGCGACCCCGTCATCCAGCTCGCGCCGCCGCTGATCGCCGACCAGGCGCTGTTCGACGAGATCGAGCAGATCCTGCGGGGCGTCCTCACCGAGGCGTGGACGAAGCTCTGAGCCCCGCGCGCCGCTGAGCGGCTCCCCCGCGGACCGGCAGCCACGCGGCGTGTGCCCTCGCCGCCGCTGCCCCGCCCCGCGCCTCTCCCCCGGCGCACGCGGGCGACCGGCCCCCGGAACCACACCGACGGTTCCGGGGGCCGTCCGCGTCCTCCGCCCGGGAGGGGGCAGCCGGCCGGGAAGGGGCGCCCGCCCGAGCGGGGACGCCCGGCTCCACCCGCACCGAAGCTTTCACCCGCAAGAGCTAACTCAGTGGGGATCCGCCCCCTTCCGCGCCGGTCGCCGCCCCTGCGGTCCGTACCGTTCAGTGACGGATGTCCCCGGTACTCGTTCACCCTGCCGGGGGTTGTCACGAGCCGGAGGTGAGCGCTGGTGTCCGCCAAGGTGGCTCCACCCGACAACGATGTGCTCTGGGCGCGCGGGCTGGACTGCGCGCACCAGGGCTCCCCCGCGCTGACCGGGGTCTCGATCGCGGTCCGCGACTCCGAGGTCCTGGTGGTCGCCGGGGCGCGCGGCAGCGGGAAGACGACGCTGCTGCGCTGTCTGTCCGGCCGGCTGCGGCCGGACGCCGGCGAGGTGTGGTTCAACAGCGTGCCGCTGCACGTCCTGGCGCCGCGCGCCCGCGACCGGCTGCGCCGGGACCGCTTCGGCTGGGTCGGCAGCACCCCAGAGCTCGTGCCCGAGCTGGCCGCCTGGGAGAACGCCGCGCTGCCGCTGCTGCTCTCCGGCGTCTCCGGCCGCACGGCCAGACGCACCGCCCTGGAGTGGTTGGAACGGCTGGACGTCGGCGACTGCGCCTCCCGACGGCCCGCCGCGCTGCTCCAGTCCGAACGGCAGCGCGTCGCCATCGCCCGCTCCCTGGTGCACCGGCCGACCGTGCTGTTCGCCGACGAGCCCACCGCGCCGCTGCACCGCCACGAGCGCACCGCCGTGCTGCGGACGCTCACCACCGCCGCCCGCTCCCACGGCATCACCGTCATCCTCACCGCGCAGGAACCGCTCGGCCTCCCCCGCCCCGCCGGCACCGCGGCGCCGGCCGACCGCCGGCCGCCGGAGATCCCGGTCGCCGACCGCGTCCTCACCCTCGTCGACGGCCGGCTCACCGCCGGCGGCAGCCTTTCGGCCGGCCCCCGGGACACCACACCGTGCTCGCTCTCCGCCTGATCCGCGGCACCCGGCCGACGGCACAGCTCCGCCGGCTGCTGGTGGCCCTCGCGGCCGGCGGCGTCGGCTTCCTGCTGCTCGGCGCGCTCGGCTATGCCCTCGACCACCCCGGCGATCCCGGCCCTGCGCTCGTGCGGCTGCTGTGGTGCCTGATCCCGCTGGCCGCCGTGGTACAGCTGGCCGTCGCGGTGGCGCGCCGCGACCCCGGGGCCGAACAGCGGACCGGGCTGGACGCGGCGGGACTGGGCCCCACCGGACTGGCCCGGCTGGCCGCCGTCTCCACCGCCGTGTCCATGCTGCTTGGCAGCGCGCTGGCGCTGCTGGTCTTCCTCCATCTGCGCGGCGACGTGGCGGGCCTGCCCTTCGACGGCTCGGCCGGTGACGGGCTCGCCGCCCGCCGCGGCCTGCCCGTCCCGGCGACCCTGACGCTGCTGTTGCTACCACCGACGGCGGCGGTAGTCGCGACCGCACGCGCGCTGCGCCCCAGGCCGCCGGCCGCCCGACCGGAGGCCGAACGACGTGGCATCCCGGTCACACTGCCGTGGGCGGCGGCGCTGGTGGCGACGGGCCTCACCGTCGAGGGGTACGCCGCCCGCGACCTGCCCGGCGGTGCCGGACCGGCCGAGGGCATGGCGACCGGAGTGCTCGCCGGCTGGCTGCTGATCGCGGCCGGACTGGTTTTGGCCGGGCCCGCCGCGACCGAGCTGGCCGGTCGGCTGCTGACCGCCTGGCGCCCCGGGGCGGTGCGGCTGCTGGCCGGACGGGTGCTGCTCGCGGACGCCGGACGGCTCGGCGGTCCGGTCGGTGTGCTGACGGCGGTCGCGTGGAGCGCCCTGACGGCGGCCCTGCTTTACGGCGCCGAACTGCTGGGCCCCTTCACCGTGTTGGGCGCGGCGGTGGTCGTCGGCTGCGCGGTCGGCACGGTGTGGGTGACCGCCGGCCGGGGCCGGGAGGAACGGGCCACGACCAGCGACGGACTCCGGGACCTGGGCGCGTCGGTCGGGCTGCTGCGGCGGGCGGCGGCGCTGCGGGTGGCCGTGCCGGCGCTGCTGCTGCTTCCGGTGGTGCTGGCCGTCGCCCAGCTCGCGACGCTGCCGCTGACGGGTTGAGCCGGCGCCGCCTGGCTCAGTGCTCCGGGGTTCAGTCCTCCGGGGTTCAGTCCTCCGGGGGGAGGCGGACGATCTCGGCGGCGTCGAAGGACACGGTGACCTTCTCTCCCGGAGAGGGTGCGCCGCGCAGCGGGACCGTCGCCTCCAGATCAGGGCCGCGGTCCGGCCGCAGGGCCAGCACGACGTGGTCGCCCCGGAAGGTGCGGGCGAGTACCCGGCAGCGCAGCACGTCGCCGACGTCCGCCGCGTGGTCGTCGGCCGCGTGGTCGTCGGCCGCGTGGTCGTCCGGGCCCAGCCGGACCCCGGCCGGCCGCACCAGCAGTGTCGCGGGCCCGGGCGGCGTGCCGTCGGGCACCGGGAGCGTCCCCCAGGGGGTCTTCGCGGACCGTCCGGTGACGGTCGCCGGCACCACGTTGTCAAAGCCGAGGAAGCGGGCGACAAACGCGGAGGCCGGGCGCTGCCACACCTCCGGCGGAGTGCCGCTCTGCGCGATCCGCCCGTCCCGCATCACCAACACCCGGTCTGCCAGCGCGAAGGCCTCGCCCTGGTCGTGGGTGACGGCGAGCACGGTGGTGCCGAGTTGGTGGAAGAGCTGGCGCAGTTCGACGACGAGCCGTTCGCGCAGGCTGCGGTCGAGCTGGCCCAGCGGCTCGTCGAGCATCAGCAGCGCAGGGCTCGGGGCGAGCGCCCTGGCGAGGGCGACCCGCTGCTGTTCGCCGCCGGAGAGCGAGCCGACGGCCCGTCGTTGCGCGTCCGGCAGCCCGACCATGGCCAGCAGTTCGGCGACCCGGCGTTCGGCCTCCGCTCGTCCGGCGCCGCGCATCCGCAGCCCGAAGGCGACGTTGCGGCCGACGTCCCGCTGGGGGAAGAGCTGGTGGTCCTGGAACATCAGCCCGACGCCCCGGCGGTGCACGGGCACCCCGGCCAGGTCCCGGCCGCCGAGGGTGATCTCACCGGTGCTGATCTCCTGGAGTCCGGCCACCGACCGCAGCAGGGTGGACTTCCCGCTGCCGCTCGGGCCGAGCACGCAGACCGTCTCGCGCTCGGCGACGTCGAGGTCGACGGAGTCCAGGACGGCCCGCCCGCCCAGGCGCACGGTCACCGACCGCAGTGTCAACGACGACATCAGAACTCCCCGGAGCGGTTGACCCGTACGCGTTCGAGCAGCAGTAGCACGCCCGCGCACACCAGCATCAGGATGGTGCTCAGCGCCATCGCCATCCCGTAGTTGTACTCGCCGGCCCGGCCCAGCAGCCGGGCCACCGCGACCGGCAGGGTGGGGCTGTCGGGTCGGGCGATGAACACCGTTGCGCCGAACTCGCCGAGCGACACGGCAAAAGCGAAGCCCGCCGCGATCAGACCGGCCCGGCTCACCAGCGGCAGGTCGACCTCCCGCCAGGCCCGCCACGGTGAGGCGCCCAGCACCGCCGCGGCCTCCCGCAGCCGTTCGTCGACCGCGCGCAGCACGGGCAGCATCGTGCGCACCACAAACGGCACGCCGACCAGCGCCTGGGCGAGCGGCACCAGGATCCACGAGGAGCGCAGGTCCAGCGGCGGCTCGTCCAGCGTGATCAGGAAGCCGAAGCCGACGGTGACGGCCGAGACGCCCAACGGCAGCATCAGCAGCGCGTCGAAGCCCCGGACGAGCGGCCCTGCGCGGCGGGTGAGCGCGGCGGCGGCGAGCGTGCCGACGGCGACCGCGATCAGGGTGGCGACGGCGGCGTAGGCGAGCGAGTTGCCGACGGCCTCCAGCGGCGGCACCACAAAGGCGCTGGAGGCGTCCGCCTGTTCGGCCAGCGCCCGGTAGAAGGCGAGGCCGTACCCGCCGGGAGCGGACAGCGAACGCTCCACGAGCACCGCGAGCGGCAGCACCAACAGCACGGCCACGATCAGCAGTTGTGACCAGAGGAAGGCCCACTGTCCGACGCCGCGCGGCCGCCGCGCGGCGTGCTCGGCGGCGACCAGCCGCAGCGCGCTCTCCCGGCGGCGGACCGTCCAGGCGTGCACGGCGAGCATCGCGGCGACGGCGGCCAGTTGCAGCAGGCTCAGCACGGCGGCCGTCGGCAGGTCGAGGAACTGCGCGGTCTGCCGGTAGATCTCCACCTCCAGCGTCGCGTACCGGGCGCCGCCGAGCACCTGGATGACGCCGAAGGAGGTGAAGGTGAACAGGAACACCATCAGCGCGGCGGCGGCGACCGCCGGCACCAGCGCCGGCAGCGTGATCCGCCGCCAGGCGGTGAACCGGCCGGCGCCCAGCACCCGGGCGGCCTCCTCCTGCCGGGGGTCCAGCTGGCTCCACAGCCCGCCGACGGTCCGTACGACCACGGCGTAGTTGAAGAAGACGTGCGCGAGCAGGATCGCCCACACGCTGGTGTCCAGCCGCAGCCCCCAGGCCTCGTCCAGCACACCGCCCCGGCCGACGAGCGCCAGGAAGGCGGAGCCGACCACCACCGTCGGCAGCACGAACGGCACGGTGACCACCGCCCGCAGCAGTCGCTTTCCGGGGAAGTCGAAGCGGGCGAGTGCGTAGGCGCCGGGCAGCGCCACCAGCAGCGTCAGCGCGGTGGACGCGGCGGCCTGCCAGACCGTGAACCACAGCACGTCGAGCGTGTCGGGCGAGGTCAGCACCTCGGCCGCCCGGCCGAACTGCCAGCGGCCGTCCTCGCGCAGCCCCCGGCCGACGATCGTGGCGACCGGGTAGCCGAAGAAGAGCGCGAAGAACGTCACCGGCACGGCCATCAGGCCGAGCCGCACCGCCAGCGCGCGGCGCGCGGCGGACCGCCCCGACGGCCGTGCGCCGTCGGGGCCCTCGCGGAGGTGTTCACTCGGGGGCGGGGCCGCCACGGGCAGGTCGGCCGTGGCGACCGCCCGCGCCGCTACCTCATCAGGCTGGCCCACTGCTTGACCCACTGCTCCCGGTTCGCCTCGATGTCCTCGGGCGCGACCGCGTGCGGCTTCTCGATCTCCGCGCCGTAGCGGGTGAAGACCTCGGGAAGCTCGACGTCGGCGCGGGCCGGGTGGACCCACATGTTCAGCGGGAGGTCCTTCTGGAACTCCTCGCCCGCGAGGAAGTCGAGCAGGGCCTTGCCGCCCTCGGGGTTCTTGGCGCCCTCCAGCAGACCGGCGAACTCGATCTGGCGGAAGCAGGTACCGGTGGAGACCCCGGTGGGCGCCTTGGCCGGCTTCTTGTCCTCGCCGTAGTGCACCTCGGCGGGCGGGCTGCTGGCGTAGGAGACCACCAGCGGGCGGTCGCCCTTGGCCCGGCCGCTCGCGGAGCCGGTGAAGCGGTCGTTGTAAGCCTGCTCCCAGCCGTCCACCATGGCCACGCCGTTGGCCTTCAGCTTCTTCCAGTAGTCCTGCCAGCCGTCCTCGCCGTAGGCGCCGACGCTGGCGAGCAGGAAGGCGAGACCGGGTGAGGAGGTGGCCGCGTTCTGCACGACCAGCATGTCCTTGTACTCGGGCTTGACCAGGTCGTCGAGGGTCTTCGGCGGGGCGAGCTTCTTCCGCTCGAAGTAGGCGCGGTCGTAGTTGACGCAGACGTCCCCGTGGTCGATCGGGGTGACCCGGTTCTTCTCGGCGTCGAGCTGGAGCTGCCGGGGGATCTCCGACAGGCCCTCGGCCTTGTGGGGTGTGAAGATGCCGGCGTCCAGCGCCTTGGAGAGCAGCGCGTTGTCCACGCCGAAGAAGACGTCGCCCTGCGGGTTGCCCTTGCTGAGGATGGCCTGGTTCACCGCCGCCCCGGCGTCGTCTGCCCGCAGCACCCTGACCTTCACCCCCGACTTCTCGGTGAACGCGTCGAGCACGTCCTTGGAGACCTCGAAGGACTGGTGCGTCACCAGGGTGACGCTGCCGCCGCCGTCGCTCCCACCGCCGCCGTCGGTGCCGCAGGCGGCCAGCAGGCAGGAACCGAGTACGACCGACACGGCGGTCGCTGTTGTGCGCTTCATCGTGCTGCTTTCGGGTACGGGCGAGCGCACAGCAAGGAGAGGTACCGAACTTCCTACCCAGCATGACCTGGGCGAGGTTCGAGGGTCTGCGGCCTGACGGTGCCGCACTCTCAGCGCTGCGAGCGCTCCCCTGTCGGAAAAACGAGTGGTGTGTTCGAACGATAGCAGTCGGCCCCGACAGCGCCCGGGGCGCGCGGGGCCGCCGCGGGAGGGTCAGCTGCCGGAGGTCTCGCTGGCGGCGAGCTGGCCGCAGGCGCCGTCGATCTCCTGGCCCCGGGTGTCCCGGACGGTCACCGGTACGCCGTGCGCGGCGAGCGCCTCGACGAACGCCCGCTCGTCCTCCGGCCGGGAGGCCGTCCACTTGGAGCCGGGCGTGGGGTTGAGCGGGATGAGGTTCACGTGCGCCCGGCGGCCCTTCAGCAGCCGGCCGAGCAGGTCGGCCCGCCAGGCCTGGTCGTTGATGTCCCGGATCAGCGCGTACTCGATGGACACCCGACGGCCGGACCGCGCCGCGTACTCCCAGGCGGCGTCCAGCACCTCGCGCACCTTCCAGCGGGTGTTGACCGGGACGAGAGTGTCCCGCAGCTCGTCGTCCGGCGCGTGCAGCGAGACGGCCAGCCGGCACTTGAAGCCCTCGTCGGCGAACCGCAGCATCGCCGGCACCAGGCCGACCGTGGAGACCGTGATGCCGCGCTGGGAGAGCCCGAGGCCGTCCGGCGCCGGGTCGGTGAGCCGGCGGATGGCGCCGACCACCCGGTTGTAGTTCGCCAGCGGCTCGCCCATGCCCATGAAGACGATGTTGGACAGCCGCGCCGGGCCGCCGGGTACCTCGCCGTCCCGCAGCGCCCGCATGCCGTCCACGATCTGGTGGACGATCTCGGCGGTCGACAGGTTGCGGTCGAGTCCGGCCTGTCCGGTGGCGCAGAACGGGCAGTTCATGCCGCAGCCGGCCTGTGAGGAGATGCACATGGTGACCCGGTCCGGGTAGCGCATCAGCACGGACTCGACCAGTGTGCCGTCGTGCAGCCGCCACAGGGTCTTGCGGGTGGTGTCGTCGTCGCAGGAGATGTTCCGGACGACGGTCATCAGCTCGGGCAGCAGTTCGGCAGCCAGCCGTTCGCGGGCGGCGGCCGGGATGTCAGTCCAGTCGGCCGGGTCCTGGGTGAAGCGCGCGAAGTAGTGCTGGGAGAGCTGCTTGGCGCGGAACGGCTTCTCGCCGATCGCGGTCAGTGCCTCACGACGCTCGGCCGGGCTCAGGTCCGCCAGGTGCCGGGGCGGCTTCTTGGCACCTCGCGGAGCGACGAAGGTCAGCTCTCCGGGCTTGGGCGGCGTCATGCGGGTCTCCTAAAGCGTCGGGGGCGAGGCCGGCGACGCCCCCGGCCGGTGGCCTGGCAGGGCGGAGGGCGCGCAGTCAGCGCCGGGAGACCTCACGAAGCGGCCCCGGCACTCCCGGGGCGATAGGGCCCGCCGACGTGAGACGACAGGCCCTACCAGGGTAACGGGTTCCGCGGGGGATTCGCCGGGTCAGCCGGCGCCGACGAACACCACCAGCAGCAGCCAGACGACCGGGGCCGTGGGGAGCAGCGAGTCCAGCCGGTCCATGATGCCGCCGTGGCCCGGCAGCAGCGTGCCCATGTCCTTGATGTCGAGATCGCGCTTGATCATGGACTCGCCGAGGTCGCCCAGCGTGGCGCTGGCCGCCACGGCCAGGCCCAGCAGCAGGCCCTGCCACCACTGCCCGCCGTCGATGAGGAACTGCATGCACAGGGCCCCGGCGATCATGGTGGAGGCCACGGCACCCAGCAGACCCTCGCGGGTCTTGCCGGGACTGATGCGCGGCGCCAGCTTGCGACGCCCGAACCGCCAGCCCACCGCGTACGCCCCGGTGTCGCTGACGATCGTCAGCACCAGGAACGTCAGCACTCGCCAAGGGCCGTCGTCGGCGGCGAGCAGCAGCGCCACGAACGTCGCCAGGAACGGCACGTAGAACAGCGTGAACAGCCCCGCGGTGACGTCCCGCAGGTAGTTCTCCGGGGGTTCGGCCATCCGCCACAGCAGCATCGCCAGCGCGGTGAGCGCCAGCAGCACCCAGGCGCCCTCCGCCCCCCTGACGTAGCCGGCGACGACCATCGCCGCGCCGCCCACCGCCAGCGGCACCAGCGGAACGTTGACGCCCTTGCGTTCGGACAGCCGGCTCGTCAGCTCCCACAGACCCACCACGACGGCGGCGGCGACGACCGCGACGAAGGCCTCCTTCACCAGGAAGAGCGAGGCCACGATGACGGCGCCGAGCCCGAGCCCGACGCCTATCGCGGCCGGCAGGTCGCGGCCGGCGCGCTTGCGTCCCGGCGACGGGGTCTCGGGCTGCCGGGAGTCCGACTGACGGGACCGGTCATCCCGGGGCGGGTCGGCCGGAGCCGGTCGACGGGTGTGGTCGTCGTCCCGGCCGGCGCCTTCGGAGGGAACGCCTTCGGAGGGCAGGGGCATGGGCCGAGTCTGCGCCGCGTCGGCGGCCTCGTACACGGGACCCGCCGACGGCGACCGCCCCGGATCGCCGGGATCGCGGTATCCGGCGCTCGGGGACGCACCCCAGGATGAGTCGTTCACTGATGAAGCCCTAAACCTCGTTCCGCGGCACGTGCGCCGAAGGTCCTCTCAGACCTCCAGCAGCTCGGCTTCCTTGTGCTTGAGCAGCTCGTCGACCTGGGCCACGTACTTGGCGGTCGTGTCGTCCAGCTCCTTCTCCGCGCGCCGGCCCTCGTCCTCGCCGATGTCGCCGTCCTTGACGGCCTTGTCGATGGCCTCCTTGGCCTTGCGGCGGATGCTGCGGATGGAGATCTTCGCGTCCTCGCCCTTGCCCTTGGCGACCTTGATGTACTCCTTGCGGCGGTCCTCGGTCAGCTCGGGGAACGTCACCCGGATGATGTTGCCGTCGTTCGACGGGTTGACGCCCAGGTCGGAGTCGCGGATGGCCTGCTCGATGTTGCGCAGCGCGCTCTTGTCGAACGGGGTCACCACGGCCATCCGGGGCTCGGGCACGGAGAACGACGCCAGCTGGTTGATGGGCGTCGGGGCGCCGTAGTAGTCCGCCACGATCTTGTTGAACATCGCCGGGTGCGCACGTCCGGTGCGGATCGCGGCGAAGTCCTCCTTCGCGACGACAACCGCCTTCTCCATCTTCTCCTCGGCCTCGAGGAGGGTCTCTTCGATCACCACGTGCTCCTGGTTCGATGAAAGCGGGTAGGGGTTTTGCCCGGGTGTTCAGCCGCGGGGCGCCTGAACACCAACAAGCGTGCCGATCTTCTCACTCTTGACGGCCCGCGCGATATTGCCCTCGGCCAGCAACTCGAAGACGACGATGGGCAGGCCGTTGTCCCGGCACAGGGTGATCGCGGTCAGGTCGGCGACCTTCAGATCGCGCGCGATGACCTCGTCGTAGCTGAGCGAGTCGAACTTCACCGCGTCCGGGTTCTTCGCCGGGTCGGAGTCGTAGACGCCGTCCACGCCGTTCTTGCCCATCAGCATGGCCTCGGCGTGGATCTCCAGCGCGCGCTGGGCGGCGGTGGTGTCGGTCGAGAAGTACGGCATACCCATACCGGCGCCGAAGATGACCACACGGCCCTTCTCCAGGTGCCGGATCGCCCGCAGCGGAATGTACGGCTCGGCGACCTGACCCATGGTGATCGCGGTCTGCACCCGGGAGTCGATGCCCTCCTTCTCCAGGAAGTCCTGGAGCGCCAGGCAGTTCATCACCGTGCCCAGCATGCCCATGTAGTCCGAGCGCGCGCGGTCCATGCCGCGCTGCTGGAGTTCGGCGCCGCGGAAGAAGTTGCCGCCGCCGATGACCACGGCGATCTGCGCGCCGTCCCGCACCACGGCGGCGATCTCGCGGGCGATCTTGTGCACGACGTCCGGGTCGACGCCGAGGCCTCCGCCGCCGGCGAACGCCTCACCCGAGAGCTTCAGCAGGAAACGGCGGGAGCTGTCGTTGTCGGTCTCTTTGCTGCTCATGAAGTTCTCCTCGTGCACACACGAGGAGGCCCCTGCCCGTGGGTCCTCGCGGCTCCCTGCGGCAACGGCCTCCTCGTCATTCGCTGCGGTGTCCCCCGACGTCCCCGGGCCCCGCCCGGCGAACCGGTCCGGCACCACCGGACTCCGGTACGCCTGACGTCCGGGGCCGGAGCGCGCCGCCGGTCACGACGGCGCGACCCGGCTCAGGTCAGGCGCCGACGCGGAAGCGGGCGAAGCGCTTCAGCGTGACACCGGCCTCGTCCAGGATCTTCTGGACGGACTTCTTGTTGTCCTTCGCGAAGGGCTGGTCCAGAAGGCAGTTCTCCTTCAGGAAACCCTTGACCCGGCCCTCGACGATCTTCGGCAGGGCGGCCTCCGGCTTGCCCTCCTCCTTCGCGGTGGCCTCGGCGACGCGGCGCTCGTTCTCCAGCGTCTCGGCCGGGACGTCCTCAGCGGAGAGGAACTTCGGCGCGAACGCGGCGATGTGCTGAGCGACGTCCTTGGCGATCTCCGCGTTCTCCTTGTCCAGCTCGACCAGGACACCGACCTGCGGCGGCAGGTCGGGGTTGGTGCGGTGGAGGTAGGTGGCGACAAAGCCGCCGGAGAACTGGGCGAACCGGTCGAGGACGATCTTCTCGCCGAGCTCGGCGTTCTTCTCGTCGATGAAGGCCTGGACGGTCTGGCCCGCGATCTCGGAGGCCAGCAGGGCCTCGATGTCGGCCGGCGAGGTCGCGGCGACGTGGGCGGCGATCGTGGCGACGGCGCCCTGGAACTTCTCACCCTTGGCGACGAAGTCCGTCTCGCACTTCAGCTCGACCAGTACGCCGGAGGTGGCGTCGTCGGAGATCTGGGCGGCGACCGCGCCGTTGGAGGCGGTGCGGGACTCGCGCTTGGCGACGCCCTTCTGGCCCTTGACCCGGAGGATCTCGACAGCCTTCTCGACGTTGCCCTCGGCCTCGTCGAGCGCCTTCTTGCAGTCCATCATGCCGGCGCCGGTCAGCTCGCGGAGCTTCTTGACGTCGGCGGCGGTGTAGTTCGCCATCCTTGAGTTCCTTTGTGTCCACCAGCCCGTGCGGCGCTCGCTCGGCGCTCGGCAGGACTGATCCGTCATGAGGTCGCCATGGCGGCCGGATGAGCAGCCCCGCCCGGTGGGACGAGGGTGGTCACGTCAGTGAGCTTGTCCGGATTCCGCTGTGGCGGAGGGGTGGAAGGGCAGGCCGCGGGCGGCGGGAGCGGCCTCGGGTCACCGGGACCCGACTCGCCTGCTCCCGCCGCCCGGATGTCAGGCCTGCTCCGCGGGCTTCTCGTCCGCGGCCTCGGCGGCCGGAGCCTCGGCGGCCGGGGCGTCAGCGGCCTCGGCGGCCGGGGCGTCAGCGGCCGGAGCCTCGGCCTGCTCGGCGTCCTTGGCCTTGGCGGCCTCGCCCTCGAGGAGGTCGCGCTCCCACTCCGGCAGCGGCTCGGCGGCGGCGGACTTCTCGCCGCCCTTGGCCTCGGCGGCACCGGAACGGGCGATCAGACCCTCGGCGACGGCGTCGGCGATCACGCGGGTCAGCAGGGTGACCGAGCGGATCGCGTCGTCGTTGCCCGGGATCTTGTAGTCGACCTCGTCTGGGTCGCAGTTGGTGTCGAGGATCGCGACGACCGGGATGTTGAGCTTGCGGGCCTCGCCGACGGCGATGTGCTCCTTCTTGGTGTCCACGATCCAGACGGCGCTGGGCACCTTCTGCATGTCGCGGATACCGCCGAGGGTCTTCTCCAGCTTGGCCTTCTCGCGGGAGAGGACCAGCAGCTCCTTCTTGGTGAGACCGGAGGCGGCCACGTCCTCGAAGTCGATCTGCTCGAGCTCCTTGAGGCGCTGGAGCCGCTTGTGGACGGTGGAGAAGTTGGTCAGCATGCCGCCGAGCCAGCGCTGGTTCACGAAGGGCATGCCCACCCGGGTGGCCTGCTCCGCGATGGCCTCCTGGGCCTGCTTCTTCGTACCGACGAACATGACGGAGCCGCCGTGAGCGACGGTCTCCTTGACGAACTCGTAGGCGCGGTCGATGTACGACAGCGACTGGAGCAGGTCGATGATGTAGATGCCGTTGCGCTCGGTGAAGATGAAACGCTTCATCTTCGGGTTCCAACGACGGGTCTGGTGACCGAAGTGGACGCCGCTCTCCAGCAGCTCCCGCATCGTGACGACGGCCATGGCCGTACTCCTTGTGTGCATACTCGGTTGTCGGCGCCACCGGGTCGGCGGCGCCCCTGGCGCCCCTGACGCGTGGCACCCGCGACCGTCGCACCTGAGGAGGGGCGGTTCGTCGGGACCGAGTCGGCGGCCACCTCGAAGGGTGGCGGGGCGCGCGAAGTCGACCCGGTGACCCGGGTCGCCACCAGAAGTGTACGGGAACCGCGGGGCGCCGGACGCCACCAGTCCCGGACTGCTCCACGCGGGCGGGGAAGCGAGTTGTCCACAGGTTCGGCTCGGCACTACCGCGAGGGCGGGTGGGGCGTCACTCTGTGTGCATGCGTTCTCCTTCTCGCCCGTTCGCGCTGTTCGTCTCGGGTCCCGTCGCGCTGGTCGCGCTGGTGGTGTCGGGGCTCGCCGCTGCGACGGACCGCGGACCGTCCGACGGGGTGCCGTCGCCCGTGGTGCCGAGGCCCGTGGTGCCGTCGCTCGCCGGGTTGGCGGCGGGGCCGTCGGAGACTTCCGCGCGGGTCCGGCCCTCGCCTGCGATGTGGCCGCTGGCGGAGCCGCTGGTTATACGGGGCTTCGATCCGCCGGCGCAGCCGTGGTCGGCGGGGCACCGGGGGGTGGATCTCGCCGGCGCCGTCGGTCAACCGGTACGCGCCGTGGCGGCAGGCCGTGTCCACTTCGCGGGCCCGGTCGCCGGCCGCCCTGTGGTCTCCGTGGCGCTCGCCGGTACGGGGCGTCCGCCACTGCGCGTGACGTACGAGCCGGTCGACGCGGTGGTCACGACCGGGCAGGAGGTGGCCGCCGGGCAGATACTCGGGACGCTGCGGTCGGGGCCGTCGCACTGCGGCGAGGCGGGCGCCGGGGAACGCCCGTGCCTCCACTGGGGCCTCCGGCGCGGTGAGCGCTATCTGGACCCGCTCTGGCTCGTCCGGCCGCACCACCCGGTGTTGCTGCCGCTGAGCGACTGACTTCGGCTTCCGGCAGCCGGCGCGCCGCCGCGCGGTGAGGTCAGTCCGACCGCCCGCGCACTCCGTTCAGTGCCATGGCGACCGCCGCCTCGGTGATCTCCTCGGGATCCTCCGCCGCACCGAGTTCGATACGGCGGACGGCCGCGTCGACGACGCCCTGGAGCAGCATGGCCGCCAGGCGCGGCTGCTCCTGGCCGAGTTCCTCCAGCGCCTCCACGGTCATGGCGATCAGCCCGCCGTGCGCGGCGCGGATCTTCTCCCTGGCGCCCTGGTCCAGCTCGCCGGCCGAGATCGCCACCACCGCGCGGTGCCGCCGGTCCCCGACCAGCGCGAGCTGGCGGCGCACGTACGCCTCGATCCGGCCCTCCGGCGTGGCGGCCTCGGCCATGGCGGCCTCCACCTCGGCCGCCCAGACCGGGAAGTCCACCGCGCACAGCTCCTCCACCACGGCGGCCCGGGAACGGAAGTACTCGTACACCGAGGAGCGGGCCAAGCCGGTGCGCTCGGCCAGGGCGGGGAAGGTCAACGCGTCGGTGCCTCCCTCGGACAGCAGGGTCCGGGCCGCGTCGAGGAGGGCGCGGCGCTGCATGGTCCGGTGCTCGGCCACGGAGGCCGCTCGAATCCTGGGCACCCGTCCACCATAGAGAAACGGAGGCGTGTGACGGAAGCCGGGCGCAGCGCCGGACCGGTGCGCCCGCCGGTGGCGCCGGCGCGCGCCCCGCGCGGTCAACTGCCCACGTGGGCGAGCTTGGCGCGCAGCTGGAGCACCGACTTGGTGTGGATCTGGCTGACCCGGCTCTCGGTCACACCCAGTACCGCTCCGATCTCCGCGAGCGTCAAGCCCTCGTAGTAGTAGAGGGTGACCACGGTCTTCTCCCGGTCCGGCAGGGTGTTCACCGCCCGCGCGAGCAGCCGCTTGAGTTCGCGGTCCTCGGCGATCTCCACCGGGTTGTCGGCGGCGGTGTCCTCCAGCGTGTCCATCAGGCTCAGCTGGTCGCCGCCCTCACCGCCCAGTTGCAGCGGCTCCTCCAGGGCGACGACGTTGGCAAGCGAGAGCTGGCTGAAGACGCCGTGCAGCTCCTCCACGGCGATGCCCAGCTCGGCGGCGACCTCCGTCTCGCTCGGTGTGCGGCACAGCTCGGCCCCGAGCTTGGCGTACGCGCGCTCCACCTCGCGCGCCTTCTGGCGCACCGAGCGCGGGATCCAGTCGAGTGCGCGGAGTTCGTCGATCATCGCGCCCCGGATGCGGGAGATCGCGTAGGTCTCGAACTTGATCGAGCGCGTCAGGTCGAACTTCTCGATCGCGTCGATCAGCCCGAGCACGCCCGAGGAGACGAAGTCGGCCTGCTCCACCGTGGGCGGCAGGCCGACGCCGACCCGGCCGGCCACGTACTTCACCAGCGGTGAATAGTGCAGGATCAGCTGTTCGCGCAGCCGCTCGTCTGCCGTGTCCTTGTACAGCCGCCACAACTCCTCCACGGAGCTGGGAGCCGGGCGCGCGTCGACGGTTGCCGGAGCAGGGCACGGAGACGCGGTGGTGTGGTGGGGCATTCGTCACCTGGAACAGTTCTGCCGTTGTCGAGGGGGAGCGGGCACGTCGGCTTCGGGGCGGGGCCGACGCTTCGGGCAGTGGGACCTTGGGACCGCGTGGACCGGTCGGAGGGGAACCTCGCGAGCGTAGCGTGACGAGAAGCTCACAACTGGCCAATAGCGTTCGATCTGACATCCGCAGATACGTTCCTCGCGCCGCACCCCGGAGGGAGGAGCCGGTCAGGGACGCGGGCTGGCGGCGCGGCGCGGCCCTCCGATCGGGGTGCATGGCCTCACCCTTTCACTCACCCGCGGCAGTTCAAGGACCGCTCCGTCACCTGTTGGGGTGTCAGCCGGACGGGTGTCCCAGCTGCCAGTACCCGCCGCGGCGCAGGACGAAGCCGAGCGAGGACAGCTCCAGCAGCCGGGCCCTGACCTCCGGCTCCGGCGCCCCGGCCCGATCCGACACCTGGCCGGAAGTGACCGCGGCGTGGGCCGGCAGCAGCTCCAGCACCTCCCGGGTACGAGGATGCAGCAGGTCCCTCGGCAGCACCGGGCCCTCCTCCCTGGGAGCGAGGTCGCCCATCTCCCCGACGAGTTCGATCACCTCGTCCGCATCGGTGACCAGCACGCCCTCCTCTCTGAGCAGTCGGTGCACACCGCCGGACAGCGGCGAGGAGACCGGGCCTGGCACACCCATCACATGGCGGCCGAGAGCCGTCGCGCGGCGGGCGGTGACCAGCGCGCCGCTGCGCAACCGGGCCTCCACGACGACCGTTCCCCTGGCCAGCGCGGCGATCAGCCGGTTGCGCTGGAGGAAGCGGCTCCGGGTGGGGTGGGCGCCGGGGGGCAGCTCGGCCAGCAGCAGCCCCTCCTCGGCGACCCGCTCGATCAGCGCCCGGTGCGCCCGGGGATAGGGCCGGTCGACGCCGCAGGCCAGCACCCCGATGGTCAGCCCGCCGGCGGCGAGCGCGCCCCTGTGGGCGGCGCCGTCCACCCCGTACGCGGCACCGGACACCACACTCCAGCCCCGCTCGGCGAGGCCGCCCGCCAGCCGGGCCGCCGCCCAGGCGCCGTACTCCGTGCATGCTCTGGCCCCCACCACCGCGACCGAGCGCAACGCCGCCAGCCGCAGCGAGCACCGCCCCCTGACCCACAGGCCCAGCGGACGGGCCGGGCCCAGATCGTCGAGCTGCCCCGGCCACTCCCGGTCCCCTGGGCACAGAAAGCGTCCGCCGAGCGCGGCCGACGCGGCCAGGTCCCGCTCGGGCTCGGCCGACGCCAGCCGGGTACGTAACCGCTCCCAGCGCTCGACGGGCACCCGGTCGGGAGGGGTGCCGCCGCGGAGTGCGTCCCACAGGCCGAGCAGGCCGTGGGTGTCGATCAGCGCCCCGACCAGCTCGTCCCCCGGTTCCACCGCCGTACCGAGCGCGGCCCGCGCCAGCCGCTCGGCGTCTGCGGGTGGCGCG
>NZ_VJYK02000640.1 GCF_007097205.2 Streptomyces alkaliterrae
CTACACGCGTAAGATCGTCGGCAGCGTCAGTGTGTATAAGAGACAGCGCCCGTCCCGCCCCTCACGGGGATCGCCGGGCCCCGGGCCCATGACCACCAGGTCGTACTCCGCCGGGTCGTGCTCCTCGTCGAACCGCCGCAGGTCGACGGCCACGCCCAGCGAGCGGATCTGGTGGGCCATCATCGCGGTGAAGGTGTCCTCGGCGTCCACCATCAGCAGCCGCCGGCCCGCCAGCGCGCCGGCCTCCCGGTCCTGAGCCCGCGGCTCGTCCAGCCAGAAGTCGCCGATGCCCCGGTTGCGGGCCGCGAGCGCCGCGCGGACGTCCGGGTGGGCGGCGAACCGGGTGGGCAGCGGCTCGCCGAGTGCGGCGAGCAGCCCGGACGCCTTCGCACGGGTCTCCCGCGCCTCGGACTCCGGGTCGGAGTGCCGGACGAGGGTCGCCCCGACGCCGATGCGCAGCCGGCCGTCGGCCGAGACGTCGGCGGTGCGGATGAGGATCGAGGAGTCCAGGGTGCGCGCGCCGGCCGCGTCCCGGCCGACGAGTGCGGCGACGCCGCTGTAGTAGCCGCGCCCGGACGGCTCGTGGCGGCTGATCACCCGGGCGGCGTTCTCCAGCGGCGAGCCGGTCACGGTCGGCGCGAACATCGTCTCGCGCAGCACCTCGCGGACGTCGCGGTCGGTCCGGCCCCGGATGACGTACTCGGTGTGCGCGAGCCGCGCCATCTCCTTGAGGTACGGGCCGCTGAGCCGCCCTCCGGCCCGGCAGATCCGGGCCATCATCTTCAGCTCCTCGTCGACCACCATGTACAGCTCGTCGGTCTCCTTCCGGTCGGTCAGGAAGGACAGCACGCCGTCGAGGGTGGGACCGCCGGGCG
>NZ_VJYK02000641.1 GCF_007097205.2 Streptomyces alkaliterrae
AGCCGACGGTGTCGGCTATGGCGGCGGCGTAGCGCCAGACGCCGGGTGAGGGCGCGGGGCAGGGGCGTCCGTTGGCGGTGAGCGGGGCGAGGCAGAAGTGCAGGGGGTCGTCGTCGCGGTGGAGTTGGGCGCGGCCGTCGCGGCAGAGGCCGGCGGCGGTCTCCTCGGCGTTGCACGGCAGGTAGTTGGTGTGGGTGTAGCGGGCGCCGGGGGCGCTGACCCGGGCGCCCGCGTCGGCGAGGAGGCCGCCGGCGCGCACCACGTGCATCTCGTAGAGCTGGTTGATCTTGGGGATACGGTCGGGGTTGAACGCGTCCGGGCCCTGGACGACCCACACGAGGCGGGGCTGGGGGATGCCGGCCTGGGCGGCGGCGTTCTCGATCTGCCGCGTGATGGCCCGGATGTCGTTGCCGTAGCGGGCTAGGTAGTCGGGGTGGTCGGCGGCGACGCCTTCCATGCACGGCGTGTAGAGCCAGGAGTTGCCCCAGAACTGGAGGACGACCGTGTCCGGCCGCCAGTCGCGGACGAGGGCGGCGGCCTTGTGGGCGGCCGGGACGAGGGAGGAGGCGCCGGTGCCTTCGAGGTAGTCGCAGAGGGTGGTGCCGGAGTGCGGGGCGGCACGGTAGTCGTGGCCGGACTTCCTTACGCGGCGGCCGACTTCGTCCTGGTTCTCGGTGGCGATGGAGTCGCCGAGGTAGAGGACGCGGCCGCCACCGTCCGCCGTGCGCGCCAGGGGCTGCCCGCTGGGAGCGCCACCCCCTGGCGTTCCGTCGGCCGACGTCCCGGCCTTCGAGGTCCCGGGCGTCGTGGTTCCTGCTTCGGGGGCCCCGGAGGCGGGGGTGCCGGACGTGGGAGTGCCGGACGGGGACTCCGCG
>NZ_VJYK02000642.1 GCF_007097205.2 Streptomyces alkaliterrae
GACACCGTCCGCGTACAACGCCGGAGCGAGCGGCGGCCGGGCAGCGGCGGCGTTGAGCACCCCCAGGTCCTCCACTGACGCCTCACCCCTCCCCGTCCGCGCCCACACCAGCCGCCACAGCGCGTCCCGCGCCCGCCGCGTCTCGGCCAGCTCCTCACCGCTCACCCGCAGCTCCGGCGTCGGCCGCAGCCGCGAGTGGACGACCCACTCCAGCAGCCCGGCCGGCTCGTGCAACGACTCGTACCGCGCGATCTCCCCGGGACCGCCCGTGAGCAGCAGCTCCAGACAGAGCGCACCCGGATCAAACCGATAACGCACCCCATCCGGTGAGGTGAGCACGAGTCCCGTTGCCCGATCCATCATGTAACCACTATAAGTAGTTACATCCGACTGACGAAAGGCCCCGGCCATGCCACTGCACTGGAAACTCGTCATCGACTGCGCCGACCCCCACCGACAGGCCGACTTCTGGGCCGCCGCCCTCGGCTACGACGTCGAGGACAACAGCGCCCTCATCACAGCCCTCCTGGAATCGGGCTACGTGAGCGCGTCACTGGTCACCGAACACCACGGCCGCCGCGCCTGGCGCGACGCCGCCGCCGTCCGCCACCCGGACGACCCGGTCGACCCCGCCTCCGGCACCGGCCTCGGCCGCCGCCTCCTCTTCAACCGCGTCCCCGAACCCAAACCCGACACCAAGAACCGCCTCCACATCGACATCCACACCGAGGCCGACGACCGCCCCACCACCGTCGACCGCCTCACCAACCTCGGCGCCACCGTCGTCCGCCACGTCGACGAACCCGCCGGCTCGTGGAGCATCCTCAAAGACCCGGAAGGCAACGAATTCTGCGTCCACTGACCCACCCACCAC
>NZ_VJYK02000643.1 GCF_007097205.2 Streptomyces alkaliterrae
GCCCAGGCCACAACCGTCCCCGTGGCCAAACGCCCCCCACTCGTCCCCCTCTTCGTCCTCGGCTTCCTCGCAGCCGTCGCCCTCCGCAGCACCGGCGTCCTCCCCGACGCCCTGCTCACCGCCGCCCACACCGTGCAGGAACTCCTCCTCGCCGCCGCCCTCTTCGCCCTCGGCAGCGCCGTCCACCTCCCCACCCTCAGCCGAACCGGCGCCCGCGTCGCCGCCCTCGGCCTCACCGCCTGGCTCCTGGTAGCCGGCGTCTCCCTCACCGCCGTCCACCTCGTCACCTGACCACGACAACACGCCCACCCTCCAACACAGCGGACAAGGCTGGACCTACCGCTCCCGGCCCGCGAGCGGGGGAACCACACCCCGTGTCCGCCGCGTCACCGGCATTGCTAACGTGTGCCGCCGAACGGGGGACACCCACCGGCGCCGCCCCGACGTGCGCCGGTCTTCCGACGACCGCACACAGCCTGCCGGGGGACTCCGACCATGCCCGAAGAGCCCAACGCCCAGAACCGAGACGTCGACGACTCCGAGTTCCTGGACATCGCGCGCGACCCGGCGGACGCCCGCTCACTCCGCAACTCACTCGAACTCCTCCGCAAGGGCGCCGCCGGTCCCATCCTCAAAGAGATGGCAGAAGAAGTCCTCTCCGGCCGCCTGAGCCTCCGCCAGGCCGTCAACGTCTCCTCCTACGCCGAGGCCGGCCTCGCCGAATCCCGCGACGCCCAGGAGAAGTGGGCCGCGATGTCCGACGCCGAACGCGAGGAACTCGCCGCCCAAGGCGAAGCCGCCCACCGCGAAGCAGAACGCGAAGCCGCCGGCCCGACCGGCCACCCCACCCCCAAGACCAAACCC
>NZ_VJYK02000644.1 GCF_007097205.2 Streptomyces alkaliterrae
CTCGAAATCTCCCTCCCCCGTCCCGCACCGGATCGAAACATGCTGGTCACACGCGGTAGCACGGCGGGAAGGAGAGAGCGCTCTCTCATGTGACCTCGCTCACAAGCTCCTGGTCGACCTTCCTCCGGAGGGACGGCATCCCCCATGGGGCGGGCGGCAGATGGCCCGGACGATCTCGACCGAGACCACCCCTTCGAGCGACTTGCCTCAATCGAACACTCATTCGAAAATCGAAGCATGAGGGCCGTACACATCGCCGAACAGGGCAGACGCGTCGCGACCGGGGCACACCCCGACGGTCGCGGGCTGCGCTCCCTGCTGCCCGGCGGAGCGGTCCGACCCGGTATCGCGATCAGCACGTGCGGTGACCTGCCGCTGCTCCTCGCGCTGGCCGCCGAGGCCGCCCACGACCTGGGCGGCCTCGGCGCGACCGAGGAGCGCGGCGGGGCCTGGGCGGTCGTGGGCCTCCCCGAGCTGGGCGCACTCGCCGCCGCCGACGCGGGGCTCGACCTGGGCGCCGGCATGTGGGTGGACGATCCGGGCCGCCGCTGGGCCGAGGTCGCGGCGACGGCCCTGGAGGCGGTGCCCGTGGTGCTGCTCAGGGCACCGACCCGGGTGGCTCCCCGCACGGGCCGCCGACTGGCGGCCCTGCTCCGCAGAAACGGTTCTGCGTTGGTGGTGGCCGGTTCCTGGCCGGGCGCGGAACTACGGCTGCGGGTCACCAGCGCCGGCTGGCAGGGAATCGGCGACGGCGACGGACTGCTGCTCGGCCGCCGCGCCCGAGTGGTCTGCGAGGGCCGCGGCGCCGCCGGTGGCGGCGACCGCACCGCCGACCTCTGGCTCCCCGGCCCCACCGGCGACAC
>NZ_VJYK02000645.1 GCF_007097205.2 Streptomyces alkaliterrae
CGACGGCTCCCACACACCCCGCCGCGCACTGTGCCCGTAGATCCACAGCACCTCCGCCGACGTCGCCGGCCGCACCCGCAGCCCGCCCGGCCACGCCGCCGCCAACCGCTGCGCCTGCGCCAACCGCTGCCGCTCCTCCGCCGCCGACACCGGCGCCGGCAGCAACCCCAACCACGTCTCCACCTCCGACCGCGCCGCCGCCACCGCCGCACGCACCGCCTGCAGCCGACTCGCCGGCAACGGCACCGCCAACCAATCCGTACGCCCCGACAACTCCATCTGCTCAAGCCGATCCAGCACCTCATCGACCATCGCCACATACCTCGGGGAGGCCTCCAGATCCACGCCCTCGAGCATCTGCTCGCCGACCGTTGCCGGATCGACCTGCGGGCACAACGACATCAACATCGCCTCCCCCTCCAGGTGCTTCACCAGCCCCGACACCGCGTGCAGATGCCGTACCCGGGCCGCCTGCGACACCTGTGCCTGGCCGCTGCCCAGCACCCGCCACAGCGCCCACACGGTCCCGTGCGTCGACCACGCCACGTTCCCGGCAACGTGCCGGATCGGAACTCGCATCTCCCTCTACCTCCGCTTCCCGCTCGCCCCGCCGGCCCGCGCAGCCAGCAGCGCCTGCGCACCCGACAGCACCGGCCGCGCACCCTCACCCGCAGCAGCCACCGCCTTGTCGGTCTGCTGTGCTTCCACCGCCTGCTCGACCACGCCCACCGGCTTCTCCGCCGCACCGGGCGCCTCTGCCGCCGCCCCCCGCTCGGCCGCTCCTACCGTGCACAAGCCCGCCACCATGCGGGGCCGGCCAGCGCCCTCCACCACCGGCCGCCCCCGCATCCGCCC
>NZ_VJYK02000646.1 GCF_007097205.2 Streptomyces alkaliterrae
GAGGACAAGTCGTTCGCCGACGTGTTCACTTCGCCTTCTCCCGATCCCGAACGGCTTCAGCAACTCGTACACATCGTCCGAACTCTGCTGGAAGAGTGGTGGGACACAAAGGGATACAACCGAGGCTCCGCGAAGATGGGCCGCCGTCTTTCCTGATCCTTCGAGCCTTCTCCGCATAGCGAACGGCGGATCCCTCGGCGGCGCAGCTTCCGGTCGAACGGGATGGCTCCAAAGCATCTCAGTTCGACCGGAAGTGTCGCGGGGTATCCACCCAAGCTCCACGCCTCCTGCCGCCGCGCCCCGACATCGGCAGGCCGCCGATCTCATGGACCGGCTGGCGACGACCGGCAGCGCCCGGCACGTGGCGAGCCCCGAGGCCCGACACCTCCCGAGCGAGGCAGCCGCCCGTCGTAGATGAACGGCACCGCTTTGCCCGACAACGAACTCCTCTGTGGAACCTGGCCGCGTCGGGTGGGCTGGAAACGGTAGCCATGTATGTGCCCGATCCTCCAGCAGCCGCCCCCTGCCATGTCATGCGGCGAGAACGGCCACGGCCAAGGTGACCAGGACCATGTGAGGGCCCGAACGCGAGGGTGCTG
>NZ_VJYK02000647.1 GCF_007097205.2 Streptomyces alkaliterrae
GCGGCGGCGGGGGCGGTCGGCGATGACGAGGGGCCCGGGCTCGTGGCCGACGTCGGCGAGTTCTTCGCTGCCGGTCAGCAGTTCGTGGAGGCGCTGGGCGTCCTCCGGGAGGTCGCGGCGCCAGCCGAGGGCGACGATCGGCCACAGCAGCAGCATGCCTCCGGTCAGCCACGAGGTGACCTGGACGCCGACGCGGCAGCCCGTGCCCTGCGGCCAGACGCGGAAGTCGTAGCGCGGCATCTGGCTGCCGAGCGGATTCCACATGCGCTGGCCGATGAACCCTATGCGTACGTTGTGCTCGTAGGCGCAGCACTCCAGCCGGAAGTCGCGGTGCCGGCCGGGGAAGCGGTAGCTGTAGGACCGGCGTTCGGCGTGTCCGGCGCCGTCGGCGCCCTCCGGGCCCTCGGGCCTGATGTCCATCACGCCGGAGTGCCAGCGCGCCAGGTTCCGGCCGTCGGAGAGGAAGTAGAAGACCTCGTCGACGGGCAGTGGAATCGATACGTAGACCTGCACCTGTGGCATGCTGCGGCACCTCCTACGAGCGACCGCCACCTGTGCGGTGCGGCGGTCGCTCCCCGTCCCGGGTGTTGCCTGCCAGTCCAGATTGAGTGGTATATGCCACTTCCGCCCCCGCAGCTCCGCCATTCGGGCGACGCCCGGGACGGCGTGGTGCGGGGAGGGGCCGCGGGAGATCGTCGACTGGCTGGAGGAGGAGTACGGGGAGATCACGGAGGCCGAGCGGGAGGCGGGGCGTGCGGAGCCGGCGGAGATCGGTGCCGGGAACGAGCGGCGGCGCTCCGCCCGGCGGCCGCGTCGAGGGTGAGGCACGCGGGCCGGCCGTGC
>NZ_VJYK02000648.1 GCF_007097205.2 Streptomyces alkaliterrae
GGATCGCACGGGCGGGGTGTCGGATGGCGCGTTTGTGCTGACGGCCTGGTTGGCGCCGCATGTGCTGGCAGCGCCGCTGGTGGGCGCGGTGGTGGGGCGGGCGCGGCGGCCGGGTGTGTGTCGCCTGCTGGTGCTGGCCGTGTTCGCGGGGTCGATTCTTGCGCTGGCCGTACTGCTTGGGCGGGTGCCGGTGTGGCTTGTGGGCGTGGTGGCGGTGGTCGGTGGGGCCTGCGGGCCGGTGGTTTCCGGGGGACTGTCGAGTCTGGTCGCCCTGCTGGTGCCGGCGGGGCGTCGGCGTGATCGTGCCTACGCGCTGGACGCCGCGTCCTACAACGCGGCTTCCGTCGGCGGGCCTGCCGTGGTGGCGGCGGCCGTCACGTTCGAGTCGCCGTTTGCGGCAGTGGCGGGCCTGGGGATGGTGGCCGGGGTCGCGGCGCTGCTTGCGCCGTTGGTGAGGGTGGCGGCTCCGGCCGGCTCCTCCGGGCCCCCGCCGCAGAGGCTGGGGGCCGATCTGGTCACGGGGTTCGCGGTGGTCTGGCGTGTGCCGCAGCTCCGGGCGATCACCGTGGCCACCGGCGTGGCGTTCCTCGGCCTCGGTGGGCTGTCGGCCACGACGGTTCTGCTCTGCCGGGAGCTCGGACGGCCCGGGGACGCCGGGGCGTTGCTCGCGGTGTTCGCGCTGGGTGCGTTGGCCGGTTCGCTCGCGGTGGCGAGGTGGTGGCCGGCGGCGGACGCGCGAAAGGTGGCCGGGTGGACGCTCGTCGGCACGGGCGTGGCGCTGGCGACGGCGGCGGGTGCGGCGGGCGCGGCAGGAGCG
>NZ_VJYK02000649.1 GCF_007097205.2 Streptomyces alkaliterrae
GACCTGCCCGGGGCGCGGGCCCCGCCCCGGGCAGGTCAGCGGGTGAGGGCGCGGACGGCTTCGGGGATGGGGGTGTCACCGGCGACGAGTTCCAGGGTGCGGCGGGCCGTGGCGGGTTCGTCGAGGAGAGCGAGGAGGACGGCGGCGACGTCGTCGCGGCTGACGTCGGCGCGGCCGGTGTGCTCGGCGAGGTGTACGCGGCCGGTGCCGGGGGTGTTGGTGAGGCGGCCGGGGCGCAGGATGGTCCAGTCGAGGTCGTCGCGGGCGCGGATGGCGGCGTCGGCGGCGCCCTTGGCCCGGAGGTAGGCGGCGAAGACGGGGTCGGTGCCGGGCGGTGGTTCCTCGTCGACGCGCATGGCGGAGACGATGAGGAGGCGTCGTACGCCGGCTCGGGCGGCGGCCTCGGCGAAGAGTTCCGCGGCTGCGCGGTCGACGGTCTCCTTGCGGGCCGCGCCGCTGCCGGGGCCCGCGCCGGCGGCGAAGACGGCGGCGTCGGCGCCGCGCAGGAGGTCGGCGACCTCGTCGACGTCGGCGGACTCCAGGTCGCAGACGACGGGTTCGGCGCCGGCGGCGCGTACGGCGTCGGCCTTCTCGGACCTCTCCGAGGGGCCCGTGTCGCGGATGAGTCCGTGGGCTGTGTCGCCGCGGTCGGCGAGGAGTCGTTCGAGTCGGGTGGCGATCTGTCCGGCTCCACCGGCGATGACTGTGTGCATGTGCCCGACGGTACGCGGGGAGTCGGCCCGGTCGCGGGCGGAGACCCGGCGGCGTGGCGGCGGGCGGAGGTCCGGCGGCGTGGCGGGGTGTCAGCCCTGGGCC
>NZ_VJYK02000065.1 GCF_007097205.2 Streptomyces alkaliterrae
CCCCGGAGGCGTTCAGGCCGCCCCGCTCCCCGAACACCCGGGCCACCCAGACGTCGAGGCGGGTGCCGAACTCCGCCGCCGACCCGATACCCGATGCCGGCAGCGCCCCGGCATCGTCGCCGCCGGCGAAGTAGGCGACGTCCGCCCAGCCGCCTCGGAACAGCACCACCGACAGCAGGGTCTCGCCCGGGCCGGAGAGCAGAACTCCCACGGAGTCGGGGTCGCTCACCCGCGACCGGTCGGTCTCCAGCCTCTGCGGCCACGGAGCCGTCCCGTCGCGCCACGTCGGCTCGGCCACCGCAAGGCCGGCGGCCCGCCAGGCGCGGGCCCGCGCGGCCAGCTCCGCAGCCGCCTCGTCAAGATCCACGACCCTCCGCACGGGACGCCCGCCGCGCGGCTACCTGTTGACCACGCTGAGCGGGAGCAGCTTCTTGCCGGTGGGGCCGATCTGGATGTGGGTGTCCATCTGCGGGCAGACGCCGCAGTCGAAGCAGGGTGTCCAGCGGCAGTCCTCGACCTCGGTCTCGTCGAGCGCGTCCTGCCAGTCCTCCCAGAGCCAGTCCTTGTCGAGGCCGGAGTCGAGGTGGTCCCAGGGCAGGACCTCCTCGTAGGTGCGCTCGCGGGTGGTGTACCAGTCGACGTCCACGCCATGGGCGGGCAGGGTGCGGGCGGCGCACTCCATCCACAGGTCGTAGCTGAAGTACTCGCGCCAGCCGTCGAAGCGGCCGCCGGCCTCGTACACGGCTCGGATGACGTCGCCGACCCGGCGGTCGCCGCGGGAGAGCAGGCCCTCCACGATGCCCGGCTTGCCGTCGTGGTAGCGGAATCCGATGGAGCGGCCGTACTTCTTGTCGCCCCGGATGCGCTCGCGCAGCTTCTCCAGTCGGGCGTCGGTCTCCTCGGCGGAGAGCTGCGGGGCCCACTGGAAGGGCGTGTGCGGCTTGGGGACGAAGCCGCCGATGGAGACCGTGCAGCGGATGTCGTTGGAGCGGGCGACCTCGCGGCCCTTGGCGATGACCTTGGTGGCCATGTCGGCGATCTGGAGCACGTCGTCGTCGGTCTCGGTGGGCAGACCGCACATGAAGTAGAGCTTCACCTGGCGCCAGCCGTTGCCGTAGGCGGTGGCGACGGTGCGGATCAGGTCCTCCTCCGAGACCATCTTGTTGATGACCTTGCGGATACGCTCGCTGCCACCCTCCGGGGCGAAGGTGAGACCGGAGCGGCGGCCGTTGCGGGTCAGCTCGTTGGCCAGGTCGATGTTGAACGCGTCGACCCGGGTGGACGGCAGGGAGAGGCCGATCTTGTCCTCTTCGTAGCGGTCGGCGAGGCCCTTGGCGACGTCGGCGATCTCGCTGTGGTCCGCGGAGGACAGCGAGAGCAGGCCGACCTCCTCGAAGCCGGTGTTCTTCAGGCCCTTCTCGACCATCTCGCCGATGCCGGTGATGGACCTCTCCCGCACCGGGCGGGTGATCATGCCGGCCTGGCAGAAGCGGCAGCCGCGGGTGCAGCCGCGGAAGATCTCCACGGACATCCGCTCGTGCACGGTCTCGGCGAGCGGGACCAGCGGCTGCTTCGGGTAGGGCCACTCGTCGAGGTCCATCACGGTGTGCTTGGACACCCGCCACGGCACGCCGGACCGGTTCGGCACGACGCGGGCGATGCGGCCGTCCGGCAGGTACTCGACGTCGTAGAAGCGGGGCACGTACACGCCGCCGGTCCGGGCGAGCCGCAGCAGCAGTTCCTCCCGGCCGCCGGGGCGGCCCTCGGCCTTCCAGGCGCGGACGATCTCGGTCATCTCCAGCACGGCCTGCTCGCCGTCGCCGATGACGGCGCAGTCGACGAAGTCCGCGATCGGCTCGGGGTTGAAGGCGGCGTGGCCTCCGGCGACGACCACCGGGTGGTCCTCGCTGCGGTCGGCCGCGTTCAGCGGGATGCCGGCCAGGTCGAGCGCGGTGAGCAGGTTGGTGTATCCGAGTTCGGTGGAGAAGGAGACGCCGAACATGTCGAAGGCGCCGACCGGGCGGTGCGCGTCGACGGTGAACTGCGGCACGTCCTGCTCGCGCATCAGCTTCTCGAGGTCCGGCCAGACGCTGTAGGTGCGCTCGGCCAGGACGCCCTCACGCTCGTTCAGCACCTCGTAGAGGATCATGACGCCCTGGTTGGGCAGGCCGACCTCGTAGGCGTCCGGGTACATCAGCGCCCAGCGGACATCGCAGGCGTCCCACTCCTTGACGGTGGAGTTCAGCTCGCCGCCGACGTACTGGATCGGCTTCTGGACATGCGGGAGGAGGGCTTCCAGGCGGGGGAAGACCGACTCGACGGGCATGGGTGTGTCCTTGGATGCGGGGGCGTGAGGGCCGTGCGCCTCCGGGGGCGCGGGTTCTGTGTACACAGGTGACCATCCAGACTAACCCGTTCGGCAGTGGCGGGCGGCCACGCCGGTCCGGCGGCCGCGCGAGGCGGCGGCCGCGCTCAGGTGAGGCGGCGGTGGGCGCGCAGGGCACGCCAGGCGTCCGGGAGTGCGGCGAGCGTGTCGGCGGCGGCCCGCTCCTCGCGTCCGTACAGCACGCCGTAGGCGAAGGACGACTCGCCCGCGGCGTCCGCTTCGGCGGCCAGTTCGCGCAGCGCGGCCCGGGTGACCACGGCGTCCTGGTGCGCGCCGAGGAGGTCCTGGAGACGGCGGACGCGGCGGGCGTAGCGCGCCGCGGCCTTGCCGTGGGTGAGCTGCGCGGTCTCGGCGGCGTAGCGCAGCCGCTTCGCCGCCTTGCGGGCGGCGTGCGCGGCGACGTCCCGCTCGGGCCCCTCGGGGCTTCGCAGCACCTGGTCCATCCGCGTGGCGAGTCGGTCGAAATCCCTGGTCACGGCCTTGCGGAGCGGTTTGTGCGGTGGCCGGTGGGCGGCGGGCAGCAGCGGCGGGCGGGCGGTGAGCCGGTCGAGGTCGGCGAGCAGCCGCAGCCACCGGTCGCTGTCGAGGGCGGCGAGCACGGCGCGACGCGCGGGTCGGCGGCGGTCGCGTTCGTGGGCTCGGAGCCGGGCGAGCACCGGGCCGGGGCGCAGCTCGGCGGGGAGGGTGTCGACGCGTTCCCGTAGTCGGGCGGTCAGTACCTCCAGGTCGCGTTCGAGGCCCAACTCGGCGGCGAACCAACCGAGTTCGTCGACGAGCGGCTCGGTCGCCGCGCGGTCCAGCAGGGCGCGGTGGGTGCGCAGCGCGGATCTCAGCCGGCGGGAGGCGACGCGCATCCGGTGCACGGAGTCCTCCCGACCGCGTCGGACGGCCGGGTCGAGGGCCACGAGTTCGGCGGCCTGGGCGCGGAGGTAGCGCAGGACGGCGTCGCCCGCGGTGTGCGGCGGCCCGGGGTCGGGGAGGGCGGCGGGCACCGGTGCCAGGCCGGTCTCGTGGAGGGCGCGGCGCAGCTTGGAGGGAGTGTCGGCGCGGTGGAGTCCGGCCGCCAGGAGCGCCTGTTCGACGGCGTCGAGCAGGTCGGTGCCGCTGCCCTCGGCGAGCTCCACCTCGATCTCGGACCATCGTGCCGAGCCCTGGTCGTCCGCCCGCTCGGCGCTGACCGCGTCCCGTACCACCTCGGCGAGTGCGGCGCCGGCGGCGTCGCGCAGGGTGTGGACGGCGCGGGTGGTGGTCAACCGCATGACCGGGCGAAGGGGCCGGTCGCGGGTGCGGGAGCGGGTGAGCGCGACCAGGGCGGCGGGCGGGGTCTCGGGGTCCTTGCCTGCCTCGTCCGAGCGGATCTCCTCGCGGACGTCCGGCTCGACGGGAAGTTTGAGCTGCCAGCCGTGCTCGCCCGGTCCGGTGCGGTGGCGCAGGGTGACCCCGTCGGCGGCGAGCCGGAGGTCCGCGGTGTCGAAGTAGCGGGCGTCCAGTGTGCGGACGCCCTCGTCGTGCACGGCCGCCACGCCCGCCACGCCGGTGAGGTCGGGGATCTCCGGCAGCTCCCGACCGGTCGGTGCGCTGTACTTGCGCTCGGTCTCGCGCACCACGGACACCATGGCTGGACGGTAGTTCCGTCGGGCGCGGCCCGCAACGGCTCACGCCCGGGCGGAGTCCTCCCAGGGCTCAGGCGGACAGGGGGCGCTGTATGCGGATGGACTGGAGCAGTCCGACGGCGATCCAGGCGGCGAACATCGACGTACCGCCGTAGGAGACGAACGGCAGCGGCAGGCCGGCGACCGGCATGATGCCCAGCGCCATGCCGATGTTCTCGAAGGACTGGAACGCGAACCAGGCGACGACGCCGGCGGCGATGATCGTGCTGTAGAGGTCGGTCGCCTCCATCGCGATGCGGCAGGCCCGCCACATGACCACGCCGAGCAGCAGGAGGATCAGGGCGCCGCCGAGGAAGCCCAGCTCCTCCCCGGCGACGGTGAAGATGAAGTCCGTCTGCTGCTCGGGGACGAACTGACCGGTGGTCTGGGTGCCCTGGAAGAGGCCCTTTCCGGTGAGCCCTCCGGAGCCGATGGCGATGCGGGCCTGGTTGGTGTTGTAGCCGACGCCGGACGGGTCCAGGGCCGGGTTCGCGAAGGCGGCGAACCGGTTGATCTGGTACTCGTCGAGCAGGTCGAGCATCCACACCGCGACGCCGCCCGCGACGGCCGCGGTGATCAGCCCGAACACCCAGCGGTTGGACGCCCCGGAGGCCAGCAGTACGCCGAGCACGATCACGGCGAGCACCATGACCTGGCCGAGGTCGGCGATGACGGCGATCGGGATGGCGGCCAGGACGAGGGCCAGCAGCACGGTCCGGTGGTCGGGGTGCTCCCGGTCGCCGGCGTCGACCTTGGCGGCGAGCACCACGGCCATCGCAAGCGGCACGGTGACCTTGGCGAACTCGGACGGTTGGAGGAAGAAGCCGCCGCCGAGGTTCAGCCAGGCCCGCTCGCCGTTGATGGTGGCGCCGATCGGCGTGTACACCAGGGCGACGAGGATGAGCGCCAGCACGTACAGCAGCCACCACGCCGAGCGCAGCCGGCGGTGGCCGATCCACAGCACGGCCGCCGCCAGCGCGATGCCGATGACGGCGTTCATGACGTGCTTGACGAGGAAGAGGTTGGGGTCGCCGCCGGTGAGTTCGGTGCGGTTGCGGGTGGCCGACCACACCAGCAGCGAGCCGATGACGCACAGAGCGAGGGCCGACAGCAGCAGCGGCCAGTCCAGGCGGCGGGCCAGGGAGTCCCGGGCCCGCAGCCTGGCCCACAGGCTCTTCGGCCGCTCGTAGCGGGCGGTGTCGAAGGAGTGGATGCTCATCTACTCGAACTCCGCGTCCCGCCACTCGGCGACGATCGACTTCTTGGTGCGTTCGGCCTTGACGTCCCCGTTCTCCCCGATCCGCGGCAGCTTCTGCTGCGGCTTGGGGAGCAGGGCCTTCTTCCTGTCGATCGTGCCGTCCGGCAGTACGCCGTAGAGCGCGTCGTAGATGTTGCGCACGGCGGGGCCCGAGGCGCCGGAGCCGGTGCCGGCCTGGGAGATCGTCATGACGATGGTGTAGTCGTCGGTGTACGTCGCCAGCCACGAGGTGGTCTGCTTGCCCTGCACCTGCGCGGTACCGGTCTTGGCGCGGATCGGGATGTCGTCATGCGGCCAGTTGCCGAACCGCCAGGCGGCGGTGCCCCGGGTGGTGACACCGAGCAGCGCGTCGTCTATCTGGGCGAGCGTCCGCTTGGTGGCGGGGGCCCGGCCGTGGCTGCGCGGCTTGATCTCCTCGATCTTCTTGCCGTCCGGGCTGATGATCGCCTTGCCGACGGTGGGGGTCATCAGCTTTCCGCCGTTGGCGATGGACGCGTAGGCGGTGGCCATCTGGATCGGGGTGACGAGGGTGTCGCCCTGGCCGATGGCGTAGATGATGCTGTCGCCGGCGCGCAGGTTCATGCCCTCGACGCAGTTCTCCTTGGCCAGTCGGGTGACGTAGTCGGTGGCCTTCGACTTGGCCTGCTTGCACCAGGCGTTCTTGTTCAGCTCCCAGTACTTCTGCTTCCACTCCCGGTCGGGGATGCGGCCCGAGACCTCGCTGGGCAGGTCGACGCCGGTGGGGCTGCCGAGGCCGAAGCCCTTGGCGGCCTTGTAGAGGTACTCGTTGGGCTTCTTCTTGGAGTTGATCCCGCCGTCCTTGCGCCACTCCTGGTGGCCGAGGGCGTAGAAGACGGTGTTGCAGGAGACCTCGAGCGCGCGGCCGAGGCTGATCGGGCCGTGGCCGGTGGACTCGAAGTTGCGGTACGTCTGGTTGCCGAGGCTGTAGGAGGCGCCGCAGTTGTAGCGGCCGTCGAAGGGGTAGCCGGCGTTGACCGCTCCCGCACTGGAGACGATCTTGAAGATCGAGCCGGGCGGGGCCTGGCCCTGGATGGCCCGGTTGAGCAGCGGGAAGTTGGAGTCCTTGCCGGTGAGCCGGGTGTACTCCTTGCCGGAGATGCCGCCGACCCAGGCGTTCGGGTCGTAGTCCGGGTTGGAGGCCATCGCGACGACACGCCCGGTCTTGGACTCCATCACCACCACGGCACCGGAGTCGGCCTCGTACGGCCGGCCGGTGATCTTGTCGACCTCGTTGCGGGCCTGCTTCATGGCCTTGTCCAGCTGCTTCTCCGCTATGGCCTGGACCCGGGAGTCGATGCTGGTGACCACGGACGCCCCGGCCATGGCCCGGTCGCCCTCGGCCTCGCCGATGACGCGGCCGAGCTTGTCGACCTCGTAGCGGGTGACTCCGGCCTTGCCGCGCAGCTGGCGGTCGTAGGTGCGTTCCAGTCCGAAGCGGCCCACCTGGTCCGAGCGCAGCAGCGGCGAGTCGGTGTCCCTGGCCTGCTCGACCTCCTCGTCGGTGACCGGCGAGAGGTAGCCGAGAACCTGGGAGGTGCCGGCCTTGTAGGGCGCCGGGTAGCGGCGGACGGCGGTGGGTTCGGCGGTGATGCCGGGGAAGTCCTCGGCGCGTTCCCGGATCTGGAGGGCCTGCTGGGTGGTGGCCTCGTCGGTGATCGGGATCGGCTGGTAGGGCGAGCCGTTCCAGCAGGGCTGCGGGGTCTGCGCGTCGCACAGCCGGACCTTCTCGGCGACTTCCTGGTACTTCATGTCCAGCACGTCCGCGAGCCGGGTGAGGACGGCCTCGCCCCGGTCCTTCATCCTCATCAGGTCGGTGCGGTTGGCGGACACCACAAGCCGGGTCTCGTTGTCGGCGATGGGCACGCCGCGAGCGTCCAGGATGGCGCCCCGGGTGGCGGGTTGCACGACCTGCTGGACGTGGTTGCCGGCGGCCTCCCGCTCGTACTCCTCGCCGTTGCGGACCTGCAGGTACCAGAGCCGGCCGCCGAGCGTGAGCAGCAGCGAGAAGACGATGATCTGGATGGCGACGAGCCGGATGGTGACACGCGAGGACCGGCCCGTCTCCGGGATGTTGCTCACTTCCTCACCTCCGTCACAGCCGCTTGACGCCCTTGATGCGTGCGGCCGACCTCCGTGCCGAACGGCCGAGCAGGCTGTTGCGCCGCCCGCCGAGATTGGTGTTGCGTCCGGGTTTGCCCAGCTGCTTCTCGGCGCGGGCCAGTCGGCCTCCGCTGCCGCCGCCGATCCAGCCGAGCGGGCTGTCTCCGGCACCGGAGCCGGCGGCCGCGGCGTTCTCGGCGAGCGGATCGTGGTCGGCGCGCCGAGCCAACGCCATGATCAGCGGCACGGTGAAGGGCGCCAGCAGCAGGTCGTAGAGAGTGGCCGTCAGCAGCAGGCTCCACAGGCCGACGTGGCGGGCGGCGGTGTCGCCGACCAGCGCGCCCACCCCTGCGTACAGCAGGGTGGAGGAGACGGCCGCGACGGCGACGACCAGCATGGGCGCGGTGGCGCTGCGGTGCTGGCCGGTCTCCGGTTTGGTGAGTCCGGCCGCGTAGCCGACGAGGCAGAGCACCAGCGCGTAGCGGCCGACGGCGTGGTCGGCGGGCGGGGCGAGGTCGGCGAGCAGTCCGGCACCGAAGCCGATGAGCGCGCCGCTGGTGTGGCCGTAGACGAGGGCGAGGGCGAGCACGGTCAGCAGCAGCAGGTCCGGGGTGGCGCCGGGGAGTTGCAGCCTGGCGAGCACGCTGACCTGCACCACCAGGGCGACGATCACCAGCGTGGTGGACAGCAGGACGCGGTTGAATCGCAACATCTGTCAGTCCCCCTGCTCGTCGGCCTGGTCCGGGTACTGGTCCTGGTCGGGGCCGGGCGGCGCGGCCTGCCCGTCCGGCGGCCCGTCACCCGGCGGCCCGTCACCCTGCTGGCCGTCGCCCTCCTGGCCGTCGGCGTCCGCGTCCTCGGCCCCCGGGGTGACCGTCACCGTCACCGTGGGGATCGGCTTCTTCTTCGGCGGGTCGGGCAGCACCATGTCGCGCGGGTCCTTGCGCGGGCCCTCGACGACCACGCCGACGATGTCGAGCCTGCTGAAGCCGACGTAGGGGCGGACCCTGACCGTCCTGGTCAGGTCGCCGCTGTAGGGCGTCACCTGGATGACCTCGCCGACCGGCACGCCCGGCACGAACGGCCGGTTGTTGCTGGATCCGAAGGTGACCATCCGGTCGCCCTTCTTGACGTTCGCCCGGGTGTTGAGCAGCTGCACGGTGAGCCAGCTGTCGCCGCGGCCGTTGGCGAAGCCGAGCTCGTTGCTCTTCTCCAGCCGTGTGCCGACGGTGAAGTCCGGGTCGGTGGCCAGCAGCACGGTGGAGGTGGAGGGGCCGACGGTGGTGACCCGGCCGACGAGTCCGTCGCCGTTGAGTACGGTCATGTCCCGTCTGATGCCGTCGCGCTCACCGACGTCGATGGTGATCGTCCAGGAGAAGCCCTGGGCCGCGCCGATCGCGATGACCTGGGCCCCCTTGACTCCGTACTGGCCGGCGGCGGCGGTGCGCAGCAGCTTGTCCAGTTCCTTGGTCTGGGAGCGGTTGCGGTCGTCGGAGCCGAGCCGCTGCTTGAGTTCGGCGTTCTCCCGCTCCAGCGCTGCCAGCCGGTCGTGGCGCTTGCCGGAGTCCCGGACGGCGGACACGGCGTTGCCCACCGGGTCGACCGCGCCGGCGACGGTGTTCTGCACCGGTCCGAACACCGTGGCGGCGCCGCGCCGGGCCCCGTCCAGCGGCGACTGCTCGCCGCCGCGGAGGTCGACCGTGATCAGCGCGAACGCGATGGCGACCAGCAGGACGAGCAGGAGTCGGCTCTCTCGGTTGTCCCTCACGTCTGACGGCCGTGCCTTCCCCTTGGTTCGGTGGGTGGGATGTGAGCGGGAGGTCGTGGGCGGGGGTGTGCGGGTGGGCGTGGGAGCAGACTAAACCCGCTCGGAGCGCCGACGGCGGCACCCGGCACGCGCGCCGCCGCCCGCGCCGGCCGGGCTCCGAACGGGGCAGCTGCCGTCAGCGGCGCGGCTGGGCGTCCAGCACCTGCTGGAGCGCCTCGAACTCCTCGACGCACTTGCCGGAGCCGAGCGCCACGGAGTCCAGCGGGTCCTCGGCGATGTGGATCGGCATGCCCGTCTCCTCCCGCAGCCGCTCGTCCAGACCGCGCAGGAGGGCGCCGCCGCCGGTCAGCACGATGCCCCGGTCCATGATGTCGCCGGAGAGTTCGGGCGGGCACTTGTCGAGCGTCGTCTTGACCGCGTCGACGATGGAGTTCACCGGCTCCTCGATCGCCTTGCGCACCTCGGCGGCGGAGATCACCACCGTCTTGGGGAGTCCGCTGACCAGGTCCCGGCCGCGGATCTCGGTGTGCTCGTCCTTCTCCAGGTCGAACGCCGAACCGATGGTGATCTTGATGCTCTCGGCGGTGCGCTCGCCCAGCAGGAGGCTGTACTCCTTCTTGACGTGCTGGATGATCGCGTTGTCCAGCTCGTCGCCGGCCACCCGGATGGACTGGGCGGTGACGATGCCGCCGAGCGAGATCACCGCGACCTCGGTGGTACCGCCGCCGATGTCCACGACCATGTTGCCGGTGGCCTCGTGCACCGGCAGCCCGGAGCCGATCGCGGCCGCCATCGGCTCCTCGATGATGTGCACCTGGCGGGCACCGGCCTGGGTGGAGGCCTCGATGACCGCGCGGCGCTCGACACCCGTGATGCCGGACGGCACGCACACCACCACACGCGGACGGGCGAGGTAGCGGCGCTTGTGGATCTTGAGGATGAAGTACCTGAGCATGCGCTCGGTGATCTCGAAGTCGGCGATGACGCCGTCCTTCAGCGGCCGGACCGCCACGATGTTGCCCGGCGTCCGGCCGATCATCTTCTTCGCCTCGGCGCCGACGGCGAGGATGCCGCCCGTGTTCGTGTTGATCGCGACGACCGACGGCTCGTTCAGGACGATGCCGCGGCCTCTGACGTACACCAGCGTATTGGCGGTCCCGAGGTCGACAGCCATGTCACGGCCGATGAAGGACATGTTGTTCGCCATGAGGATACGTCTGGCCTTCCAGCAGGAGCGGTGAGGGAGGAGGAGGGCAGGTTGCGCTGAGGGATCGCCGAGCGTCGGTCCTGGAGAAGCCTCCATGGTAGTCACGTTCGAACGAACGCGGCGCGGGGGTTCTCAGGCCATTGTCAGCGCAACGGGGGCACTCCTCCCTACTGATGACGTCGCGTCCGGGTGATTCGTTCCCCACCCGGTTCGGTTGTCGGGTCCGTTTCCGCTCCCCTTCCCACCGTCAGGCGGGGCCATCCCCCGGGATGTTCGGCGCGTCCCGGGACGTACCCCGCCCGCCGGTGGTCGGCGGGCGGGCGGAGCCGGTCAGACCAGGCCGGGGAAGAAGATCTTCATCTCCCGCTCGGCGGACTCCGCCGAGTCCGAGGCGTGGATCAGGTTCTCCCGCACGATCGTGCCGTAGTCACCGCGGATCGTGCCGGGGGCCGCCTGGATCGGGTCGGTCGGACCGGCCAGGGTGCGCACGCCCTCGATGACCCGCTCGCCCTCGACGACCAGCGCAACCGACGGGCCGGAGGCCATGAACTCCACCAGCGGCTCGTAGAACGGACGGCCCTGGTGCTCGGCGTAGTGCTGCTCCAGCGTCGACCGGTCGAGCGTGCGCAGCTCCATGGCGGTGATCCGCCAGTCCGCCTTGCTCTCGATACGGCCGACGATCTCACCGATCAGACCGCGGCGGACCGCATCGGGCTTGAGGAGGACGAGGGTGCGCTGGCTCATGGACGGCTCCTGGAACCTGGGGACAAAAGCATCCTGAGGTTACCGCCCGAAGGGGCGCGCCCGCGCCGCCGGGGCCGTCGGGCACGTTGGGCCGTCGGGCCGGTTGGGCCGTCGGGCCGTCCGGCCGGTTGGGCCCGTACGACCGGTCAGCCCGCCTGGGCCGCGGCGAACCGCGCCTTGGCCTCCTCGATCTTCCGGCCGAAGTGGATCGACGCCCACCAGAGGCCGGCGAAGACCGCGCCGAGGAAGAACATCGTCGGCACCACGAAGCCGGAGAGGATCAGCCCGCCCTGCAGCGCCCAGCCCAGTTCCAGCCCGCCGCGCCGGCCGATCATCCCGCACAGCAGCAGGCACAGCGCCATGGCGATGCCGCACACCGTCCACACGGTGGCCGTGGAGTGGTCGCTGAGCTGCATGGCGACCAGGCCGGCGAAGCCGATCACGAAGAACTCGCCGATCAGCGTGGACGAACACAGGGTGCGCATCAGCGGTCCCTCCCGAGCAGCACACGGGCCTCGCCCACCGTGATCACCGAACCCGTCACCAGCACACCGGCCCCGGCGTACTCGTCCTCCTCCTCTGCGAGGGTGATCGCCGCCTCCAGGGCGTCGTCCAGGCGCGGCTCGACCCGCACCCGCTCCTCGCCGAACACCTCGACCGCGAGCGCGGCGAGCGCGTCGACGTCCATGCCGCGGGGGGTGGTGTTGCGGGTCACCACGACCTCCGCGAGCAGCGGTTCCATGGCCTCCAGGAACCCGCGCACGTCCTTGTCGCCGCTGGGGCCGATCACGCCGATCAGCCGGCTGAAGCCGAACGCCTCGGAGACGGCCGCGGCGGTCGCCCGGGCGCCGGCCGGGTTGTGGGCGGCGTCCAGCAGGACGGACGGGCTGGTGCGGACGAGTTCCAGCCGACCGGGTGAGGTGACGGAGGCGAACGCCGCCCGCACGGTGTCCTGGTCGAGCGTGCGGTCGTGCTCGGAGCCGATGCCGAAGAACGCCTCCACGGCGGCCAGCGCGACGGCGGCGTTGTGGGCCATGTGCTCGCCGTGCAGCGGCAGGAAGACGTCCGGGTACTCGCCGCCGAGCCCGCGCAGGGTGAGCAGCTGCCCGCCCACCGCGATCTCCCGGCGCACCACACCGAACTCCATGCCCTCCCTGGCGACCGTGGCGTCCACCTCGACGGCGCGCTTCAGCAGCACGGACGCGGCCTCCACCGGCTGCTGCGCCATCACGACGGTGGCGCCCGGCTTGATGATGCCGGCCTTCTCCTCCGCGATGGCAGCCGGTGTGCCGCCCAGCCGGTCGGTGTGGTCCAGGTCGATCGGCGTCACCACGCCGACCTGGGCGTCGATGACGTTGGTGGCGTCCCAGCGTCCGCCCATGCCGACCTCCACGATGCCGACCTCCACCGGGGCGTCGGCGAACGCGGCGTACGCCATTCCGGTCATCGCCTCGAAGAAGGAGAGCCGGTGGCCCTGCTGGCGGTCGACGATCTCGACGAAGGGCAGCACGTCGCGGTAGGTCTCGATGAAGCGCTCGGCGGGCAGCGGCGCGCCGTCCACGCTGATGCGCTCGGTGATCGACTGGACGTGCGGGCTGCTGTACCGGCCGGTGCGCAGCTCGAACGCGCCCAGCAGGGCCTCGATGATCCGCGCGGTGGTCGTCTTGCCGTTGGTGCCGGTGATGTGGATCGTCGGGTAGGCCTTCTGCGGCTCCCCCAGTACGTCCATCAGCGCCCGGATGCGGTCCAGCGACGGGTCGATGCGGGTCTCCGGCCACCGCCCGTACAGCTCGTTCTCCACCTCGCGCAGCGCCCGGTCGACCTCCGGGTCGGCGGGCCGGGCGGGAACGCCGTCACCCTTCGGCGGCCCGGCCTGGGTCCGCAGCGTACGACTGCCCGCCTCGATGACGGCCAGGTCGGGGTCGCGGTCGGTCTCCGCGCCGACGATCTGCTCGAACTGTCCGAGATCGTCCGGCTGGGCGTCGGGGTCGTCCGGTCCTGGGGTGCTGGGGGTGTCGCTCACACCGGTCAGTCTACGGAGCCGCCCGCCGCCGCCGCGCAGGCTCCCCGACCCGGCCCCGGGGCCGTCGCGAGACCGGCGCACGGGCCGTCGCAAGTCCGGCGCGAGCGCCGTGGCACACTCGTCGCATGCGCGTCTACCTCGGCTCCGATCACGCCGGCTACGAACTGAAGAACCACCTCGTCCAGTGGCTGAAGGACAACGGCCACGAGCCCGTCGACTGCGGGCCGCACATCTACGACGCCGTGGACGACTACCCCCCGTTCTGTCTGCGCGCGGCCGAGCGGACCGCCACCGACGCCGACAGCCTGGGCATCGTGATCGGCGGCTCGGGCAACGGCGAGCAGATCGCCGCCAACAAGGTCAAGGGCGTCCGTGCGGTGCTCGCCTGGAGCGAGCAGACCGCGGCGCTCGGCCGGGAGCACAACAACGCCAACGTGATCAGCATCGGCGGCCGCATGCACACCGTCGAGGAGGCCGAGCGCTTTGTCGAGCTGTTCCTGAACACGCCCTTCACCGGCGAGGAGCGGCACGAGCGGCGCATCGCGATGCTCTCCGACTACGAGCGCACCGGCGAACTGCCGCCCATCCCCGCCCACCACCCGCAGCAGGACTGAGCGGGGAATGCCCGAGGGGCACACCATCCACCGGCTCGCGCTGGAGCACCGCCGGCGGTTCGTCGGGCGGCCGGTGGCCGTGTCCAGCCCGCAGGGCCGGTTCGCCGACGGCGCCGCGCTGCTCGACGGCCGTGTGCTGGAGAGCGCCGACGCCGTCGGCAAGCACCTGCTGCTCGGCTTCGGCCCGACGGGCTGGGTGCACGTCCACCTCGGGCTGTTCGGCAAGCTCGACTTCGGCGGCGGCGTGCCCGCCACTCCTGCGCCGACCGTCCGGCTGCGGCTGGTCGGCGAGGCGTCGTACGCCGATCTGCGCGGGCCCACCAAGTGCGCGTTGATCACCGACGGCGAGCGGCGTGAGCTGGTCGAGCGGCTGGGCCCCGACCCGCTGCGCGCCGACGCCGACCCGGACCGCGCGTTCGCCCGTATCTCCCGCAGCCGGACCTCGATAGCCGCGCTGCTGCTCGACCAGAAGGTGGTCGCCGGCGTCGGCAACGTCTACCGCGCCGAGGTGCTGTTCCGGCACCGGATAGACCCGCTGCTGCCCGGCCGGGAGCTGGGGCGCGAGCGGTGGGAGGCAGTGTGGGCCGACCTGGTGGAGCTGATGCGCGAGGGCGTCCGTCACAACCGCATCGACACCGTGCGCCCGGAGCACACACCGGAGGCGATGGACCGCCCCCCGCGCGTGGACGACCACGGCGGCGAGGTGTACGTCTACCGCAGGACCGGCCAGCCGTGCCATCTGTGCGGCACGCCGGTGTCCCTCGCCGAGCTCGCCGGACGGAACCTGTTCTGGTGCGGGAGCTGCCAGCCGGCGGCCGGCGCGGCGCGCTGAGCGCACGGCGCACGGCGCTCCCCGCGCGGGCGCGCGGTTCGGCCGTACGCCGGGCTCGTGCTCCGATGCCTCCGGACGTTCCGGTCAGAAGCCGTGTGCCAGGAAGGGCGCGCGGTCGCTGCCGAAGGCGAGCGACGCCGCCGCCAGGGCACCCGGACGCCGCTCGACGACCCTGCCCGCCGCCGCCAGTTCGGTCAGCGCGCTCCCGCCCAGGTACACCGCGCCCAGGTCGGCGACGTCGAGCGACAGGTCGGCGGCGTCCTTCGTTCGTGCGCAGACCGCGCCCAGCCGGTCGCCGCTGAGCCGCCAACGCCCGGCGTTCCGCGGCAGGAAGGCGTCCGCCACGTCCAACACGACGTCCACCGGCGCCCGGTAGGCGCGCGCCGCCAGCGCCGCACCGACGTCCACCGGCCGCAGGTACATCGAGTCGCGCAGCTTCAGCCGGCAACGCCGCACGTCGGACACCAGATGCCGCAGCGGGTCGTCGACCGGTCGCTTCCCGGCGACGATCCGCGACGTCAGGTCGACACCGGCGAGGAACCGCCACAGCGCCGCGTACCCGGCCGGGTCGTCGGCCTCCAGCTCCCAGAGGTTGACCTGGCCGTCGGCCCCGGCGTCGTCCCAGCGGGGCGTCACGCTGAAACGGGCGTAGCCGACCAGCTCCCCGTCCCGCTCGGCCAGTACGCACCGCAGCGGCGAGGCGCCCTCGCGGTCGCCGGGCGGATCGACCACCTGGACCCGCGCCCACTCCTGCGACCGCTCCAGCAGCCCTGGGCGTTCCCCGAGCCTGCGGGCGTACAGCGCCTCGCACTCCGGCAGGGACTTCTCCGGGTCGGCCCAGCGCAGCCGCAGGTCCTCGGTGTCCGCCGGGGCGGCGATCCGGGTCCGGGCGGTGTCCACCTCGGCCGACATCCACTGGCTCGCCAGGCCGTAGCCGAACCTGCCGTAGATGTCGGGCTCGGAGGCCGTGAGGGCCGCCAGCGGCTCCTCCCGCTCCTCGGACAGCTCCAGTTGGCGCCGCACCATGGCCGTCAGCACGCCGCGTCTGCGGTGCGTCGCGGACACACTCACCATGGTCAGCCCGCCGGTCGGCACCAGCGCGCCGCCGGGCACCGACATCCGGAAGGAGAACGTACCGGACGTCCCGATCAACTCGTCGCCGTCGAACGCCGCGAGCGAGCGCTCGTACTCCACCACCGAGCGCCAACCGGCCTCCTCCGCCGGGTCGGGCTCGCCCTCACCGAAGGCCCGCGACAGATGACGGAACCAGGCACTCCAGTCGGCCGGTCGCAGCACCCTCAACTCTGTGTTCATGTGGCCATCCGTACCAGGGGCCACGCACGTGTCGCGAACCATTTTCGAACTGGGATGCCACGGTGTGAGGTTGGGAATCGACGCGCCCCCGACAGCCCGGCTAAGGTCCCCGACATGGCTGGTCGCACGGGCAAGGAGCCCCCGTCGGCCCGGTTGCGCCGGATACACAAGGCACTGCACCGGGCCCGCACTCTGCTGCGCCGGTCCGCGGTCGACTACTTCCGCGGGCACGGCTCGGACTGGGTTGTGCTCGTCACCCTCCTGCTCAGTGTGCCCGCGCTGGCCTGGGCGACGCTCACAGCCCCGCTGTGGGCGGCGCCGGAGGCCCTGGTACTGCCGCTGATCGTCGGCGGCCTGCTGCTGCGCCCGATCAGCCTGCTCGCCGTGTACGCGGCGGCGGCCGGGGCGCTGGTCGTGGAGTCCGTGCTGCTGGGCCCCTACGCCGACGGCGCCGGCCGGGTCACCCCCGGCACGGTGCTCGTCGTCTCCGCGGTCGGCTTCGTGGGCCTGCTCATCGCCCAGTTCCGCACCCGGGTCGGCGTGCCCTGGACCGGCGGCGGCACCATGCTCTTCGACCTGCGCGAGCGGCTGCGGGTGCAGAGCCAGCTGCCGTCCCTGCCCAAGGGCTGGCACCGGGAGATGTCGCTTCGCCCGGCCGGCGGCCAGTCCTTCTCCGGCGACTTCGTCGTCGCGGCCCGCACCGGACCCGAGCGGCGCACGCTCGAGGTCGTGCTGACGGACGTCTCGGGCAAGGGCATGGACGCGGGCTCCCGCGCGCTGCTGCTCTCCGGCGCCTTCGGCGGACTGCTCGGCTCGCTGCCGCCGCACGCCTTCCTGCCCGCGGCCAACGCCTATCTCCTGCGCCAGGACTGGGAGGAGGGCTTCGCCACCTCCATCCACCTCGTGCTGGACCTCGACAGCGGCGACTACGAGCTGTTCTCCGCCGGCCATCCGCCCGCGCTGCAGCTGAGTGCCGGCTCCGGCCGCTGGGAGGAGAAGTCCGCCGGCGGACCGCTGCTCGGTGTCTACGACGGGGTGGAGTTCCACCCCGTCAAGGGGCGGCTGCGCGCCGGCGACGTGCTGATGCTCTTCACCGACGGCCTGGTGGAGACCTCCGAACGGGATCTCGCGGACGGCATCGACCGGCTCACCGGCGCCGCCGAGACCTACGTCGCCACCGGCTTCCGCGGCGCGGCCTGGCACCTCATCGAGAAGGTCGCCAAGGACGTCAACGACGACCGCGCGCTCGTGCTGATCAGCCGCAGCTGACCGCCCTCCCGCGGGTGCCGGCCGGCGGGTCGCAGCCGACCGGCCGTCGCTCAGCCGCGGGCGCGGGCCCGGGCCTGGTCGACCGGGTCACGGCGGAAGGCCCAGTCCAACTTCGGCTCCATCACCCAGCGGAACGCCCGCCGCACCGGCGGCGTGCACAGCGCCGTCATCATCACCGCGGTGATGACCGTGATGATGATCCGGCCCGTCGGCGAGTCCACCCACGGCATGGCGTACCAGTCGTAGATGCGGGACAGCTGGATCGGGTAGACGTGCAGCAGGTAGGCGCAGATCGTGCCCGCGCCGAGAGTGGTGAACCACGTCCGGTGGGTCGGCACCCAGGCGAAGAAGCAGGCGGTGAGCAGCAGCGCGCAGCCGAAGAGGGCCAGGGTCATCACCACGCCGACCCACCACGGCACGCCGAGGTCCTGCGCGGCGTTGTCCCGCAGGAACCAGTCCTTGTTCATACGCGGCACGGCCCAGTACGCGAAGGCGAGCGCGGCGGCCATGATCGGCACCGCCGCCACCTTCAGCTCCCGGCGGCGCAGCATCTCGAAGTGCTCGGGCCGCAGCCTCATGCCGAGCACGAAGAACGGCAGGAACTGCAGCACACGTTGCAGGTTCAGGTCGTTGCCGATGCCCGGACAGGTGGTCGCCGCCGCCGCGATGGCCAGCGCGATCGGCAACGGCCAGCGCAGCGCGTTCCACACCGGCGCGGTGAGCCGCCAGATGAACAGCGCGACCAGGAACCACAGCGCGTAGCCCGGATTGAGGAGAGTGAACTCGCGGTCCGGGTTCTCCACCGCGCGGATGAAGAAGGTGAACGCGATCTCGAAGACGAGGTAGGGGATCGCGATACCGGTGATCAGCCGCTTGACCTGGCCCGGCCTGGCCTCGAAACTCCGCGACAGGTAGCCGGAGATGATGATGAACGCCGGCATGTGGAAGGTGTAGAGCGCGTAGTACAGCGCCTCCGCCGCCCGGCTGTCCGAACGCAGCGGAAGCCACGCGTGGCCGAGGCCGACGAGCACGATCGTGAGGTACTTCGCGTTGTCGAAGAACGGGTCGCGCCCTCTGCCCTGTTCGCTCCCACTGGTCCTGGTCGGCGGCTTCGGTGACCTGTCCGCGACCTTCGCAGTCCGCTCCCCCTCCGGCTGTGCCGGTGGGAGGGGCGCTCGCTCATAACCAGCTGGGAACATCTGCCGCACCATAGTGCCGAAACCTGTCAGACGTAAATTCCCGCAGGCAGGTTGCCTGCCGTGTCCGAACGTAGATCCGTTCGTACTCCCCCTGATGCGGCGGGTGAACGCCGCCCAGGTTTCACGATGTCAGGAATGAGGCGGATATGACCGACCTAAGAATCCCGTATGTGCGAGTTCGATCCCCGCCGCGATGTGCGATCCGGCCCCCGGCGCGCGCCGTTCGCATGAGACGACTCACAACACCCGCGCGACACCCGGGACGTCGCATCCGCAACCGGCGCACTCGGCCGTGACGTCTGTCAACGAGACGCCATCACGGTGCCGACGTCGGCCACTTGGTGGCACGATGGTCCGGCCGGCGGGACGACCGATCAGGCGGCCTGGACCGGTGGCGAGGCGAACCGACCGAAGGTGTGATCAATCGTGGCCATTTCGCTGTCCGTTGTGGTGCTTCTGGCGATCGTCCTCGTGGTGATGATCCGCAGCGGCTCTATCAAGGCGGGGCCGGCCATCGTCGCGGCCCTGTTCGGCTTCTTCCTCGCCTCCACCGGCATGGCCCCGGTCATCCAGAACTTCATGGACTCCCTCGCCCGCACGATCAGCGGCATCAACTTCTGACCCCACCCGGGTCCCGACCGACCCGGGCCCCCGCGCCGGCCCCCGGCGCGCACCCGGTCGCGGCAGACACCCGAGGCCCGGGCCACCGTCGAAGGACGGCGGCCCGGGCCTCGGACCTGTGAAGAGCGGGCGACGGGAATCGAACCCGCGTAGCCAGTTTGGAAGACTGGGGCTCTACCATTGAGCTACGCCCGCACGCGCCACGTGAGACATCGGTCACCCCGAGCGACCCCCGGTCGCTTCCGGTGGGCCGGCGCTCACGCTCCGGATGATCATAGACCAACCGTCGAGGTGCCCGGTACGGCACGCAACGCATCGTACGGCATGTACGCTACTTCTCGCACTGACGGGGTGTGGCGCAGCTTGGTAGCGCGTCCGCTTTGGGAGCGGAAGGTCGTCGGTTCGAATCCGGCCACCCCGACCACGTACTATGAGTGACGCGCGTGCCTGTGTCGTGTCCGCCTTCCGAGTCGCATACGGGGCCGCCTTGACACCGTCGCGGAGGATCCCGCGGCATCAAGATCCGCGGATCGCACCTGCCACGATGGTGTCGAGAAACGTAACCGAGCAGTCAGCCCCAAGGAGACCGACCGTGAAGAGCGCCGTGGAGAACCTGAACCCGACCCGGGTTCGGCTCACTGTCGAGGTGCCCTTCGAGGAGCTCAAGCCCAGCCTCGACGCGGCGTACAAGAAGATCAACCAGCAGATCCAGGTGCCCGGCTTCCGGAAGGGCAAGGTCCCGGCGCGGGTCATCGACCAGCGCTTCGGCCGTGGCGCCGTGCTGGAGGAGGCCGTCAACGACGCGCTGCCGAAGCTGTACCAGAGCGCCGTCGAAGAGGGCGAGCTGAACCCGCTCGGCCAGCCCGAGGTGGACATCACCGAGCTGAAGGACAACGAGCTGCTGGCGTTCACCGCCGAGGTCGACGTCCGCCCCGAGATCGAGATCCCGGACTACTCCGGCATCGAGGTCACCGTGGACGCCGCCGAGGTCACCGACGAGGACGTCGAGAAGGCCGTCGAGCAGCTGCGTGAGCGCTTCGCCACCACCACCGCCGTGGAGCGGGCCGCCGCCGAGGGCGACGTCGTGAAGGTGGACCTGGAGGCCAAGGTCGACGGCGAGGTCCTGCCCGACGGCGTGGCCAAGGGCGTCGACTACACCATCGGCTCCGGTGAGCTGCTGGAGGGCATCGACGGTGCCGTGACCGGCCTGTCCGCCGGCGAGTCCGCCACCTTCACCTCCGAGCTCAAGGGCGGCTCCGCCGCCGGCAAGGAGGCCGAGGTGACCGTCGCCGTCACCACCGTCTCCTCCCGCGAGCTGCCGGAGCTGGACGACGACTTCGCCCAGCTGGCCAGCGAGTTCGACACCATCGCCGAGCTGCGCGAGGACAGCCGCAAGCGGCTGGCGCAGGGCCGCAAGTACGAGCAGGCCACCAAGGCGCAGGAGCAGGTGCTCGAGAAGCTCATCGAGCTGACCGAGGTGCCGATCCCCGAGAAGCTGCTCGAGGACGAGGTCAACACCCGCAAGCACAACCTGATCAACCACCAGCTCGCCCAGATGGGCATGGACCTCGCGGCCTACCTGAAGATGCAGGACAAGTCCGAGGAGGACTTCGACGCCGAGCTCAAGGAGCAGGCGGAGAAGGGCATCCGCACCCAGTTCATCCTCGACGAGCTGGTCGCCAAGGAGAAGCTGAACGTCAACCAGGAGGAGCTCACCGAGCACCTCATGCGGCGTGCGCAGTCCTCCGGCATGAGCCCCGACCAGTTCGCCCAGGCGGTCGTCGAGGGCGGCCAGGTGCCGATGCTCGTCGGCGAGGTCGCCCGCGGCAAGGCGCTGGCGCTGGTCGTCGAGTCCGCCACCGTCAAGGACACCAACGGTGACGTGGTGGACCTCGACGACGAGGACGAGGACGGCGCCGACGAGGCCGCCGAGAACGCCGCCGAGTCCGGCGAGAAGGCTGACGACAAGAAGTCCGAGGCCTGATCCCACACTCAGGATCCGACCCGACGGGCCCGTACGTCACCGCGCGTACGGGCCCGTCGGCGTTCGACCGACCCGCGTGCCCGGCCCACCCACGTGAGCGAGAACGCACAAGAGCGGCCCATGACCCGGGTGGGGCGCGGTACCGTCGAAGAGCAAGGTCCAGGCACCGTCAGACAGTCGACGGTGCGGCAGGCGAAGGGGATGCACCTCGTGGCACGCATCGGTGATGGTGGCGATCTGCTGAAGTGTTCTTTCTGCGGGAAGAGTCAGAAGCAGGTGAAGAAGCTTATCGCAGGTCCTGGTGTGTATATCTGTG
>NZ_VJYK02000650.1 GCF_007097205.2 Streptomyces alkaliterrae
CTTCTGTCCCACCCCCGACTACCGCGCAACCCAGGCCTCCCGCCTCTGGCTGCACACCGTCGAGGACCGCAACGGCAACCGCATCACCTTCCACCGCCTCCCCGACGGCACCCCGACCGCCGTCACCCACACCGGCGGCTACCACGTCGACGTCAGTTGCGCCGCCGGCCGCATCACCGAACTCGCGGTGGTCGGCCCCGACGGACCGACCACCGTCATGTCGTACCGCTACGACGGCGACGGCAACCTCTCCGACGTCGTCAACTCCTCGGCCCTACCCCTCAAGTTCGGTTACGACGACCAGGCCCGCATCACCTCCTGGACCGACCGCAACAACGACGTCTACCGCTACGTCTACGACCGCGACGGACGTGTCGTCGAGACCATCGGCCCCGACGGCGCCCTCTCCAGCCGCTTCGACTACGACATGGCCGGCGGCGTCACCCTCTACACCGACGCCACCGGCGCCGTCACCCGCTACCAGCACAACGAGCTCCACCAGGTCGTCGCCACCACCGACCCCCTCGGCAACACCACCCGCTCCACCTGGACCCGCGACGACCGACTCCTCACCCACACCGACCCCCTCGGCAACACCACCCGCCTCGAATGGGACGACTACGGCAACCTGCTCGCCGTCCACCACTCCGACGGCAGCACCAGCAGCTCCACCTACAACCACCTCAACCTCCCCGCCACCAGCACCAGCCCCGACGGCACCACCGTCTCCCTCGCCTACGACGAACGCGGCAACCTCACCGCCGTCACCGCCCCCGACGGTGCCGTCACCCACCTCACCCACGACC
>NZ_VJYK02000651.1 GCF_007097205.2 Streptomyces alkaliterrae
GGGCTGGGTGGTGGGTGCGGCAGACTGAGGGCATGACCACGCTCAAGTCCACACTCAAGGACGACCTGACCGCCGCGATCAAGGAGCGCGACGAGCTGCGCTCGGCGACGCTGCGGATGACGCTTGCCGCGATCACGACGGAGGAGGTCGCCGGGAAGTCCGCCCGCGAGCTCTCCGACGAGGAGGTGCGGAAGGTGATCGCCCGGGAGGCGAAGAAGCGCCGGGAGGCCGCCGAGGCGTTCGAGAAGGGCGGTCGCGCGGCGCAGGCGGAGCGGGAGCGCGCGGAGGGCGAGGTGCTGGCCGCCTACCTGCCGAAGCAGCTGACCGACGAGGAGCTGGCGGCGCTGGTCGCGGACGCGGTGGCCGAGGCGAAGGCCGGTGGCGCGGAGGGTCCGCGGGCGATGGGCGCGGTGATGAAGATCGTGAACCCGAAGGTCGCCGGGCGGGCGGAGGGCGGCCGGGTGGCCGGCGCCGTGAAGCGGGCGCTGGCGGGCTGACGCCGCGGCGCGAGCGAGCGCGCGGGAGAGTGAGCGCGCGAGAGAGGCGGGAGAGCGGGTCGGGGCCCCGGGCCGGCGGAAGCCGGGCCGGGGCCCCGACCGTTTGCGTCAGCGCGGCGCGGGCCAGCCGGGCTCGCCGTCGCCGCCGGAGGTCCAGCCGCCGGGGTTGCCGCCGGTCCAGCCGCCCGATGTGTCGCCGGTCGTGCCGCCGGTGCTGCCGTCGGTCGTGCCGCCCGTGGTGCCGCCGGTGGTGCCGCCCGTGGTGCCGCCGCCGATGAAGCCGGGGGGCGGCCAGGGGGTGCCG
>NZ_VJYK02000652.1 GCF_007097205.2 Streptomyces alkaliterrae
CCCTCCCACCCCGAACGCTGGAGCGACCACGCCCCCGTGACGGTCACCTACACCCGCTGACCAAGCGCCCCCGCCCGGAGCGTCACGCCGCAGCCGCCCAAGTACCCGGCGAGGTGGCCGTCACAGGCGGCTTCCCGTTCCCTCAACCGCGCCACCTTGACCGCCAGCTCACGGCACCGGAAGGATCGAATACGACACCAACCGACGAGGGGCAGCCGGTGAAGCTCAAGCAGGTTGCCAGCGAGTGTGACGAAGGTCCGTGTCCGACCGTGTGGGCGGTAAAGGGCACGGACCACGTGCTCGTACAGGGCTTCAAGGTGGACGATGCCGAAGCTCTGCACACCATGCGGCTACCGGACAACGAAACAGCGGTTTAGCGGTTGCGGTTGCGGGGGTGCTGGCGGGCGGTGCGTTCGTTGCCGTGCTTGTAGGCGCCGGTCCAACGGGCCATCACCAGCTGGGCGTCCGAGCGTGCCACCTCCGTCAGGAACTCCGCCGCCCGCTGCCCCCGCAGCCGGGTCGCGACCCGGCCGTGGTGGGTGATGGTGACGGTGCCGTCCGCCTGTTCGCTGTAGCTGAAACCCTCGGGTCGTCCCATGCCCGCAGCCTACGGGCGGGTGCGCGAAGTGCCCCCTGTGGGGCGGGACCCGTTCATCTGCCGTTTCGGCATCTCGGACACTCGCAGAGTGGCCAGTTCGGGGTCTGTCTCTTATACACAGTT
>NZ_VJYK02000653.1 GCF_007097205.2 Streptomyces alkaliterrae
GATACGGTCACAACCAAAACCTACACGCGTAAGATCGTCGGCAGCGGCAGATGTGTATAAGAGACAGGTCAGCCGACCGGACGGAGCGTCCATGCGTGAGATCGTCTACCTCTCGGAACGCAAGCTGCGGCAGTTCGTCCCTCCACCACGACGCCTCCCACGCCCCGGCGCCCTCCGCCTCACCACCCCGTTCGGCGGCCTCGACATGGACACGCCCCACCCGGACGGCGAACGAAACCGTCTCCGCCACCTGGCCGACGTCCACAAACACATCGAGACCATCGCCGAGTGGTACACCGACCCCGACCTCCGCCCCGGCCAGTGGGTCCAGTTCGAGACACCCCTGCGCTGCGTGACCCTCACGGACGCCCACCGCGACCTCGTCCTCTTCGTCGACCGGCCCGGCGACGAGGACTGCCGCCTCCTCCTGCACGGCTCGGTCCGGCACCTGCGCGGCTGGACCCCGACCTCGGTGGACGGCCCTCCGCTGGAAACCGTGGACTACGGCTCCAGCTTGGGCACCGCCTTTGTCACCCGGGTCGGCGAAGTAGTCGCCGCCCTCACCCGACACCGCGACCCGGCGCCCGCGGACCACCCGGAACCCCACCTACCCGACCGTGGCGTACTGCAGCTCCTCCACGCCCTCGACGCCGACAACCCCACCATCGACACCTCGGCGACGATGACCGGCTACGCCCGCGTCACCGGCCTCCTCCCTGTCTCTTATACACACTGACGCTGCCGACGATCTTACGCGTGTAGATCTCGTTGGGCTCCGTATCATC
>NZ_VJYK02000654.1 GCF_007097205.2 Streptomyces alkaliterrae
GGTGGAGACCAGGGCGAGGGCGGTGAGGCGGTGTGGGGCGGTGAGGGCGAGCTGGAGGCCGACGGCGCCGCCGAGACCGCAGCCGGCGTAGCCGAAGCGGGTCTCGCCGAGGGAGTCGAGGGTGGTCAGGAGCCGTTCGGCGAGGTCGGCGACGGAGGTGGCGGGATGCGGCGGCGCGCCGCCCTGACCGGGCAGGTCGAAGCGCAGGACGCGCCAGGTGCGGGTGAGTTCGGGTACCTGGCGGTCCCACATGTGCCAGGTGGCGCCGAGGGTGGGGGCCAGGACGAGCAGCGGGGCGTCGTCGGGGCCGTCGACGCGGTGCTGGAGTTCGAGCGGGGCCGTCCGGCCGCCGGGCTGGCGGCGGACGCCCGGGGCTGCCAGGCGCATGGTGACGGCGGGGGTGGCGGCTGCCGTGCTCTCGGCGTCGTCGCGCGCCGGGGTGGCGGTGCCCGCCGAGGCGGCGGTGCGCGCCGGGGTGACGGTGTCCGCCGGTGCGTCCGTGTCCGCCTGGGTGACGGTGTCCGCCGGTGCGTCCGTGTCCGCCGGGACGGTGGCGTTCGCGGTGGTGGCTTGGGCCGCCGGGACGGGGCTGTGGGCTCTCACGGCGGTCGTCTCGGCGTCGGACCGTGCCGGCGGGACCGCGGTCGGCTCCGGCCCGGCGGTGGTCGTCTCGGCTTTCGGGACCGTCGTCTCACTGCTGTCGCTCACCCGGGAGGAGACCGCGCGCCGCGCACGAGTGTCACCGGAGTACCTGAGGTACATCGAGGAACACCCGGCCGCACCG
>NZ_VJYK02000655.1 GCF_007097205.2 Streptomyces alkaliterrae
GCGGTGGTTCCGGCGGCCGGCGGGGCTGGTGGTCGGGGCCGCGGCGTGTGCGGTCGCGCTCGGCGTCGCCGCCTCGCTGCTGGTGTCGGGAGGTGGCGGACGGGTCGCACCGGTCACGCCGCCGGAGCCGGCCGCCGTCCGGTTGCTCGACCGGGTCGCGGTGGCGGCCCAGCGGGCGCCTGAACCGGTCGTCCGCGACGGGCAGTTCCTCTACACGAGGACAGAGGGCTTCGCGGCCGTGCTGTCCGAGGTTTCCGAGGACGGGAGGATGGAGTCGAGCCGGAGCGACCAGTCGCTCGAGCGATGGGAGTCGGTGGACGGCTCGGCACGGACCCTGGAGCGATACCCGGGCGGCGGCCAGGACACGTTCGACGCGGGTAAGGGGACTCTGGTCGATCCGACGTACCGCTTCCTCGAATCGCTGCCCACCGATCCGGAGCATCTGTTGCAGATGTTCTACGAGGACGCGGAGTTGAACCACGGGGCCGGCACGGACTCGACGCTCGGCGCGGACCAGGGCACCTTCGTGGCGATCGGTGACCTGTTGAACGGGGTGGAGTGCCCGCCGCGGGTGAGCGCCGCGCTGTACCGGGCGGCGGCCCGCATCCCGGGGGTGGTGCTGGTGCCGGAGGCGACGGACGCGCTCGGGCGGAAGGGGGTCGCGGTGGCGCGGGAGCACGACGGGGAGCGCACCGAGTGGATCTTCGACCGGGAGAGTCTGCGGCTGCTCGGGTACCGCACCGTCGTGTTGAAGGACGGCGACTGGGGGAAGG
>NZ_VJYK02000656.1 GCF_007097205.2 Streptomyces alkaliterrae
CCCCGCCACCATCCACCCGGGCCCCGGCGCCACCGACAGCAGCACCAGACCGAGCGCGGCCACCGCCGCACCCCCGGCGATCCACGGCCGCCGCCGCCCGAAACGGGACCGGGTACGGTCGCTCGCCGCGCCGAGCAGCGGCACCGCCAGCATCGTCACCAGCGCGCCCAGCCCGGTCGTCAGGCCCAGCAGCTCCGTCTTCGCGTCCGGCGCGAACTTCTCGGCCTGACGGGCGAGTTGCACGCCCATCGGAGTGAGCACGCCCAGCCACATGCCGGTGCTCGCGAGGGCGTACCGGGCCGTCCAGCCGCGCCCGACCGGCGGTCGCCCGTCCTCGACCACCGGACTTCGGTCGGGGCCACCGCCCGGTTCGGCGTCATCCGCCACGGCGACCGTCGTGTGCTGTGTCATCCCACTCCCCAGGCAGCGCTGAACCCTGTTGACGCCCCCAGCGTCACCACCGGTGATGGCGAGCGACTTGGGCGGCACCTAAGCGCGCCTGAAGCAACCGTTGCTGTACTGCCGGCGCCGCCCACACCACCACGGCACGCACACCAGCCACCCGACGGAAGGCGACGGCCACATGCCCACCATCAGCACCAGCATCGAGATCGGCGCGCCCCCGCAGCGGGTGTGGGACGTGCTCACCGACTTCCCCGGACACCAGGAGTGGGACCCCTTCTTCGTACGCCTCGACGGCACCCCCCGCCTCGGCGAGACCCTGGCCGTCACCATCGCCCCGCCCGGCGGCAAGCGCATGGACTTCCGCC
>NZ_VJYK02000657.1 GCF_007097205.2 Streptomyces alkaliterrae
GTGGGAGTGGGGGCGGTCACGGGAGCAGCCATTCGACGGGGCGGCGCGTGCTCAGGTGCACGGTCCCGGTGACGGGCGTCCGGGAGTCGAGTCGGAAGGGCGGCCCGCCGGTGGAGGACCAGGCGTGGCCGGACTCCGTCGCGGCGTCCTTCCGCAGCTCGACGACCACGGCGACGGGGTCGCCCGCCCGCGTGAAACGGGCGGCGAGCTGCGCGTCGCCGAGGAACGCGGCGATCCGCCGCTGGTCCTGCGGGACGCGGCCGACCGCGCGGACCTTGCCGTGGAGGACGCCGTACCGCTCGCGCGGGGCGGACGACACGGCGAGGTCCACGGGGGCGCCGACGGGGATCGTGGAGCCTGAGCCGCCCGGCGCGTAGAGCACGGCGAGGAGCGGTTCGTCGGCCCCGCGGACCTGTTCCAGGGACGCCACGTCGGTGCCGGTGCGGACGACGCTGCCGACGCCGGCGAGGAGGGTGGTGAGTCGGCCGCCGTCCAGCGCGGTGATCTCGCGGTCGCCGCGTTCGGTGCGGATCGTGAGCAACGTCGCGTTGGGGGAGAGGAGTTGGTTCTCCTTCGCGTGGGCTCGGACGACCTGGCCGGCGAAGGGGCTCTGCACGGTGTAGCTGCCGCCCGCGTGGGTGAGAAGGCCGGGGGCGTCGGCCTTCTCGACGATCGAGCCGGTGCAGGCCCAGTATCCGGCGGCGGCCATGACGAGGACGGAGACGGCCATGACGAGGCGGCCGGGTGGGCGGGCGAAGCGGAGGGGG
>NZ_VJYK02000658.1 GCF_007097205.2 Streptomyces alkaliterrae
CCCGCACCCCCGACGGCGCCACCCGCAGCTACTCGTTCGACGAGTTCTTCCTCGAGCCGGGCGACACCCCCCACCTCGAACACCCCCTCGCCCACGGCGAGCTGATCACCGCGCTGGAGATCCCCGCCCTGCCGATGGCCCGGCGCTCCCGCTACCTCAAGGTCCGCGACCGCGAGTCCTACGAGTTCGCCCTGGTCTCCGTCGCCGCCGCCGTCGACATCAGCGACGGCGTCGTCCGCGACACCCGGATCGCCCTCGGCGGCGTCGCCACCCGCCCCTGGCGCGCCCACCGCGCCGAAGCCGCGCTGCGCGGCGCCCCGGCCACCGACGAGACCTTCGCCCGGGCCGCCGCCGAGGAACTCGCCGACGCCCGCACCACCCCCATGAACGCCTTCAAACCCGAACTCGCCCGCCGCACCCTCGTCAGAGCGCTGCGGGACCTCACCGGCACACAGCACGACAACGGCCAGAATCCGGAGGGCAACCGATGAGCACCAACCCCACCGCCACCGGGGAGGGTCCCGTAGGCCGGCCGCTGGACCGGGTGGACGCCCATCCCAAGGTCACCGGCGCCGCCCGCTACGCCGCCGAGATCCCCCTGCCGGGCCTCACCCACGCCGTACTCGTCGGCGCCCGCGTCGCACACGGCCGGATCACCGCCATCAACGCCTCCGAGGCGGAACAGGCCGAGGGCGTCCTCGCCGTCCTCACCCACGACTCGATCGGCAAGATCGCCGGACAACCCCCGCTGCTCCCCTCCCTCGC
>NZ_VJYK02000659.1 GCF_007097205.2 Streptomyces alkaliterrae
CCCAACGAGCGGTCCACCTGGCCGGTTCCTCACCTCCCCGCCCGCCGGCCCTACCCTTCGCGCACCTCGGCGAGCCTGCCGTACACCACCACGTTCCCCAGGTAGCCCTCCTGGTGCGAGTAGCCGCCGCCGCAGGTGATCAGCCGTATCTCCGGCCGCCCGGTGGAGCCGTACACCCGCTGGTCCGGGAAGTCGTCGCGGCCGTATACCTCGATGGCGTAGACGGTGAACACCGCCGTGCGGCCGTCCCGGCGCGCCACCTCCACGCGGTTGCCCTTGCGGAGCGCGCCCAGCCCGTAGAACACGCTCGGACCCTCCGCCCGGTCCACGTGCCCGGCGAAGATCGCCGTCCCCCGGACTCCGGGAGCGGTGCCGTCCCGGTACCAGCCGACGAGGTTCGGGTCGTCCTCCGGAGGTGGCTCCAGGCTTCCGTCGGTGTCCAGCCCCAGACCGGTGATCGGTGCGTCCACCTCGATCACCGGTATCCGTATTCGGGTCGGCGCGGAGGCGACCAGCGGAACGACCTTCTCGAGCAGCCGGGCCGGACGCGGCTCCTCCGCGACACCGTCCGCCGACGGCTGCGGCGGCGGACGCTCGGGCGTCGGGCTGTTGTCGATCAGCCAGACCCCGCCACACAGCCCAGCGGCCACCACCGTCGCGACCAGCGTCTCCCGCCGGCGCCGATAGCGATCCATGCTGCCTCCCGGCTGCTTGTGCCTGGGCAACCGAGCCAACCGCCACTCGCCCCGCCCCGCCACC
>NZ_VJYK02000066.1 GCF_007097205.2 Streptomyces alkaliterrae
CCACCCGACCCACCCGACCGACACTGCCCCGGCGAAGGACCCCGCGCTGCTGGCCCGGCTGGGCCTGAAGGTCGCGCACCCGCGGGCCGCGCACCCGCTGCTGGAGAAGCTGGGCGCCACCCCGGCCACCCCGCGCGCCGTGCTGACCACACCGCAGGTGCGGGCCGCCGTCGCCGCCTCGATCGACCAGGAGGAGGCATGGGACGGTGACCTGGACGACGGCCTGGGCGGCCCGGACCCGGACGAGCTCGCCGACACCGTTCTCGGCCTCGTCCGGGACGCCGGCCTCGGCCCCGGCGACGAACCGTGGCTCGGTGCGCTCGCCCTGCCCGACGAGGACGGCGAACTCACCCCCGCCGCCGAACTGCTCCTCCCCGGCAGCGCCCTGGCGGACGTCGTCCGCGAGGGCGAACTGCCGCTGTGCGACGGGGAACTGGTCGAGCGCTGGGGACCCGAACCGCTGGCCGCCGTCGGCGTACTGGCCGCGTTCACCCTCGTCCGCGCCCAGGACGTGGTACTCGATCCGGACGAACTCGAGCCCAGGGAAGGCGACTTCCCCGAACCCGATGACGCCGGTCTGCTGGATGCCGTCGACGTCTGGTGCGAGGACGTCCTGGACGGACTGCCGGAGACACCCGTACCGCCCGTCGCCACCGAACTGCTCGCCGTCCGCGACCTGGAGCTCGTCGACGACGACCGCTGGCCGCAGGCGCTCGCCCAACTCTCCCGACCGCCGCTGCGGGACGCCCTGACCACCCCGGTCCGGGTCCTGCTGCCCGACGGCACCGCCGAGTCCGTCCGCTCCTACACGGCCTGGTGGCTGCGCGGCCACCCGGTGCTCGACGGCCGCAGGCCGGCAGGGCTGCGCGCCGCCGGCGCGGACCCGCTGCTCGCCGGCCTCTACGAGGAGGTCGACGCCAGCGGCTTCGACGACCCGCAGGTGCTGCGCGCGCTCGGCGTCCGCACCTCGGCCGCCGCGCTGCTGGACGAGCCCGGCGGATCAGCGGAACTGCTCGCTCTGCTCGCCGACCCCCGCCGCCCGGTCCGGCCCGCCCAACTCCACGGCCTCTACAGCCTGTTGGCCGAGCTTGATCCGGAGGAGGTCACCCTTCCCGACGAGCTGCGGGCGGTCGTCGACGACGAGGTGCGGATCGTGGACGCGACCGAGGCACTGGTCGCCGACGCGCCCGACCTGCTGCCGCTGGCCGCCGGGCGTCCGCTGCTGCCGGTCCGGCCGGCGCTCGCCGAGCGGCTGGCGACCGTACTGGACGTACCGCTGCTCAGCGCCGAACTCCCGGCCCCCGCGCCGGACGGCGGCCAGCCCCGCAGCGTGCCGCCGCAGGTGCGCGAACTGCTCGGCGCCGACGTGCCGGTGGAGTACACCGAGCACGACGAGTTGGTCGTCGACGGCGTGGAGCTCGATTGGCGGCTCACCGCCGACGGCCGACTGCACGTCGCCACGCTGGAGGGGCTGGCCGCCGGGTTGTGCTGGGCCGCGGGGGACTGGCGGCGCCGCTTCGAGGTCGCCGCGCTGTTGGAGGACCCGGACCGCGCCCCGGAGCTCACCACAGCCCGCTGGTTCGACTGACGACCCACCGGCGGGCCGGGGCCGACACTCTCGCGCACCGGCCCGTCGCACTCCGTGACCGCAGGCGGGCTTCACTCGTCTCAGTGATCGGACGCGGTCACCCGCGGGCCCGGCAGCGACTAGGCTCACCCCGTGGCTGAGATCCAGATTCCCGCTGACATCAAGCCCGCCGACGGACGCTTCGGTTCGGGTCCCTCCAAGGTGCGGACCGAGGCGCTCAGCGCCCTGGCCGCCACCGGTACCTCCCTGCTCGGCACCTCGCACCGCCAGGCTCCCGTCAAGGACCTGGTCGGACGGGTGCGCAAGGGCGTGAGCGAGCTGTTCTCGCTCCCCGAGGGCTACGAGGTCATCCTCGGCAACGGCGGCTCCACCGCGTTCTGGGACATCGCGACGCACGGGCTGATCGAGCGCCGCTCGCAGCACCTGTCGTTCGGCGAGTTCTCCTCCAAGTTCGCCAAGGCCGCCAAGCTCGCGCCCTGGCTCGAGGAGCCCTCGGTGATCTCCGCCGACCCGGGCACCCACCCGCAGGCGCGCGCCGAGGCCGGCGTCGACGTCTACGGCCTGACCCACAACGAGACCTCGACCGGTGTCGCCATGCCGATCGAGCGCCCTGCCGGTGCCGACGAGGGCGCGCTTGTCCTGGTGGACGCCACGTCCGGCGCGGGCGGCCTGCCCGTCGACGTCAGCGAGACGGACGTCTACTACTTCGCGCCGCAGAAGTCGTTCGCCGCCGACGGCGGCCTGTGGCTCGGCGTGTTCTCCCCGGCCGCCATCGAGCGCGCCGAGCGGATCGCCGCGAGCGACCGGCACATCCCCGCGTTCTTCGACCTGTCGGTGGCCATCGACAACTCCCGGAAGAACCAGACCTACAACACCCCGGCGCTGGCGACCCTCTTCCTGCTCGCCGACCAGCTGGAGTGGATCAACGGCCAGGGCGGCCTGGAGTGGGCCGTCGGCCGCACCGCCGCCTCGGCCGACAACCTCTACGGCTGGGCCGAGCAGTCCAAGTACGCGAACCCGTTCGTCGCCAACCCGGCCGAGCGCTCCCAGGTCGTCGGCACGATCGACTTCGCCGACGAGGTGGACGCGGCGGCGGTGGCGAAGGTGCTGCGGGCCAACGGGATCGTGGACACCGAGCCGTACCGCAAGCTGGGCCGCAACCAGCTGCGTGTGGCCATGTTCCCGGCGATCGACCCGGCGGACGTGCAGGCGCTCACCGCCTGCGTCGACCACGTCATCGAGCGTCTGTGACCGCAGAGGCGTGAGAGAGGGGGGCGTCGGTCGGCCGACGCCCCCTCTTGTCCGTCTCATTCCCCGATCAGCCGCAGCTCGTAGTGCTCGGCGCGGTCGCCGGTCAGCACCGCGCCGACGGGCAGCAGCACGCCGTGCATCAGCGGGTGCCGCCTGGCGAGGCAGCGCGCGGCGTGCCGGGCGGCGGAGCCCTCCAGGCGGCGGGCCCGTGCCTTCATCGGCGCGCCGGTGGGGGTGCCGTCCATGCTCGCGGTGGCGATCTCCACCTCGGGGTAGCGGTGCAGTCGTTCGCACTTGTGGGTGCGGCGGGAGGCACGGAAGAAGGCCCGGTCGCCCTCGACGGCGATCCCGGCGGCCTCGCCGACGGGCCGGCCGTCGCGCTCGTAGGTGGTCAGGCGGACGCGCCGCTCCCCAGCGAACATGTCAAACCCGGAGGACGGTGTGGTCATGCGCCCCGCGTACCCGGTACGCGGGGCGCAAAACGACCGTCACCCGATCAGCGGGAGAGTGACTGGAAGCGCCGCACCGCCAGGGGCAGGAACACCGCCGTGATGATCAGCGGCCACACGACGGCCATCAGCACGGCGTGCTGCTCGATCCAGCTTCCGCCCAGCTCCGGCGACTGCTGGCCGAACAGTTCCCGGACCGCGTTCGCCGTCGAGGACACCGGGTTCCACATCGCGATCGAGCCCAGCCAGTCCGGCATCATCGACGGCGGCGTGAACACGCTGGAGATCATGCCGAACGGGAACGCCACCGCGAAGAGGTTCCCGGCCGCCTCCTGGTTGCGCACCACCAGGCCGAGTAGCACCCCGACCCAGATCAGCGCGAACCGCAGCAGGAGCAGCAGCGCGAAGGCGGCCAGCGTGGGGACGATCCCGCTGTCCGACCGCCAGCCGATGGCCAGCGCGATGGCGGCCAGGACGGCGAGGTCGATCGAGGCGTGTGCGAGGTCGGAGACACCGCGTCCGGTGACCACCGCGCTGGAGGCCATCGGCATGGACCGGAACCGGTCGGTGACCCCGCGGTCCTTGTCGATGACCACCGCCATGGCCGTGTTCATGAAGCCGAAGGCCATGGTCATGGCGAACATGCCGGGCATCGCGAACGTCTTGTAGTCCACGCCGTCGCCGACGGCCATGCCGCTGCCGAAGACGAACACGAACAGCAGCACGGACACGATGGGGAAGCCGAGCTGCCAGGCGACGATCACGGGCTGCTTGACCAGGTGCGTCAGGTCGCGCCGGACGATGGTCCAGCAGTCGGCGAACGCCCAGTACAGCCGGCTCTCCGGCCCGTCCGGCAGCGTCAGCGCGGCCGTCGGGACCGCGGACTTCCCGCCGCTCTCGGGCCCGCTCTTGGTGGGAACGGTGGCGGTCATGCGGCCTCACCCTCTCGCGGGACGTCCGGGGCCGCCCCCTCGTCACGGTGGTCGGCGGTGTCCCGGCGGCCGCCGGTCAGCCGTAGGAACACCTCGTCCAGCGTGGGGCGTCGCAGCCCGATGTCCACGACGTCGGCGCCCTCGTCCTGGAGCGTGCGGGCGACCTCGGTGAGCGCGCCCACCCGGTCGCTGACCGGCGCCGACACCCGCAACGTCTCGTTGTCGCTCCGCGGTTCGGCGTCGCTGACGCGGGCGACGGCCTTCGCGGCCAGCGGCAGCTCCCCGGCGTCCGCCACGACCACCTCGATCTGGTCGCCGCCGATGCGGTCCTTGAGTCGTTCCGGGGTGTCGTCGGCGATCTTGCGGCCGTGCTCGATCACGGCTATGCGGTCGGCGAGCTGGTCGGCCTCGTCCAGGTACTGCGTGGTGAGCAGGACCGTCGTGCCTCCGGCGACCAACTCCCGTACGGACGCCCACACCTCGTTGCGACTGCGCGGGTCGAGCCCGGTGGTCGGCTCGTCGAGGAAGAGCACCCGGGGGGCGAGGATCATCGAGGCGGCGAGGTCGACCCGGCGCCGCATCCCGCCGCTGTACCCGGAGACCTGCTTGTCGGCCGCCTCGACGAGGTCGAACTGCTCCAGCAGCTCGTCGGCCCGGCGGGCGGCGGCGGAGGGGGAGAGGTGGAAGAGGCGGCCGAACATGCGGAGGTTCTGCCGCCCGGTGAGGATCTCGTCCACGGCGGCGTACTGGCCGGTGAAGCCGATCTGCCGCCGCACCAGGCGCGCCTCGGTCCGCACGTCGTGCCCGCCGACGAGGGCCCGCCCGCCGTCCGCGCGCAGCAGGGTGGCCAGGATGCGCACGGCAGTGGTCTTGCCCGCGCCGTTGGGGCCCAGGAGCCCGTGGACCGAGCCGGTGGGCACGGCCAGGTGGAAGTCGTCGAGTGCCTGTTTGCTGTTCTTCCGGCCTCCGTATCGCTTGCTGAGTCCTTCGGCGAGGACCGCGTGGTCTGACGCTTTCACGGCGTTTCCCCCTCTGGAGAGAAAACTGGGTACGCTGTACTCAGATTAAACAGCGTACAGCATACGCAGAGGTGGTCGGCAAGCGATTTAGGATGGGCGGCATCATGACGACCGACTACGCCGGCAGCGGCGACCTGACCCGCAGCCTCGAACTGCTGTGGAAGACCAAGGAGCCGCCGACCAGGGGCCCAAGGCCCGGTCTGGACCTCGAACAGGTCGTCGCGGCGGCCGTCCGGATCGCCGACCTGGAAGGCCTGGCCGCCCTGTCCATGCGCAGGGTCGCGGCGGAACTCGGCGTCGGAACGATGTCCCTCTACCGCTACGTCCCCGGCAAGGGGGAGCTACTCGACCTCATGGTCGACCACGTCCTCGGCCCCAGCGAGGAGTTGGAACCCCACCGCGGCAAGGACTGGCGGACCTTGTTGACCTACGTGGCCCGCGGGTCCTGGGAGCTGTACACCGGCCACCCGTGGCTGCTCCAGATCAACCAGTCCAGGCCGCTCCTCGGCCCCAACGCCATCGGGGGCTTCGACTTCGCCCTCAGCGCGCTCGACGGCCTCGGGCTCAGCGGGCGGCAGAAGGTCTCCGTCCTGGTCGCCCTCGACGGCTACGTGCTCGGCGTCGCCCGCACCTACCTGCTGCAACGCCAGGTGATCGAGCAGTCCGGCGTCAGCGACGAGGAGTTCTGGAAGGCCCAGGAGCCCTTCCTGGTGCGGGCCATGGAAAGCGGCGACTACCCGCAGGTCGCGGCGCTGGACGAGGACAGCTTCAACGCCAGCGAGGAGTACACCTTCGACCTCGGCCTCCGGGTGCTACTGGACGGGGTGGCCGCCCTGATCGCCCGCGGTCCGGCGGACTGAAGCCGGCGCACCGCCGTCAGCGGCGCCGCAGCCTGCGCAGTCCCAGCCAGCCGACCACCACGGCCGCGATCGTCAGCGCGCCGAGCACGGCGGAGCCGGAGGGCCGTTCGGCGTCCTCCCCCGCGGCGCCGCCGGCGCCCTCTCGCGCGCCCGAACCGCCGTCCCGCCGCGCCCGTTCCTCGGCCTTCAGCACGTTCTCCGGGCGCTGGTCGCCCACAAGCTCCACCGGACGCACCTCGCTGTTCGCGCCCTCGCTGCCGTACAGCAGTCGACGGCCGTCGGGGGTGAACGTCACCGACTCGCCCTGGCGTTGGATCGGCACCTGGAGCCGGCCGAGCCGCTTCGGCGACCCGTCGTTCCAGTCGTACATGATGCCGCCGAAGTAGCCGCGCACCGCGAGCCGTGTGCCGTCGGGGGAGAACGCCGCGTCCGTCGCCCACAGGTCGATCTCCGCGACGCGCTCGAAGACGTTCACCCCCTGCGTCGTCAACTCCTCCGGTCCGGCGTACAGTCCGTCGCCGTCCTCGTTCTTGCCGACGATGTAGACCCGGCCGGTCACCGGGTGCACGGCCAGCGACTCGGCGTCCCTCGGCCCGTCCGCGTACCGCACGGTGAAGCGCGTCGGCTGCAGCGTCTGGTCCCGCAACCGCTCCGGCTCGGGGAACCGGTAGATCCACACCTCCGGCCAGCGGCCGCCGAAGTTGTCCCCGATGTCGCCGACGTAGACGTTGCCGTCCGGGCCGACGGAGACCGCCTCCAGGTCGCGCCCCTCGATGCCGGTCAGCGTGATCGCGGCGAGCGTGCGCCCGGTGCTGCCGTCCACCGCGTACACCACCGGCGCGTAACCGCTGTCGTTGTGCGTCCAGTACACGCCCTCGTGCGCCCGGCTCGCCGCCAGTCCGCTGGACTCCACGATGCGCGGATCGGACAGCGTGAACGGCTCCTTCGGCCCGTTGTCCGCCGTGGACCCGCTGTCGGCAGCCGCCGCCGGACCACTCCACAGCAGCAGCGCCACCATTGCCGCGCCGACACCCCGCACACCCGCCCGCATCCGCATGGCACAAGCCTGCCATGCGCCCCGAACAGCCGGGTGACCGGCATCACGTCGCCCCCGGTCGCCACCGTCCGGCAGGATGACGGGCGTGCGAATTCTGTGTGTCGGCGACTCGATGACCATAGGCGGCGCGGGCGACCACACCTGGCGCTACCGCCTCTGGCGGCATCTGCGTGCCGGCGGCGGAGCAGCGGGTGCCGTCACCATGGTCGGCCCCCGCCACGCCCTCCACGAGGGCTCCACCGACTACGGCGACCCCGCCTTCCCACACGAAGCCCGCGCACACCTCGCCGGATGGGGTGAAGGCTGGCTGCACCACTCCACCGTCATCGGTGACGCCGTCCGCGACCACCGCCCCGACACACTGCTGATCTCGCTGGGCCTCATCGACCTCGGCTTCTACACCAACGCCGAGCAGACGATCGGCAACGTGCGCCGTTTCTTCACCGAGGCCCGCGCGGCGGCGCCCGCCCTGCGCGCCGTGCTGCTGCCCGTCATCCCCAACGTCCGGGCCGCGCTCGACGAGCCGTTCGCCGCCCAATGCGCCCGTTTCAACGAGCTGTTGGCGGCCACCGTCGACGAACTCGACACCCCGGCCTCCCCGCTTGTGCTCGCCCCGCAGCCCGCCGACTGGTCCCTCGACCGCGACACCCACGACGGCACCCACCCGTCCGCAGCAGGCGAACACCGACTCGCCGCCGCCTTCGCCGACACCCTCCACGCCGCGTGGAGCATCGGCGCCCCCTACCCGCTCGCCGAGCACACCGCGACCCCACAACCCGCCTGACCAGCGCCCCGGCCACGGCCACGACCCGCCGACGCCCGACACACCGGCCGTGACCCTACTTCCCGACTATCGTTGAAGCAGGCGACCGCCCGCACCGGAACAGGCGGTGGGGAGGAGGCGCCGTTATGGCCGTCGTGGAGAACGACAGGATCGACATGGCTGACGAGCGCACCGCGAACGGCACCCACGACGTACGCGATGAGCGTGACCTGGACATGATGTTCGACTGGGTCGACAAGATGCCCGTCCCCGAGGGATTCAAGGTCGAGATCGTCGAGGGACACATCTTCATGTCGCCGCAGCGTGAGATCCACTGGGAGATCATCCGCCGTATCGTCCGCGCACTGGAGGACCGGTACGGCATGGGGGTCAGGGTGCTGTCGGACGTCCGGATCGACTTTCCCGGCAAGCTGAACGGCTTCGCCCCGGACGTGGCCAAGCTCCGCCCCGGCGCGGAGCGGGACAAGAAGGGCCGCTGGTCCTACAAGGACCTGGAGTTCGTCGCCGAGGTGATCTCCAGGGACACCGCCCTCAACGACTACGGGCCCAAGCTCGCCGCCTACGCCACCGCCGGCGTACCCGTCTACCTGGTCGCCGACCCGTACACCGGCCGCTGCATCGTGTACACGGACCCGAAGCAGAACGGCGAGTACGACACCCGCCTGCCCGTCGACTTCGGCGAGCCGGTCGACCTCAAGAAGACGCCCGTCGACCTCGTCCTGCAGACCGACGAGTTCCCCCGCGACTGACAGCCGACCGGGCGTGAGCCCGCGCCCTCGCGCGCCCCCTTGCCTTGAGCGCGCTCCAACACGTTGGCTTGACCTCCATGAGGTACACACGTCTTGGACGCACCGGACTCAAGGTCAGCCGACTGGTCCTCGGCACGATGAACTTCGGCCCGCAGACCGACGAGCCGGAGAGTCACGCCATCATGGACGCCGCGCTCGACGCCGGCGTCAACTTCTTCGACACCGCCAACGTCTACGGCTGGGGCGAGAACAAGGGCCGCACCGAGACCATCATCGGCAACTGGTTCGCCCAGGGCGGCGACCGGCGCGACAAGGTGGTCATCGCCACCAAGGTGTACGGCAACATGGCCCTCGACGGCACCAACTGGCCCAACAACGACCTGCTTTCGGCGTTGAACATCCGCCGAGCCGTGGACGCCAGCCTCCGCCGCCTCCAGACCGACCACATCGACCTCTACCAGTTCCACCACGTCGACCGGAAGACGCCGTGGGAGGAGATCTGGCAGGCGATGGACGTCCTGGTCCAGCAGGGCAAGGTCCTCTACGTCGGCTCCTCCAACCACGCCGGCTGGAACCTCGCGCAGGCCAACGAGGCCGCCGCCCGGCGCGGCAGCCTCGGCCTGGTCAGCGAGCAGTGCCTTTACAACCTCGCCGAGCGGCGCGCCGAGATGGAGGTCATCCCGGCGGCGCAGGCCTACGGCCTCGGCGTCATCCCCTGGTCGCCGCTGCAGGGCGGGCTGCTCGGCGGCGTGCTGCGCAAGGAGCGCGAGGGCGGCGCCCAGCGCGGCGCCGCGGGCCGCTCCGCCGAGGCGCTGCGGAACTCCGCGCTCCGCGAGCAGGTCCAGGCGTACGAGGACCTGGTCGCCAAGCACGGCGAGGAACCGGGCGAGGTGGCGCTCGCCTGGCTGCTGACCAGGCCCGGCGTCACCGGCCCGATCGTCGGTCCGCGCACCCGCGGACAGCTGGACTCCGCGCTGCGAGCCGTCGAGCTGGAACTGGGCGAGGAGCTGCTGACCGGCCTGGACGAGGTCTTCCCCGGCCCGGGCCCGTCCCCCGAGGCGTTTGCCTGGTGAGACGACCGCCGGTGGCGGTGGTGGGCACGGCCGGCGCGCCGGGCTACCGGCCGAAGGCCGCCGCCACCGCCACGACGGCGAACATCACCAGGAGTGCCCCGGTCACAATGCGCGTTCGGATCTTGGTGTTCACGTCTTCTACGGTAACCGGCCGGCTGCCTCAACCGGTCAGCGGCCAGCTCTCCAGCAGTTCGTGACGCGGCCGCTCACCGGGCACGCCGGAGCGCGGCAGCGTGCTGCGGATCAGCTGGAGCTCGGTCGCGGCCCAGGTCGCGCCGCCGAAGTCGGCCAGCCGCTCGACAAGCGGCGCAAGGTGTACGTCGCCGCGCGCCCGGGCGAGCGTGAGGTGCGGGTGGTAGCGGTGGCCGTCGTCGGCGGGCGCGCCGGCCCGCCGCCCTGCGGCCTTCGCCGCGTCCGCGAGGCGACGCAGCCGCTCGGGCGCCGGACGGTCCCCGGTCACCCCGGCCCACAGCACCCGGTCGCCGAAGCGCCCGGCGCCCCGCACCCGCAGTTCCAGCGGCGGGTGGCGGTGGGCGGCGCGGCCGAGCCGCGTACACAGCTCCGCCACCCGCTCCTCCGGTACCTCGCCGTAGAAGGCCAGCGTCACGTGCCAGTCGTCCGGATCGGTCCAGCGCAGCCGCTCCGGCCCGCCGGAGGCGGCGGCGCTCACCTGGCGCCGCAGCTCCTCGCGGGCCCCGAGCGGCGGAGTGACGGCCGCGAACAGTCGCATGCCCCCAGGCTAGGCCGGATGACAGCCCCCGGGCCCGGACAGCCGCTACGCCCGACCCGCCGGTGCGAGCGCGGGACGCCCGGTGTCGTCCGCCTGGGCACCGTCGCCGCGCGCCGCGGTCGGGTGCGCCGCGCCCGGCGCCGTCCCGGCGACCGGCAGCTCGCGGGCGACGAAGCTCAGCATCGGTCGTCCCTCGCGGCGGGCCGCCCGCACGTCGAGGCGGGGCCGCAGCCCCGCCGCCCGGGCCAGCGCCAGCCCGACGAGCAGCGCGGACGCCAACGACAGCACACCGCCGCTCAGGAAGCCGATCCGGGCGCCGTACGTGTCGGTGACCCAGCCCATGATCGGGCCGCCGATCGGCGTTCCGCCGACGAAGACCATCATGTAGAGGCTCATCACCCGGCCGCGCATGGCCGGGTCGGAGGCGAGCTGGACGCCGGAGTTGGCCGTGACGTTGAAGGTCAGGCCCATCACGCCGATCGGCAGCATCAGCGCCGCGAACAGCCAGTACGTCGGGGCCAGCGCGGCGGTCATCTGGAGGACGCCGAAGAGCGCGGCCGCGCCGACCATCAGCCGCATCCGCGAGGTGTTGCGCCTGGCGGCCAGCAGCGCGCCTGCCACCGAACCGGCGGCCATCAGGACGTTCAGCAGGCTGTAGCCGCCGGCGCCGCGGTCGAAGACGTGGTCGGTGAAGGCGGTGAGCCAGATCGGGAAGTTGAAGCCGAAGGTGCCGATGGCGCCGACCAGGATGATCGGCCACAACAGCTCGGGCCGTCCGCGCACGTAGCGCAGGCCCTCGCGGAGCTGGCCCTTGGCGCGCGGCGCCCGCTCGGTGGTGTGCAGTTCGGCGGTGCGCATCAGCAGCAGCCCGCCGATGGGAGCGAGGAAGGACAGGCCGTTCAGCAGGAACGCCCATCCGCTGCCGACGCTGGTGATCAGCACACCGGCGACCGCCGGTCCGATCAGCCGCGCCGACTGGAAGTTGGCGGAGTTGAGCGAGACGGCGTTGCGGAGCTGGCCCGGGCCGACCATCTCGGAGACGAACGTCTGCCGGGTCGGGTTGTCGACCACGGTGATCATGCCGAGGGCGAAGGCCGTGGCATAGACGTGCCAGACCTGGACGTGGCCGCTGAGGGTGAGTACGGCGAGCACCAGCCCGGTCATGCCCATCGCGGACTGGGTGAGGAGCAGTAGCCGCCGCTTGGCGCAGCGGTCGGCGAGGACGCCCCCGTACAGGCCGAAGAGGAGCATCGGCAGGAACTGGAGTGCCACCGTGAGGCCCACGGCCGTGGCGGAACCGGTGAGGGTGAAGACCAGCCAGTCCTGGGCGATGCGCTGCATCCAGGTACCGGTGTTGGAGACCATCTGGCCCATCGCGAACAGCCGGTAGTTGCGGATGCGCAGCGAGCTGAACATCGAGTTGTGGCGTGTGGTGCGGTTGTCGGAGTGGTTCGGTGCGGGTGCGGATTCTGCTCCGGGTCCCGAACTCAAAGGCTCTTCGCCTCCTTCTTTCTGTTATGTCTGGGCGAGCTTCTCCAGTACCGGAGCCGCCGCGCGCAGCTTCGCCCACTCGTCGTCGTCGAGCTGTCCTGCCAGCTCGGTGAGCCAGCGGTTCCGCTTGGCGCGGCTGGCGGCGAGCATCGACTCGGCCTGTTCGGTGCGGGTGACGATCTTCTGGCGCCGGTCGTCCGGGTGCGGCTCCAGTCTGACGAGGTCCTTGGCCTCCAGCATCGCGATGATCCTGGTCATGGACGGCGGCTGCACGTGCTCCTTGCGGGCCAGTTCACCCGGGCTGGCCGAGCCGCACAGCGACAGCAGTCCGAGTACGGACATCTCCGCCGGACTCAGCGACTCGTCCACCCGTTGGTGTTTGAGCCTCCGGCCGAGAAGCATGATGGACGAGCGGAGGGTGTTCACGGCGGCGGCGTCCTCGCCGTGCGACAGGTCCGGCATGCTTCTTAGAGTAACTCATTAGCTCGTCTAACGACCAGTCGATCGTGTGTGTTCCCCGTCGCTCCTGCCCGCACGCGTCGCTTCACCCGTCCGGGTGAGCTTCCGGCCGAACCGGAACCGGGCGGGCCGTCCGCCCCGGACCGTGGTGGGCATGACGTCAACGGTGCTCAGCGTCCGCATACCCGACCAGCTGCTCGCGCGGCTGCGCGAGCACGCCGCGCGGCGCGGCGTCAGCGTGCAGGACTACGTGCTCACCCTGCTCGTCCGGGAGGACTTCGACGAACGCTTCCGCGCGGCGGTGGAGGAGACCGACCGCTTCTACCGCGCGGATCCCGAACCCGGAGAGTCCCAGCGGGGAGTCACACCGCACACGACGTGACCGCGCCCCCGGCCGGGAGCGCGGTCACGCGCGGAGCCGTCGCGTCTGCTGCTACTTCAGGCCCAGGGCCTGCTCGATCGGGCTCAGCAGGAAGTACACCAGGAAGCACACGCCCACGGCGTTGAGCAGCCAGGGGATCTGCCGCGCCCGGCCGGTGGCCAGCCGCAGCAGGATGAACGACAGCACGCCGATGCCGATGCCGTTGGTGATGCTGTACGTGAACGGCATGGAGATCATCGTCAGGAAGGCCGGAACGGCGACCGTGATGTCCGACCAGTCGATCTGTCCGACGTTGGACGCCATGATCAGCAGGCCGACCACCACCAGCGCCGGTGTCGCCGCCTGCGAGGGCACCACGGTCGCCAGCGGGGTGAAGACCAGCGCCAGCAGGAACAGGCCGCCGGTCATCATGTTGGCGAGCCCCGTACGCGCGCCCTCGCCGACGCCGGCCGTCGACTCGACGAAGCAGGTGTTCGCCGAGCAGGAGCCGGCGCCGCCGAGCGCCACCGCCGCGCCGTCCGTCATCAGCACCCGGCCCATGCCCGGCAGCTGACCCTTCTCGTCCGTCAGCTTCGCCTCCTCGCCGACGCCGATGATCGTGCCCATCGCGTCGAAGAAGCTGGACAGCAGGACGGTGAAGACGAACAGGCAGCCGGTCAGCACGCCGACCTCGCGGAACCCGCCGAACAGGCTCACCTGTCCGATCAGCCCGAAGTCCGGCATGCTGACGATCTTGTCGGGGATGGTCGGCACGGCCAGTCCCCACTTCTCGTCGGGGATGGTGGCGATGCTGTTGAGCGTGATCGCGAGGCCCGTCATCACGGCGATGCCGATCAGGATCGCGCCCTTGGCCTTGCGGACCACCAACACGAACATGAGCGCCAGGCCGAGGACGAAGACCAGAACCGGCCAGCCCTGGAGCTGGCCGCCGGTGCCGAGGCCGAGCGGCACGGTGGTGTGCGCGGCGTCCGGGTTGCGGCTGACAAAGCCCGCGTCGACCAGCCCGATCAGCGAGATGAACAGGCCGATGCCGATCGCGATGGCCCGCCGCAGCCCGCCGGGGATCGCGTCCAGCACGCGTTGCCGCAGCCCGGAGGCGACAAGCACCATCAGCACCAGGCCGGCGAGCACCACCATGCCCATCGCGTCCGGCCAGCTCATCTGCGGCGCGAGCTGCAGTGAGACGACGGCGTTGATGCCGAGCCCCGCCGCGAGTGCGATCGGCACGTTGCCGATGACGCCCATCAGCAGCGTCGTCAGACCGGCCATCAGCGCGGTCGCGGTGACGAGCTGCGCGTTGTCGAGCTGGTGGCCGTACTTGTCCGTGCCCGAGCCGAGGATGATCGGGTTGAGCACGATGATGTACGCCATGGCGAAGAACGTCGCCAGGCCGCCGCGCAGCTCGCGGCCGACGGACGAGCCGCGCTCCGAGACCTTGAAGAAGCGGTCCACGGCGCTCGGGCGGCGGCCGGTGGAGGGTCCCGACCCGGTGGACGGGCTCGGGCCGGCGGGGCCGGCGGTGGTGGCCGAAGCGGGCATGGGGATACCTCGGTGCAAGCTCTTGGGGTGGTGCCCCGACCCGGCGGTTGGGAGGATGCCACGACGGATCCCGGCCGGAGGGCGAATCGTTTCAGTATGAACATACGTACGCCCGGAAAGCCATCTCCGCGCGTAGACCCCGGCTGCGCCCGTTCCCGCCTCCGTTGCCGAAGCTGCCCCGGCCGGCCCCTCCTCACCGCTCGATACGCTGTTCCCGACCCCCGTTCCGGCGAGAGAGACTGGCCGACACCATGCGCTTGAGCAACTGGACCGACGGTAAGCGCGAGGCGCCCGAACCGCTGGAGGGCAACGTCGTCGCCACCGTCATCGGCGGCACGATCGTCTGGTTCGCGCTCTTCCTCCTCCAGCTGCCCTTCTACGGCTGGTACCAGGAACGCGGCCACGACTGGTGGATCTGGACCTGCCTGGCCGGCGGCGGCCTCGGCCTCATCGGGATCTGGTACGTCCGCGCCCGCGACGCCGCGATCCGGCGCCCCGCCGAACAGTCACCCGTCGAACAGTCGCCCGCCGGGGAGGCGCCTGCCGGGGAGGCGCCGAACCCCGCAGGCCCGGCGGACGCCCCCGGCCCGGCGGACGCCGGCAAGCGCCCCGCCGCCGATCCGCTTACCGTCGATGACATGACGCAGCGGGTCGACGACGACGCGGGCGAGGAACGCCCCGGGCCGGGCGAGGGACGTGCTCACTGAGGAGCCCGCGGCCCGCCCCGCCACCGGACTCACCTCCGCCCAGGTCGCCGAACGCGTCGCCCGGGGCCAGGTCAACGACGTCCCGGTACGCTCCTCCCGCTCCACCGTCGACATCATCCGGGCCAACGTCCTCACCCGGTTCAACGCCATCATCGGCGTGCTCTTCGCGATCATCCTCGTCGTCGGGCCGATCCAGGACGGCCTCTTCGGCTTTGTGATCATCGCCAACACCGGCATCGGCATCGTCCAGGAACTGCGCGCCAAGCGGACGCTCGACAACCTCGCCGTCATCGGCGAGGCCCGCCCCAGCGTCCGCCGCGACGGCCGCAGCGTGCAGGTGCCCACCGACCAGATCGTCCTCGACGACGTCGTCGAACTCGGCCCCGGCGACAAGGTCGTCGTGGACGGCACCATCGTCGAGGCCGACAACCTGGAGATCGACGAATCACTCCTCACCGGCGAAGCCGACCCGGTGGTCAAACAGGTCGGCGACCCCGTCATGTCCGGCAGCTTCGTCGTGGCCGGCGGCGGCAGCTTCGCCGCCACGAAGGTCGGCCGCGAGGCCTACGCCGCCCAGCTCGCCGAGGAGGCGTCCCGCTTCACGCTTGTCCACTCCGAGCTGCGCAGCGGCATCGACACCATCCTGCGCTACACCATCTACATGATGATCCCGGCCGCCACCGGCCTCATCATCAGCCAGCTCTTCGTGGAGAGCAGCGACTTCGAGGAGGCCATCCGCCGGATGGTCGCCGGCATCGTGCCGATGGTCCCCGAAGGCCTGGTACTGCTCACCTCCGTCGCCTTCGCGATCGGCGTCATCCGACTCGGCCGAAAACAGTGCCTCGTCCAGGAGCTTCCCGCCATCGAGGGACTGGCGCGCGTCGACGTCGTGTGCCTCGACAAGACCGGCACCCTCACCGAGGGCGGCATGGACGTCAGCGAGATCCGCCCCCTCGGAGGCGCCGACGAACCCTACGCCCGCGAGATCCTCGCCGCCCTCGGCGACTCCGACCCGCGCCCCAACGCCAGCCTCCAGGCCATCATCGAGGAGTGCCCGGCCGACGAGAGCAGCCGCTGGCTCACCGGCGACGCCCTGCCCTTCTCCTCCGCCCGCAAGTACAGCGGCGCCCGCCTCACCGGCCCCGACAACCGCACCGAAAGCTGGCTGCTCGGCGCCCCCGACGTCCTCCTACCGCCCGACGCCCCCGAACTCACCGAGACCGACGACCTCAACGCCCAGGGACTGCGCGTCCTCCTCCTCGCCCGCGCCACCCGCGACCTGCACGACCCCGCCGTCACCGACGACACCGAGCCCGTCGCCCTGGTCATCCTCGAACAGCGGCTACGCCCCGACGCCGCCGACACCCTGCGCTACTTCGCCGACCAGAACGTCGCCGCCAAGGTCCTCTCCGGCGACAACGCCGTCTCCGTCGGCGCCGTCGCCGGCAAACTCGACCTGCCCGGCGCCGACACCCCCGTCGACGCCCGCCGACTGCCCGACGACAAGAACGAGATGGGCAAGGCCATCGAGCGCGGCGCCGTCTTCGGCCGCGTCACCCCGCAGCAGAAACGCGACATGGTCGGCGCCCTCCAGGCCCGCGGCCACGACGTCGCCATGACCGGCGACGGCGTCAACGACGTCCTCGCCCTCAAGGACGCCGACATCGGCGTCGCCATGGGCAGCGGCTCCGAGGCCACCAAGTCCGTCGCCCAGATCGTCCTCCTCAACAACAGCTTCGCCACCCTCCCCTCCGTCGTCGCCGAAGGCCGCCGCGTCATCGGCAACATCGAACGCGTCGCCACGCTCTTCCTCACCAAAACGGTCTACTCCGTCCTCATCGCCATCCTGGTGATCATCTGGCAGGTCCCCTACCCCTTCCTGCCGCGCCACCTCACCCTCCTCTCCGCCTTCACCATCGGCATCCCGGCCTTCTTCCTCGCCCTCGCCCCCAACAAGGAACGAGCAAAACCGCGGTTCGTCAGCCGCGTCATCCGCTACGCGATGCCGGCGGGACTCATCGCCGGCGCCGCCACCTTCGTCTGCTACCTGCTCGCCCGCGCCCACTACACCGGACCAGACGACCTCGACGCCGAGACCAGCGCCGCCACCCTGACCCTCTTCCTCATCGCCATGTGGGTCCTGGTCATCGTCGCCCGCCCCTACACCTGGTGGCGCGTCGCCCTCGTCGCGACGATGGCCGCCGGCTTCCTCGTCGTCATGATCACCCCCGTTCTCCAGGAGTTCTTCCGCCTCCGCCTCGTCGGCCTGACGATGCCCCTCACCGCCGCCGCCATCGCCGCCTGCGCCGCCGTCCTCCTCGAACTCGCCTGGCACGTCGTCTCCCGCCGCTTCCCCGCTTGACCCCGGGGGCCGAGCCCTGTGGGTCACCCGCCAAACGCCAGTTCCCTCCGGATTTCAGGCCCGATTTCCGCAAAGAACAGCGTCAGCAGGCCTGAAACCCGGTACCTTCGGGAGCTCAGCCGAGAGGAGGGGACACCCGTGCTGCTGCGCTTTCGCGTCGAGAACCACGCGTCGTTACTCCAGGAGCAGGAACTGAGCCTGGTAGCCGCCGACCGCGACGACGACAACTCGCTGACCTTCGCCGTCCCGGGCAGCGGCCTCCGCGCCCTACCGGTGACCGCCCTCTTCGGCGCCAACGCCTCGGGCAAGTCAAACGTCGTCCGCGCCCTCAGCTACCTGCGCCAAGCCGTGCTCGACTCCCACCGGCGCTGGCAGCCCGGCGGCGGCGTACAACGACTGCCGTTCCTCCTGGCGGAAGACGGCCGGGAACGACCGTCCACCTTCGCCGTCGACATCGTCGTCGACGAGGTACGCCACGAGTACGGCTTCAGCGTCGACGACCACCGGGTCCTGGCCGAATGGCTGTACAGCTACCCGCACCGCAAACGCCGCAAGCTCTTCGTCCGCGACGGCGACGACTTCGACTACGGGGACACCTTCAGGGGCGAACGCAAGCTCATCGAACACGTCGTCCGCCCCAACAGCCTCTACCTCTCGGCGGGCGCCAGCAACAACCACCCCGTCCTCGGCCGTCTCTACCAGTGGTTCCACCGCAGACTGCGCATCGCCACGGACGCCAACTACACACAGCGCTTCGGCGAGACCATGAGCCTGTGGTCCGGCTCGGAGCGCGACCAGATCGACTCCCTGCTGCGCTACGCGGATACCGGTGCGGAGACCTTCGAGGTCTCCGAAGAGGCGACCAGCGAGGAGGAGATGAACAGAGTCCTCCAACTCCTCCGACTGATCAACCCCGAGAACTACGACGAGGCCGACGTCGTCCAGTCCCTCAAATCACGGCGCTCGGTGCGCCTCGCCCATCGCGCGACCGGCGGCGCGCTCGTCACGCTCGACCCGGAACTCGAATCCAGCGGCACCCGGACCTGGACCGGCCTGCTCGGCCCGGTCGTCAGCGCGCTGAACGATGGCTCGGTGCTGGTCGTCGACGAACTCGACGCCAGACTCCACCCGTTGCTCGCCGCCCGCCTCGTCCGACTCTTCCAGGAGCGTCAGAGCAACCCCAGGGGCGCCCAACTGATCTTCAACACCCACGACACGACGCTGCTCGCACCGACCTCCGAAGCGCGACTGCGCCGCGACCAGGTCTGGCTGACGGAGAAGAGCCAGACCGACGACGGCACGGTCACCCAGGGAGCCACCGAGCTCGTCGCCCTCCTCGAGTACCGCCCCCGCGACAGGGGCGAGAACCTGGAGAAGCGCTACCTCGCCGGCCGCTACGGCGCCCTGCCCCACTTCGACGAAGAACTGGTCGAAAGCCTCAGCACCGGCCGGGAGACAGCACGTTGACGCCACGCCACGCCGAGCGCCCGCTTCGACGCTCCCGCCGCAACACCCGCGAACAGAAGCGCCGTTACCTCGTCTACGTCGAAGGCAGCAACACCGAACGGATCTACCTCCAAGGTGTCCGACGACAGTTACGCGGCCAGCCGATCACCATCGAGATCGGCAACACCTACGGCGAGCCCGTCGGACTCGTCCGGGCCGCGGCGAAACACAAGCGGCGCATGGACACCGACCCCGCGGCGCGCTTCGACGAGGTCTGGTGCGTACTCGACGTCGAGGCGCCGCAGCCCGCGCCCGGACTCGACCAGGCCCTCACCGAGGCCCGGCGCGAGGGCATCCGGTGCGCGCTGTCCAACCCCTGCTTCGAGCTGTGGCTGATCCTCCACTTCCGTGACCACCACTCCGATCTCACCTCCAGCCAGGCGCAGCGTGAACTGGCCGGCCTCCTCCCCGGCTACGACCCCGCGAAGGGCAAGGCCTTCAACTACGAATCCGTCCGAGACGCCGTCTTCGAAGCATCCGCCCGCGCCCAACGACTCGCAGTCCGCCACGACTGCCAGCCCGACCGCTGCCGCCACAACCCCTGCACCACGGTCGCGCACCTGCTGACCGCTCTCGGCGCCGTTCCGCCTCCCGGCGCGGTACCGCCCCAACGCCGCCCACCGAGCCGCAACCACCACCCCCGCTGACGACTGCCGCTCGCCTCGCCGCGCGGGCGTCCTCGGATGCGGACCACCGCTGGCGGAGCCCGGGGCCCTTCGGATTCGGTCATGCGCGATCATGGGACTGGTAAGGACCAAAGTTGTGCCAACGGCGTCGGCACACCGTCGCACTCGCGACCTCACCTGTCCTTCTCCGTCAGGAGCTGCTGACGTGACCGAACAGACTGATTCCCGCCGTGCCGCTGCCGTCACCGACCGGGCTGCCTGGCCTCGTCGCCGAGCGTTTGAGCGAAGTGCACGGCAGGGACGAGGTGCCGTTCGAGGAGGCGATCGCCAGGGCTCGGGCGATTCTTGTCGAGCACATCGACAGACACGGTGCCTTCACCGTCACCTGCCTGGGCGGGTGCTCGTCTGCCGTCGTTGACGGTTGCCGTGGCCGTGTGGTCGCTAGGCGGCCACCGTCGTGCGGGTGTGGGCCTCGCGCCAGGCGGTGGTCACGGCGTGGTGTGCGGTGGTCGTGGCGATGGCGGGGTCGGGGGTGAGGTGGAGGGGGGCGCCTATGTGGACGTGGAGGCGAGGGCGGCGGAGTGGGGCGGTGGCGAGGCCGGCGAGTTGCTTGGCGGTGCTGCCGGAGGTGAGGTGGCGGGCGCCGGACTGGCCGAGTGGGACCACCGGCGCGCCGGTGTCGCGGGCGAGGCGGGCGATGCCGCCTCGGAACGGTCGGGGCGGCTCCTCCGCCGCGCGGCGGTGGGACGGGAGTCCGCCCTCGCCGTAGATCAGTACGACGCGGCCCTCGGCGAGGGCCGCCGCCGCGCCGTCGAGGGTCCGGGCGGCGCGAGCATCGCGGCGGTGCACGGGGACGTAGCCCTCCCGCGTGAGGAGGCGTCCCAGCAGCGGTACGCGCCACAGGCCGGCGGTTGCCAGCGCGACGGGCTCCACGCCGAGGCGGTAGAGCGCCGCCAGCACGATCGCGGGGTCGCTCAGCGAGGTGTGGTTGGCAGCGACGATACTGCCCGGCGCGAGCGCCGCGCCGGGGTCGCGGCTGATCGTCAGGCGACCGAATACGGGCACGAGTGCGCTCGCGGCACGACCGAGCATGGTGCTCTTCCTCCTGCGGAGTGGCGGCGGGCCCGCCGGGGGAGGCGGGCGAACGATCACCATCCTGGTCGGAGGCTGCGAGGCGGGGATGAGTACGCGTACTCAAATCGAGCCGGTGTCGAGCCCAGGGGTGGGCTCGTCACGGTGCGGCCACGTGGGTGTCGGTCGACCGGCTTCGTCGACGAGATCGTCTACGCCGAGTGCTCGGGCGAGTCGGGACAGCTCGGCTCGCTGGGCGGTGGTCAGCTCGATGCGGAACCAGGCGATGACATGGCAGAGGTCGTCCGTCGCCGTGTCCGGCTCACCGTTCTTGGCGAGGTCGACGGTTGAGGAGAGGGCGTTGCGGGCTGCCGCGCCCGCATCGCCGGCGCGGGCCAGCTCGTGTGCGAGGGACTGTATGGCGTGGACGTGGTCGTCTGTCATGCGGTGCTGCCCTTCGGGGAGGGTGGTCGGTGACACGCGGGAGCGCCGGGCTCGGCGGGGCCGGGAACTCGGCGGGTGGAATTGTTCCTTCGGCCCGGCGGCCGTCCGTAGGGTGGG
>NZ_VJYK02000660.1 GCF_007097205.2 Streptomyces alkaliterrae
CCGCGGCCTCACCTCCCCCGACAACTCGCACGCCGGCCGCCTCACCGTGCCGCTCGGCATCATCGACAAGCCCTTCGAGCAGCGCCGCGACGTGCTCTGGAGCGACTTCTCCGGCGCCGCCGGCCACATGCTGATCGTCGGCGGCCCGCAGTCCGGCAAGTCCACCCTCCTCCGCACCCTCATCTCCTCCTTCGCCCTCACCCACACCCCCGCCGAAGCTCAGTTCTATGCCCTCGACTTCGGCGGCGGCGGCCTCTCCGCCGTATCCGGCCTCCCCCACGTCGGCGGCGTGGCCTCCCGCCTCGACCCCGAACGCGTCCGCCGCACCGTCGCCGAAGTAGCCGGCGTCCTCAACGGCCGCGAGGAGTACTTCCGCGTCCACGGCATCGACTCCATGGCCTCCTACCGCCGCCAACGCGCCACCGGCGCCCTCACCGACCAGCCGTGGGGCGACGTCTTCCTGCTCATCGACGGCTGGGCGACACTCAAACAGGACTACGAGATCCTGGAAGACCACATCACCGACCTCGCCATCCGAGGCCTCGGCTACGGCGTCCACGTGGTCATCACCGCGACCCGCAACATGGAGGTCCGCGCCGCGCTCAAGGACCAGCTCATGAACCGCCTCGAGCTGCGCCTCGGCGACACCATGGACTCCGAGTTCGACCGCAAGGTCGCCGCCAATGTCCCCGCCGACATGCCCGGACGCGGCCAGACCCCCGACGGCCTGCACTTCATCTGTCTCTTATACACA
>NZ_VJYK02000661.1 GCF_007097205.2 Streptomyces alkaliterrae
ACCGCAGGCGCAGGCCCGCCCACTCGGCTCCCGCCGCCGGATCACTCACCCACCCCGGCACGCCGGCACCACCACCCAAGGGCGCCGGCTCCCGACAGGGCCCCGCCGATCTCACGGCCGTACCGCCGGCGGCAGCACGCACACCCCGGCGCACGACAACGCCCCGGCGCACGGCAACGCCCCGACCACCGCGCAGCCCGCGAGGCGCCCAGCGTCCGGCCGGCATGGCAACCACCCGCCACCCAGGGTGTCCTGGGTGGCGGCAGGAGCCGAGCACCGGTGGCGAGTGGCCGCGGCGCGCCACGGCCGGACGGCGTCGGCCCGTCCCGTGTGAGGCCGGGACCCGTCGACCGGGAGACCGGACAACACCCCGTCCCCGCCCGGCGCCGGCGGTCGAGACCCGGCCGGACGGCTCGGTGGCGCCCACCACCCAGGAGTGCCGGCCCCGGGCGGGAGGCACCACGCGCCGAGACACGCGAACCGTCGGTGACGGCCTGGCGGCGCTGGTGGGCCCCGGGGCACCGACAAGGCCCGGCCACTTCACAGCCCAGCGGGCGCCGCACGCCAGGGCCGGCGCTCCGCCGGGCGCCCCCGGCCGGGACCTGGCCGGGCGCCTCGGTGGCGCCTGGCGCCTACGAGTGCTGCCCCCGGCGGGGGTCACCGAGCTCCGGCAGCAAGGAGCCGCCCGCCACGGCCCGGCCGGCGGCGGGCGGGCAAGCAGGCAGGCGGGGGCTGCCCGGCGATGGCC
>NZ_VJYK02000662.1 GCF_007097205.2 Streptomyces alkaliterrae
CGGTCCAGGGGTTGCGGCGGGGTGTTCCAGTTGAGCCGGTCGGCGCGGGCGAGCAGGCGGGGCGCGGCGCCGGCCTCGGCGAGCAGGGTGGCGGTCTCCAGCGCGGCCTGGCCGCCGCCGACGACGGTGACGTCGAGGCCGGTGAAGCGGGTGAGGTCGCGGTGGTCGCTGCTGTGGGTGACGAGGTCGGAGGGGAGGTCGCGCAGTTCGGCGGGGAGGTTCACAAACGGCATGACGCCGACGGCGAGCACGACCGCGCGGGTGGTGAGGGTCTCGCCGTCCTCGGTGGTGACGTGCCAGTGGCCGTCGGCCGGGGCGACGGAGCCGACGAGGCGTTCGTCGAGCTCGGGCACGGCCTGGCGCGCGAACCAGAGGCCGTAGTCGGTGAAGGTGTCGATGGGCACGGGGGTGCCGTGCTCGGCGACGAGGCCCCGGCCCTGGCAGTAGCCGCCGAGGGTGTGGGCGCGGCCGGGGTCGGAGAGGTTGGACGACCAGGGCTCGGACTTCAGGAACATGCCGGACGGCATGTGGTCGCGCCAGGAGGCCATGGGCCGTCCGAAGGTGCGCGCTCGCAGGCCGGCGGCCGCCGCGTGCGCGGCGATGGACAGTCCGTAGGGGCCTGCGCCCACGATGACGAGGTCGAGCATCGGATGTGTTCCGTTTCTGGTCAGGGCCGGCGACACGGGGTCGGGCGCTACAGGGAGGAAGGGAGAGAGGAAGGGGGATACG
>NZ_VJYK02000663.1 GCF_007097205.2 Streptomyces alkaliterrae
GTCGAACTCGGGGTGCGGGGCGAGGGCTTCGGCCAGTTCGCGGGTGATGGCGCCCTTGCCGGTCCAGCCGTCGACGAAGACGACGTCGGCGGGGTTGTGGTGGGCGGCCAGCCAGCGCAGGGCGGTGGTGTCGATTCCGCGGCCTCGCACGATGGACAGGGCGTGGTGCGGGAGTTCGACGCCGTGGCGGGCGAGTGCCCAGCGGCGCATCAGGACGCCGACGGGGGTTCCGGCGCGGGCGAGGGAGACGAGCACCGGCGGGCGGCCCTCGCCGCCTCGTTCGGCGAGCACGGTCTCGGTGACCGCGCCGACAGCCCGGGCGATGCGGGCGGCCGAGGCGTCCAGCGCGCTCTGGAAGAGCCGCTGGTAGTCGGCGCTGGGCTGGTACTCGACGGGCAGCGACTCGGCGTAGTGGGCGCCGCCGTTCTGGATGGCCTCCTCGCGCTCCTCGGTGGGCGCCTCCAGTCGGACGTCGGAGAGGTCCTGGAGCAGCCAGCTGCACTCGTCGGCGGTGTAGGAGGAGAAGTCGGGTCCGCCGAGCGGCGCGGGGAGCGGCAGCCAGGAGGGGACGACGGCGAGCAGTACGCGGCCGGTGTGGGCGGCGAGGTGGGCCAGTAGACCGTCGGGGGCGTGGAGCCCGGGGGTGTCGCCGGTGGAGTCGGTGACGACGACGACCGCGTCGAACGGCGATCCGTCGGAGGCGGGGCTGACGTTGTAGGCGTAGCGG
>NZ_VJYK02000664.1 GCF_007097205.2 Streptomyces alkaliterrae
GCTCACCGGCGCGGCCCCGGCCACCCCGGCTCCTGCGGGCGGCCCGGGCCGCGCCGGTGAGCCACGCCCTGGCCGCCGGATGCGTGCTCGGCTCCCTGCTCGCGGCGGTCGGCCCCGGGGCCGGGCCCGGCGCGCAGCGGCGCTGGGGCGTGGTGCCCGCCGAGCTGTGGGGCGGCGGCCCCGCCGAGTGGACGACCCTCCTCACCTCCCAGTTCGTACACACCGGCTGGCTGCACCTGCCGGCCAACCTGCTCTTCCTGCTGCTCTTCGGCCCGTGGGTGGAGCGCCGGGTGGGCGGACTTCCGTTCCTGCTGGGCTGTCTCACCGTCGGCCCGGCGACGGCTCTCGGCCACGCCACGCTGCACCCGGACTCCACGGACGTGCTGGTCGGGGCGTCCGGAACGGTCGCCGGCGTGCTGGGCGCGTTCCTGCTGCTCTTCCCCCGGGCCCGGATCACCGCGCTCTACCCGGCGCTGCTGTTCCTGCCGCTGCGACTGCCCGCCTGGCTCGCGCTGGGCTGCTGGGCCGCGGTGCAGTGGCTCGCCGCCCGCAGCCCGGACGCCGGGGCGGGCGGCGGGACGAGCACCGCCGCCTTCGCCCACCAGTCCCATCTGCTCGGCTTCGCCCTCGGCCTGCTGCTCGGCCGGCTCCACCACCGCCGGACCCGCCCGGCGGCACCGGGAGACGCGGAGATCACCGGGAAGGCGCGGGGTGGGGTGCCGCGG
>NZ_VJYK02000665.1 GCF_007097205.2 Streptomyces alkaliterrae
GGTGGGAAGGGTGCCGCTGTACCGAAGCCGTATCCGGAGGAGTTCCGTCAGGGCGTCGTGTTTTCTTGAGGCTTCTGCAGAAGAACGTCCTTGACCGCCGTGTCTGGGTCACGCGTGAAGAACTCCGGATCGCGATCGTGAGCTGGATCGAGTGGACTCGTCTGCGACGTCGCAGACAAGCCTCGCTCGGCCGGCTGGCCCCCCATCGAATTCGAGACTGTCATGACCACACCGACCCTGCGAGCCTGATGACCCCACGTGGTACCTGGTCGGCATCAGACCTCTATGACTGTGCGGTGCCTGGCGGCAGGATCAAGGACACCTCCCGGCAGGTTGCCGGCATCTCTGACGCCTCGCCCCTACGCGCGAGCTCACACCGAATGACAACACCAAACACGACCATGCATTCTGAACATGAAGCATGCTGAAATCGCATGACTGTTGTAGGGTGAGGCGACATGGAAACAGCCACAGAACGGATTCTGCGTCTGACGATCGCCGCACTGATGACGGCTGCCAACGAGACCAAAACCCAGCTAGCCGCCAGCATCGGCCTCACCCAGCCACAAGTCTCTCGCCGTCAAAGCGGCCAGACAGCCTGGACTCTCGCAGACTGCGACGCACTCGCCACCCACTACGACATCACAGTCTCAGAGCTCCTGGCCGGCCCCACTGCCGCCTGCTACGCCTTCCAACACCGCACCCCACCCCCCAGCCACCCCAT
>NZ_VJYK02000666.1 GCF_007097205.2 Streptomyces alkaliterrae
GGGGTGCTCGGGGTCACCCGGTGCCGGGGCGCCGGGAGGGCAGCACACCGGAACGTCCGGACTCGGAGCTTCGCGGACGGACCGGATCGGCGCTCCGCGACCGGTCCCCGCCACCCGACTGACGGGCGGCGGCCCGGCCCTCGGCCAGCTCCGCGATGCGGACGCCCGCGCGGCGGGCCTCCAGATGCAGACGTCCGACGTTCGCCCGCGGCTCGGCGAGCACCGTCAGCACGGCCGTGGGACCGGCCGCGTACGTGGCGACGTAGCCGTGCTCGCCGCGTACGACCAGCTCGCGGAAGGCGCCCCGGCCGGTGGCGTCGGTCACCCGCAGCGCCACGCCGAGCGCGGCCGCGGTGAGTGCCGCCAGCCCCTCCGGCTCGACGCCGCCGGTGTCCTGGGCGAGCACCAGCCCGTCGACGCTGGCCGCCAGCGAGCCCGTCAGATGCGGCACGCGGGTGCGCAGCCGCCTCAGCTCGTCGAAGACCTCGGGCTCCACCGCCATCATCTGCCTCCTCCCCGCACGCTGTCTCAGGGCACGTCTCATGACGGCGCGAGACGTTCCTCGCGGTCGTGGTGCACAGGACGGGATGTCACAGCTTTTCCTCCAGGGCGTCTCGTAGTCGGCGGAGCAGTTCCACGTCCGGATCGGTGACGACCGCGTGGAGTCGGACGGGGTGCTCCGTTGGCCGGCGGGGCAGCGGCACGGCGGCCAACGGAGC
>NZ_VJYK02000667.1 GCF_007097205.2 Streptomyces alkaliterrae
GTTGTGGCCTGGGCGGTCGTGCGGCGGGCGCGGGCGGCCACGGCTACGGCGGCTACCAGGGGCGCGAGTAGGGCGACGCGCATCAGTTTGACGACCACCGCTTCGCCGAGCGCCGCGTCGCCGGCGGTCTGGGCGGCGGCCACGACCTGGCCGACGTCGTGCACGCTCGCGCCGACCCAGCGGCCGAAGGCCTCGTCGGCGAGTCCGAGGGGGTGTTGCAGGAGGGGGAGGGCGACGATGGCCAGGGTGCCGCAGAGGGTGACGAGGGTGGCGGCGGTGGCGGCGTCTCGTTCGTCGCTGTCTCGGGCCTGGCCGACGGCGCCGACGGCGGACGCGCCGCAGATGGAGTAGCCGGCGGCGACGAGGAGGGGCTGGTCGCCGGGCAGGCCGATGCGGCGGCCGAGCCACCAGGTGCCGAGGAAGGTCGCGGCGACGGTGGTCAGGACGACGGCGACGGCCGCCCAGCCGATGCCCAGCACGTCGCCGAGGCTGAGTTTCAGGCCGAGCAGGACGATGCCCAGCCGCATCAGGCGTCGGCCGGCCAGGGACAGGCCGGGGCGCGCGGCCCCGCGGACCAGCCGGCGTACCGAGGGGAGGTGGGCGGCGAGAAGGCCGAGGACGACGGCTGCGGTCAGCATCGGCACGGCGGGGAGGAGCCGGTGGACGAGGTAGGCGGCGGCCACGCCGAGAGTGGCGAGCCAGAGACCGGGGAGGGGGC
>NZ_VJYK02000668.1 GCF_007097205.2 Streptomyces alkaliterrae
CCGCCAAGCGACCGGTAACCGCCCCGCCGCAGCCACCCGACGACAGGGCCGACACCACTGCACCACGTGCCCGTGCGACGACACGCATCCCCGCCCGGCTCCCGCGGATCCGGGCCGAGTGGGCGGCCGCGCCAGACCGGCCGCCGCTCCTGCGGTTGCGTCCTCCGCGTGTGGAGCGCCTTCTCGCGCCGGCTGCGGCCGCGCCCGAGCCGGGTGCCGAGCGCGGGCCGTCGCGGCGCGGCCCGCTGCTCCGCGCTCTCCCTCGCTGGCCCCGGGATCAGCGGCTTCCCTCGGCTGGCTCCCGCCGGTCCGGGAGGAGGAGTGGCCGGGCCGGTGCGGCCGCCCGCTCATGGCGGTTGCGTTCTCTGCGGGTGGGCTGAGCGCCCGCGCCGGCTCCTGCGGCGGCCGGGCCGGGTGCTCGGGTGCGGGCCTTCCGCCGCCCACGGTCTCGTCCGGGTGGGCCCGTGTGGGAGCGGGTGTCGGGAGGCGACGACGCGACGACGCGGCGCCGCGGCGCCGCCGCGCGTCAGTCGCGTTCGCCGAGGATGGGGCGGAGGCGTTCGGGGAGGAGGTCTTCGCACGCTTCGCGGGAGGAGATGGTCAGCGCGTCGTCGACGCAGTCGTAGTAGTCCTTGTAGACGAGTTGCAGCGCGAAGGTGGAGGCCACGACCAGCAGGGCCAGCGAGCCGACGACC
>NZ_VJYK02000669.1 GCF_007097205.2 Streptomyces alkaliterrae
GGGCGGGCCAGGGTGCCTCGGCGTCCCGCAGGGCGTCGAGCCCGTCTGGCCCGCCCTCGGCGCGGGCGGCGCCGACCGCCAGCACTCCGGCGACCAGACAGCTGTTGTGCAGGTCGCCGGCGAGCACCCCGCGCACCAGCCGGGCCAGCGGGACCCGGCCCGTCTCCATGTCCGCCTCCTCGGCGTGGCCGACGTACCGCTCGCCGTCGGCGTCGGCGAGGTCGCGGGCGAGGAAGATCCGCACGGCCTCGTCCGAGCCGCCGGGCGTGGTGTAGAGATCGACCAGCACCCGCCAGTCGGCGGCCTTGACGTGGGCCTCCTCGTACAGCTCCCGCTGCGCGGCGTGCAGCGGGTTCTCACCGGGCACGTCGAGCAGGCCGGCGGGAAGCTCCCAGAGCTTGTGCCGGACCGGGTGCCGGTACTGGCGCAGCACCAGCACCCGGTCGTGCTCGTCGAGCGCGAGCACCGCGACGGAACCGGGGTGGGCCTGGTAGTCCCGCTCCATGACGCCGCCGTCGGGCATCTCCACCCGGTCGGTGACCATGCTGGTCTTGGCGCCGGTGAACGGGGTGCTGCTGGCCAGGACCGGCCACTGGCGCGGTTCGTCGCGCGGCGTTGCCGTCACGTTTCAGCCCTCCTGCCGCCGGGCGACCGCCGCCTTGACCAGACCGGCGAACAGCGGGTGCGGGC
>NZ_VJYK02000067.1 GCF_007097205.2 Streptomyces alkaliterrae
CCCCGAAAGGCGCGCGGGGTGCCGTCCCGCCCACCCAACTCGCCGCCCGCGCGGAGAACCGCGGAGACCTTGATGAACGTACTGCTCGACAACTTCGCGCTCTTCCGCGAAGGCTTCCTGGGCACCATCTCGCTGACGGCGGCCAGTGCCGTGCTCGCCCTGGTGCTCGGTGTGGTGATCGCCGGCTTCCGGGTGTCGCCCGTGCCCCCGCTGCGCGCGTTCGGCGCCGCCTGGGTCACGCTGCTGCGCAACACCCCGCTTGTGCTGCTGTTCCTGATCGCCTTCTTCATCGTGCCGATGGTGCTCTTCCCGGGCATGAGCACCTACCTGCTCGGCGTGCTCGCGCTGGGCTTCTACACCTCGGCGTTCGTCTGCGAGGCGGTGCGCTCCGGCATCAACACCGTCGCCGTGGGCCAGGCGGAGGCCGCGCGCAGCCTCGGCATGACCTTCGGGCAGACCCTCTCCCTCATCGTGCTGCCCCAGGCGACCCGTACGGTCGTCGCCCCGATGAGCAGCATCATGATCGCCCTCACCAAGAACTCGGCCATCGCCGGCGCCTTCAGCGTCACCGAACTGTTCGGTGTCCAGAAGGACCTGAGCGACATGGGCTACAACATCATGGTCGTCTTCATGTGGGTCGCCCTCGCCTATCTCGTCATCACCTTCACCATCAGCGGCCTGTTCCGGCTGCTCGAGCGTCGGCTGGAGGTCGCGCGATGAGTTCAGTCCTCTACGACGTGCCGGGCCCCAAGGCCAGGGCGCGCAACCGGGTCCTGTCCATCGTCGGTGTCGCCGGCCTGGTGGCCCTGGTCGTGTGGGCCTTCCTCCGCATCGAGAGCACCGGCCAACTGGCGCCCGAGATGTGGGAGATCTTCCAGTACGAGGGTGTCCCGGACCGCATCGTCGACGGCATGATCGCCACTCTCCAGGCGTTTGTGCTGGCAGGTGTGCTCTCCCTGCTGCTGGGCGCTCTCCTCGCCGTCGCCCGCCTCTCCGACCACCTGCCGATCCGCTGGCTGGCCGTCGCGTTCATCGAGCTGTTCCGGGCCGTGCCGCTGCTGATCACCATCTTCGTGATCTGGGCGGGCTTCCTGACCACCGAACCGATGTGGGCGCTGGTGCTCGGTCTCACGCTCTACAACGGCGCCGTGCAGGCGGAAGTGCTGCGCGCCGGCATCCTCGCCGTGCCCAGGGGGCAGGTCGAGGCGGCCTACGCCATCGGCATGCGCAAGAGCCAGGTCATGCTGACGATCCAGATCCCGCAGGCGGTGCGCTCCATGCTGCCGACGGTGGTCAGCCAGCTCGTGGTGACGCTCAAGGACACCTCGCTCGGTTACATCATCGTCTACGAGGAGCTGCTGTACGTCGGACGCCAACTGGCCGGCAACTACCTGGTCAACGGCGACTACCCGTACGTGGTCGTGATCCTGGTCGTCGGCACGATCTACGTCGCGATGTGCATGGTGCTCGCCTGGATCGCCAAGTGGATCGAGGCACGCGGGCGGCGCGCGAAGACCGGCATCAAGGTCGCCAAGGCCGAACCGGACGTCGAGGCGGACGACGCGCTGCAGACGAAGTGACGTCCCGCTCCGGCCGGCCGTGAGCCGTCGGCGGAGGGCGCAGGCCCTCCGCCGACGGCGCGGTGCGCCCCCGTGCTCACTTGACGGGTCGGCGGGCGTTGGGTTGCACTACCCGTTGTGATCACGCAGCAGGGCCGTCAACAGCCGGCGAACTCCCGGCAACGGGATCGCCTGGGCCGCCCCGCGGACGAGGGGGCGGCGCCGTGGAACCGGTGATCGTCGTGGGCGCCGGCCCGGTCGGGCTGGCACTGGCACTCGCGCTCGCCCGGCAGGAGGTACCGATCGTCCTGCTGGAAGCCGAGCAGGGGCCGCCACCGGAGCGCCCCGCGCGGAGCTGTGTGCTGCGGGCCGACACCGCCGCGTTCGCCCAACGGCTCGTCGCCCCCGACGTGTTGCCCGGCACCCGCTGGATGGTCTGGCGCGCGCTGCGCCGCGGCCAGGTGGTCGAACAGCGTGACTTCACGGCCGCCGAGGCGCCCCTGCACCTGCCGCAACACCACCTCACCGAAGCCCTGCGCAGCGCCGTCCGAGGCGAGGACCTGGTGCTCCGTGAGCACGCCGGGCGGGTCGTCGACCTCACCCAGGACGACGACGGCATCCAGGTCCACACGGCCGGGCGGCAGGGCGAACCCTGGCGCGGCTCCTACCTCGTCGGCTGCGACGGCGCCCGTTCCACCGTGCGCAAGCTGCTCGGCGTGCGGTTCCCCGGCCGGACGGCCGTCGAACGCCACGCGGTGGCCGCGCTGCGCGCGCGGCTGCCGTGGCCCGACGAAGCCGTGCTCCACCAGGAACTCCCCGGCACCGGCGCCGAGATGTGCGCCCGCGCGCTTCCCGACGACGTGTGGCGGCTCGACTGGCTGCTGCCGCCCCGGGGCGAACTGGTCACCCCCGAAGCGCTGCTGCGGTCCGTGGAGGAGACCCTGACCGTACTCGCCGGGGAGAGCGACACCCCCTACGAACTGTTGGACACCGGAGTGCACACCGCCCACCAGCGGCTGGCCAGGCACTGGCGCGTCGACCGGGCCTTCCTCGCCGGCGACGCCGCGCACCTGCTCGGCGCCCTCGGCACCCAGGCGGTCGACGAGGGGTTGCGGGACGCCGAGAACCTTGCCTGGAAGCTCGCCATGGCCTGGCACGAGGGCCGCGCGGACACCCTCCTCGACAGCTACGAGGCCGAGCGGCGCGGCGCCGTCGTCCGCCGGCTGCGCGCCGTCGACCAGGCACTTCCGCTGGTGCGCGGCGGCGGCCCGCTGCGCTCCCTGCTGCCCGGCGGCGCCCGCAACCGGCTCGGTCTGCTCACCGACGGCCACCTCGGGCGCGGCGCCCTGGGAGCCCCGCCCGAGCACGCCGCCTCGCCGCTCGCGCCACCGGCCGGGCTCAGCCTGCCGGCCGCGCTACCGCTGGGCGGCCGCGCCGCCGATGTCACCGTGACCGCGCTCAGCGGCGACTCCCGACCGCTCTCCCACCGGCTCGGCGGCGACCTGCTGGTGGTGCTCGTCGCGCCCGGAACCGGAGTGTGGGACAGCCGGCACTGGCTCAACGCCGGGGTGATGCCCGAACTCGCCGCGACGGTCCGCGGACTGCCCGTGCCGACGCAGCTCCTGGTCGCCGAGTCCTACCCCGACGCCCCGGCGCACACCCTGCTGGTCGTACGGCCCGACGGTCATCTCGCGGCGGCGCTGCCGGGCGTGCACGAGGAGGCGCTGCGCACCTGCGTCACGGCCGTCACCGGCGGCCGGGTCGGGGTCGAGCGGCCGGCCGTCGAGTGCGGCAGCGCGGCGGCGGCCGGGGACGTCAGGGCTTGACCGCGCGGTAGTAGCGCTGGGCGCCCTCGTGCAGGGGCAGCGGGTCGGTGTAGATCGCCGTGCGCAGATCCACCCGCTGCGCCGCGTGCACCTGACGGCCGATCCGGTCCCGGCTGTTGATCAGCGCCCGGGTCAGTCCCTCGGTCAGCGCCGCGTCGGCCCGGTCGGTGGTGACGAGCAGATTGGCGACCGCGATCGACTGCACCGCCTGACCGCCCTGCACCCTCGGATAGGCGTCGGCCGGCATCACCGCCGCCCGGTAGTGCCTGGCCTGGGCGTCCTGGGCGTGCAGCGCGGGAACGAGCTCACCGAGTTCGACGAGCCGGATGTCGGTTCTGGCGGCCAGGTCCTGGACGGCCGACGTCGGCAGGCCGCCCGTCCAGAAGAAGGCGTCCAGCTTCCCCTCCTCCAGCAGCCGCGGCATCGTGCCGATGCCCTCGAAGATCCGGGTGACGTCGTCGACCGGGTCGAGCCCGGCCGCCCGCAGCAGCCGTTCGGCGACCGGCCGCACCCCGGACTGCCGCTGCCCCACGCCCACCCGCAGCCCGCGGAGGTCGGCGGCCGACCGCACCGGGGAGTCGGCGAGCACGATCAGCTGCACGTAGTCGTCGTACAGCCGGGCGCAGGCCCGCAGCCGGTCGGCGTCCCTCCCCTTGGCCGTCAGGTAGGCGGACACCGCGTCGGCCTGGGCGATGGTGAAGTCCGCCTTCCCGGCCACCAGTTTCTCGATGTTGTCGACCGATCCCTGGCTGGGGCGCAGCCGCAGGTCGACGTCGGGCAACTCGGTCCCCAGCTGCTCCCTGAGGAGGATGCCGTACCGGTCGTACACGCCCGAGCGGGCGCCGGTGGCGAAGACCGCGCTGCCGGACGGCCCGGTGCTGCCGGCGGGCAGCAGCCACCACAGCAGCCCCAGCGCCAGCACCGCCGCGACCAGCGAGACAAGGCCGCGGCGCGCGCGTCGGTCGAACTCCACCATGCGGCAGATCCTGCCATCCGCCGCCCGTGCGCGGCAGACGTGGTCGGGCGGCGGGCCCGGGATCACCCGTCGCGGCGGCGCAGCAGCAGGCCGACGCTGCCGCGTTTGCGCAGATACGCCCGGCCGCCGCAGACCGGCTCCACGCGCGGCGCGACCAGCGTCAGCTCCTCTTCCGCCGCCCACGCCGCCGACCGCCCGAGCCATGGACGCAGCAGGTCACAGACCCGCTCAGGGGCGAGCGCGACGAACAGCGGCCCACCCGGCAGCCGGTCCAGCAGCTCCAGCGGCTGCCCGTAGTACAGGATCTCCACCAGCAGGTGCGCGCCGCCCGCCCGGCGGGGAGCACGGGCCAGCGCGGCCAGGTCGTCCGCGGTCACCGTCACCCGGTCGCGGTCGACGCCGCGGGCCAGCCGCTCCCGGAAGACGGCGTTCGGTTCGGTCGCGACGACCGAGTAGCCCTTGTCGACCAGCCGCCGGGTCAGCGCCCCCTCGCACGCGCCCAGCTCCACGAGCGGTTCGGCGCCCGGCGGGCACACCCGGCTGATCCAGGCGGTGGTGGCGTCGAGCCGTTCCGCCTCGTAGCCGGAGGTCTCGAACTCCCACGGGTCCGCCACTTCGGCGGCGTCCTCACCCAGGCTGGACATCAGCGCGTACAACCGGTCGCTCTGCCGCCGGTCGGCGCGGAAGAACCGCTCGACGGACGGCAGCCGGGCGGTGTCCAGACTGGGTGCGAGGGGGTCGTCGTGGAGCAGCGCGGCGTGGTGCCGGTTCACGAAGTCGAGCTTGGCCGCCACCAGACGGGCGTCCAGCGGCCGCGTCTCCTCGGCGAGGAACTGCAGGTGCGCCGCAGCGCCGACCGCGTGCCGCACCTCGCCGGGGGCCAGCCGGGCGACGGCGAGGCCGAGCGCCCGCCGGTCCGGGCGGTCGTCGGCCGGAGAGTGCGTCCACACCCGCAACGGGCGGCCCCCGGCGGCGATCAGAGCCAGTGCGTCCGCCAGCGACGCCGCCGGAGCAGGCGGGGGGCCGCCGGCGGCGTGGGTGTGCGGCCGCTCGGTGCGGGCGGCGGTCAGCGCCCCGATCCGTTCGGCCGTCGTGCCGCGGGCCGGCAGCCGCACGGCTCGGCAGGCGCCGTCGGCGGCGACCGTCAGCACGGTTGTCTCCCGGTCGCGCGTCTCCTCCAGCACCGACAGGAAGTCCGTCACCGCGTCCCGCGCGTGGACCACCACCACAACGTCCAAGATCGCCCCACCCCTTGTCACCGGCCCCCGTGATCACGTCAGCCTGGCACCCGTGGACCGCCCCGGCAACGCCCGTTGCACGGGACGCGCGAGGCGTCGGCGGGGAAGTTGTCCACAGGGCGGAGCGGGCCGCTTCCGGGAACGCCTACCCTTGTGTCCATGACCGCGCAGGACACCCAGGGCCGAAGCTACGAGATCCGCACCTTCGGCTGCCAGATGAACGTGCACGACTCCGAGCGGATGGCCGGCCTCCTGGAGGACGCCGGCTATGTTCGCGCCCCCGAGGGATCGGACGGCGCCGACGTCGTCGTGTTCAACACGTGTGCGGTCCGGGAGAACGCCGACAACCGCCTCTACGGCAACCTCGGCCAGCTCGCGCCCAGGAAGGCGTCGCGCCCGGGCATGCAGATCGCAGTCGGCGGCTGCCTGGCGCAGAAGGACCGCGACACCATCACCAGGCGGGCGCCCTGGGTCGACGTCGTCTTCGGCACCCACAACGTGGGCAAGCTGCCCGTGCTGCTGGAGCGCGCCCGGGTGCTGGAGGAGGCGCAGGTCGAGATCGCCGAGTCGCTCGAGGCGTTCCCCTCCACGCTGCCCACCCGCCGCGAGAGCGCCTACGCCGCCTGGGTGTCGATCTCCGTCGGCTGCAACAACACCTGCACGTTCTGCATCGTGCCCGCGCTGCGCGGCAAGGAGAAGGACCGCCGGCCGGGCGACATCCTGAACGAGATCGAGACGCTGGTCGGCGAGGGCGTCACGGAGATCACCCTGCTCGGCCAGAACGTCAACGCCTACGGCAGCGACATCGGCGACCGGGAGGCGTTCAGCAAGCTGCTGCGCGCCTGCGGCCGCATCGAGGGTCTTGAGCGCGTCCGCTTCACCTCCCCGCACCCGAGGGACTTCACCGACGACGTCATCGCCGCCATGGCGGAGACGGAGAACGTGATGCCGCAGCTGCACATGCCGCTGCAGTCCGGCTCCTCCCGGGTACTGAAGGCGATGCGGCGCTCCTACCGCCAGGAGCGGTTCCTCGGCATCATCGAGAAGGTGCGCGCCGCCATGCCGGACGCCGCCATCTCCACCGACATCATCGTCGGCTTCCCCGGCGAGACCGAGGAGGACTTCGAGGAGACCCTGCACGTCGTGCGGGAGGCGCGGTTCGCGCAGGCGTTCACCTTCCAGTACTCCAAGCGGCCGGGCACTCCCGCCGCCGAGATGGACGGCCAGATCCCCAAGGCGGTCGTCCAGGAGCGCTACGAGAGGCTGGTCGCCCTCCAGGAGGAGATCTCCTGGGAGGAGAACAAGAAGCAGGTCGGCCGCACCCTGGAGCTGATGGTCGCCGAGGGCGAGGGCCGCAAGGACGACGCCACGCGCCGCCTGTCGGGGCGCGCCCCCGACAACCGCCTGGTGCACTTCACCCGGCCCGACGAGCCGGTCCGCCCCGGCGACATGGTCACCGTCGAGATCACCTACGCCGCGCCGCACCACCTGCTCGCCGAGGGCCCCACCAAGAGCGTGCGGCGGACGCGTGCGGGGGACGCCTGGGAAGCCCGGCAGGCCGCCCCGGAGCAGAGCGGTTCGGGCGGCGTGCTGCTCGGTCTGCCCAAGGTGGGCGTCCCCGAGCCGCTGCCGCCGGCCGTCGACGGCTGCGCCGCGCGCTGAGCGCCGGGCGGTGTCCGGCCCGCACCGCCGTGTACCGGCCCGGGCCGGCTCGTCGTGAGCCGCCGGGTGGCGGTGGTGGACCGGCGGGCCGGGCGGTAAGCGCCTAGGCTGCGATCATGCTTGTCGCCGCTGCCATGTGCCCCTGCCCGCCGCTGCTGGTACCCGAGTTGGCCGCCGGTGCGGCCGGAGAGCTCGACGAGGCCCGGACGGCGTGCGCGGACGCGCTGTCCGTCGTCGCCGCCGCCCGCCCCGACCTGCTGGTCACCATCGGGCCCGTGGAGTCGGCCGAGGAGGCGGGGGAGTACCCGGCGGGCAGCCGGGGCGGCTTCGCCGCGTTCGGCGTCGACCTGGACACGACGCTGGGGGAGGGCGCGGGCGGCCCGCGGCCGCTGCCGGCTTCGCTCGCCGTTGCCGGACGGCTGCTCGAACGCGTCTCCTGGAACGGCACGCCCGTGGTCGGACACGGGGCCTTCCGCGAGGCACCGCCGGCCGAGTGCGCCGCCGCGGGCCGTGAACTGGCCGACCGTGCCGAGCGGGTCGCCCTGCTGGTCATGGGGGACGGCAGTGCCTGCCGCACCCTGAAGGCCCCCGGCTACCTCGACGAGCGCGCCGCCGACTTCGACGCGGCGCTCGCCCGGGCGCTGGGCGCGGCGGACGCCGCCGCACTGGCGGAGCTGGACGCGGGGCTCGCCGCCGAACTGCTGGTCTCCGGCCGCGCCCCATGGCAGGTGCTCGCCGGGGCGGCGTCCGGCGCCCGCCTCGGCGGTGAGCTGCTGTACGACAGCGCGCCCTACGGCGTCGGATACCTCGTCGCCGCCTGGTCCTGAACGGCGGCGGGGCGGGGCGGCTCGCAGCCGTCCCGCCCCGCCCGGCGGTCCTCAGGCGTCCTTGCGCCCGGTGCCGTCCGTCTTCCCCTCGGACTTCCCGTCCGTCTTCCCCTCGGACTTGTCCTCCTCGGAGAGGCGGCCCACGGCCTCCTTGGCTTTCTCGGTGCCGGTCTTGATCTGGTCGCTGTACTTGCCCTTGGTCTTGGAGTCGACCGCCTTGGCGGCCTTCTCCAGACCCTCGCCGACCTTGTCGCTGTGCTGACCGAGCAGGTCCTTGACCTTGCCGACCTTGTCCATGAGTCCCATGGTGGTCACCTTCCCTTGGATGGGTTCCGTGAATCGACGGGGTTCGGCCGGAGACGGCGGTCCCGGCCGTCGCCGCACGGGCCCGACGAGAACTAGGGGCGCGCGCCGTCGCCCGCCGTGCTGTCGGCGGCCCGCCGCGCGGACTGCTGCTGCGGGATACCCACGCGTTCGTCCGCGGCCTCCTCGGCCGGAACCTCCGGCGCGGCGTCCGCGGCGTCCTTGATCGTATCCGGCCCGTCCGCCTCGGCCCTTTCCGCGTCCGCCTCGATGGCCTCCGCGCGGTCCTCCGCCACGGCCTCGGCCGGCGCGCTCTCGCCGGCCTCGTCGGAGGCGGCGCCGCGCTGCGGTTCGGCCGTGCCGGTCTTGCCGTCGGCCGCGCCGGTCTTGCCGTCGTTGTTGTCGGTCTTGCCGTCGTTGTTGTCGGTCTTGCCGTCGTTGTTGTCGGCGTCGACGTCGGCCGTCGTGGTGGTCGCCGACGCTTCCGCACCCTGGGCCGCGCCCTCGTCCGCCGTGCGGGCGGTGGTTTCCGCACGCTCGGTGGAGCGCTCGGACGCCGCCGCCTCGTCCGCGGCGGGCGTCGTCACCGTGGGCTGCTCGCCGTCGGCCGCCTCGTCGGACCGCTGGTCGCCCTGGCGTTCCGGTGCCGGCGGCTCTCCGGCCGCCGCCCCGGTGCTCCGGCGCTTGCCGTGAAGCCAGGAGAAAATGCCCATGACCACTCCAAAGGTTGTTCGGCTGAGGGGCACCGCGTGCCAGTGACGGGACCCCGCAACGGCAACGAAGCCGAGCCCGCGGCCGTCACGTCGCTCGTTCGGGCTGCACGCGGTTTGAAACACTTGGGGCGTGAACTCCGTACGCAACCCCGCCGACCTGCCCCAGCCCGCCGACGCGCCGCAACCCGTGGGGGCGCCGCAGGTCGTCACCGTCGTGGGCCCGACCGCCGCAGGCAAGTCGGACCTGGGCGTCGCCCTCGCCCGCCACCTGGGAGGCGAGGTCGTGAACGCCGACTCCATGCAGCTCTACCGGGGCATGGACATCGGCACCGCCAAACTGACCGAGGAGGAGCGGCAGGGCGTTCCGCACCGGCTGCTCGACGTGTGGGACGTGACGGTCACCGCCAGCGTCGCCGAGTACCAGCGGATGGCGCGCGCCGAGATCGACCGACTGCTTGCGGAGGGCCGCACCCCCGTGCTGGTGGGCGGCTCGGGCCTGTACGTGCGCGCGGCGGTGGACGCGCTGGAGTTCCCGGGCACCGATCCGGCCGTCCGGGCCCGGCTGGAGGGCGAACTGGCCGACGTCGGCCCAGGGGAGCTGCACCGGAGGCTGGCCGCCGCCGACCCCGAGGCCGCCCGCGCGATCCTGCCCGGCAACGGCCGCCGCATCGTGCGCGCGCTGGAGGTCATCGAGATCACCGGTCGGCCGTTCACCGCCAACCTGCCCGCGCCCGGAGCCCGACGCGAGGTGTACCGGACGCTCCAGATCGGCGTCGACGTCGCCCGACCGGAGCTGGACGCGCGCATCGCCACGCGGGTGGACCGCATGTGGGAGCAGGGACTGGTCGCGGAGGTCGAGGAACTGGCGGAGCTCGGACTCCGGGAGGGACTGACCGCGTCACGGGCGCTCGGCTACCAGCAGGTACTGGCCGCGCTGTCCGGCGACTGCACGCTCGAGGAGGCGCGCGCGGAGACCGTCCGGACCACCAGACGCTTCGCCCGCCGCCAGGACACCTGGTTCCGCAAGGACCAGCGGGTGCGCTGGCTCAGCGGCGCCGCCGCGGATCGGGGCGAACTGGCCGAACGCGCCGTCGCCCTGTTGGAGCGCCCGGTCACAGCCTGATCACGTGATGGCATCGGGAAGCTCAGACAGGCCGGACGGGGGCACCGGACGTGCCATCATCGACGCTCGAGCCGCAATGCCGGGAGTTGGGAGGGCGCGTGGCGATGGAGGCCGGCCCTCGTGACGGCGACGACCCCGCTCTGCCGTTGGACGACGCTCTGCCGTCGGACGACGGGCGGGACGTCCTGAGAGAGGGCGAACCGACGTACCAGGACGGCGGCGAGTCCTACGCCGAGCTGCGTCCGCCGCGGAAGATGAGGCTCTGGCAGGTCGCGCCGATCGTGGCGTTGGCGCTTGTCGGCTCGCTGATGTTCGCCTTCCCGCTCGCCTTCGAGTTCGGCGACGGCGGCGCCGTCGTGGCGATGCTCGGACTGCTCATCAGCTGCTGCGCGGCGGGCTGGGGCATGATGGCCGCGCGCCGGGTCGGACTGGCCTGGCCGGGCCTGCCCGCGCGCGGCTCCAGGGAACGCGCCGACTGGCGGATCGTGGCCCTGTACGCGGTGATCGTGGGCACGTTGGTGCTGCTGGCGATCTGGCGCGTCGCCCGACTGCGCTGAGCCGCTCCCAGCGCCCCGCCGGACGCACGCCGCGCCGCGCGCCGCCGGCGGCCGCCTCGCTCTCGTCGCTCCCGTACGATCGTGCCGTGAGCAGCGCAGCCCAGCCGATCACCTTTCTCAAGGGACACGGCACAGAGAACGACTTCGTGATCATTCCCGACCCGGAGGGTCGGCTCGACCTGACCGCCGCCGACGTGGCGCGGCTGTGCGACCGTCGGGCCGGCATCGGCGGCGACGGGCTGCTGCGGCTGGTGCGCTCCGCCGCCCACCCCGAGGCGCGCTCGATGGCGGAGACCGCCGAGTGGTTCATGGACTACCGCAACTCCGACGGCAGCGTCGCCGAGATGTGCGGCAACGGCGTGCGGGTGTTCGCGCACTGCCTGGAGCGCATGGCGCTCGCCAAGACCGGTGACCTCGCCGTGGCGACGCGCGCCGGAGTGCGCCGGGTGAGCATCAACGAGGACGGTTCGATCACCGTCCACATGGGCAAGGCGCGCCTCCCGGAGTCCGAGGTGACCGTCGCGGTCGGCGCGCGCGAGTGGCCCGCCCGCAACGTCAACATGGGCAACCCGCACGCCGTGGTGTTCGTCGACGAACTCGACGACGCGGGCCCGCTGCTGGACGCCCCGCGCGTCACCCCCGCGGAGGCCTACCCGCAGGGCACCAACGTCGAGTTCGTGGTGGCCCGCGGCCCGCACCACGTGGCGCTGCGGGTGCACGAGCGCGGCTCGGGGGAGACCCGCTCCTGCGGTACCGGCGCCTGCGCGGTGATGGTCGCGGCGGCCCGGCGGGACGGTGTCGACCCGGCGGCGGAGGGCCGACCGGCGACCTACACGGTCGACGTGCCGGGCGGACGGCTGCTCATCACCGAGCACCCGGACGGGGAGGTCGAGATGACCGGCCCGGCCGTCATCGTCGCCGAGGGAATCGTGGACCCCGCGCTGCTCCGACACTGAACGGGCGCCCCGCGACGGACTATCGGGACCCGTTCACCCACCACGCCCCGCCAACTGTGCGGAGGCGTCGCCTTCTTGACCGCCCGGACCGACTACACTTCGCTCGATGGAGTGATCCCGGACACGGTCTCCGGACGCCTGTCAGCCGTCTGTGGTGAGGTCGGTAGCATCAGGCAACTGATGGTGCGACACCTCGAGGGGGCTGCCGATGAGCGCGGTAAGGAGCCTGCGGAAACTCGGGCGCGCGGCCCTGCTGGGCACCACCCCGCGCGGCGGCCTCCCGAACGCCCTGGAACACGTGGCCCAGGCGCATCGCCGACACCACCCGGGCGCCGACCTCGACGCGCTCAGCCGCGCCTACGTGCTCGCCGAGTCCTCCCACCGCGGCCAGATGCGCAAGAGCGGCGAGCCCTACATCACCCACCCGCTCGCCGTCACCCTGATCCTGGCCGAACTCGGCGCCGAGGCCACCACGCTCACCGCCTCGCTGCTCCACGACACGGTCGAGGACACCGAGTTGACGCTTGATCAGGTACGGTCCGAGTTCGGTGACGAGGTCGCGTACCTGGTCGACGGCGTGACCAAGCTGGAGAAGGTCGACTACGGCGCCGCCGCCGAGCCCGAGACGTTCCGCAAGATGCTGCTGGCCACCGGCAGCGACGTCCGCGTCATGTCGATCAAACTCGCCGACCGGCTGCACAACATGCGCACGCTCGGCGTCATGCGGCCGGAGAAGCAGGCGCGCATCGCCAAGGTCACCCGCGACGTGCTCATCCCGCTCGCCGAACGACTCGGGGTGCAGGCGCTGAAGACGGAGCTGGAGGACCTGGTCTTCGAGATCCTCCACCCCGAGGAGCACCGCCGCACCGACGCCCTCATCCGCGCCCACCGGGAGGAGCCCGACCCGCTGGAGGAGCTGGCCGAGGTGGTCCGCGGCGTGCTGCGGGAGGCGCGCGTCGGCGCCGAGGTGCTGATCCGACCCCGACACCACCTCTCGGTGCACCGCTACCGCCTCAAACGCGGCCGGCTCGGCCCCTGCGACTTCGGGCGGCTGCTCATCCTGGTCGGCGAGGAGGCCGACTGCTACGCGGTGCTCGGCGAACTGCACACCTGTTTCACCCCGCTGATCTCGGAGTTCAAGGACTTCATCGCGGTACCCAAGTTCAACCTCTACCAGTCGCTGCACACCGCGTTCGCCGACTCCTCCGGGCGGGTGGCCGAGGTGCTGGTCCGCACCCACCGCATGCACCGCGTCGCCGAGGCCGGAGTGATCGCGCTCGGCGACCCGCACCGCACGGACGGCGCCGAGGACGCCGAAGCCGACCGCGACACCGACGGCGAGCGCGCCGACCCCACCCGGCCCGGCTGGCTCTCCCGGCTGCTGGAGTGGCAGAGCCACGCCCCCGACCCCGACACCTTCTGGGCCGAACTGCGCGACGACCTCGCCCAGGATCGCGAGATCACCGTCTTCGTCGCCGAGCTCGGCAGCACCGCCGACTCAGTCACCCTGCACCTGCCCGCCGGCGCGACCTGTGTGGACGCCGCCTACGCCCGGCACGGCGGGAACGGCCACCGCTGTGTCGGGGCCCGGGTCGACGGACGCCTCACCACGCTGGGCACGGTGCTGCGGGACGGTGACGCCGTGCAGCTCCTGATGGCCGCCGAGGGCGGCGCCTCGGGGCCGTCCCCCGACTGGCTGGAGCACGCCCGCACACCGGCGGCCCGGCTGGCCATCCGGCGGTGGTTGGAGGCCCACCCGGAGGAGCCGGGCCCCGGCCCGAAGGCCCCGGAGCCGACCACCTCCGATGCGACCGCCACCGAAGCCACCTCCGGCGAACCGCCCGCCCCCGAGGTGACCGCCGACCCGGCCGCCGCCGACCCGGCCGGTGCCCCGGCCGTCGCCGAGCCGACCGCCGCCGAGACGCCACGCGGCGACCGCAGGACCGCCCGCACCGAGTCGGCGGCCGTCGCCGAGGGGCTGCCCGACCGGCCCGTGCGGCTGGCCCGCTGCTGTACGCCGGTCCCCCCGGACCCGGTGACCGGCTTCGCCGTGCGCGGCGGCGCCGTCACCGTGCACCGGGAGGGTTGCGCCTCGGTGGCCCGGATGGCCGGCACCGGGCGCGCCCCGGTGCCGGTGCGCTGGCGGCCCAGCGCCGACGCCTCCTGCCGGGTGACGCTGCGGGCGGAGGCCTTCGGCCGCCCGCACCTGCTGGCCGACCTCACCGAGACCATCGCCGTCCAGGGCGCCGCCGTGCTGTTCGCCGCCGTGGAACCGCCCCGGCAGCAACGGGTCCGGCACACCTACACCCTCCGGCTGGAGGACGCCGCCGAGCTGCCCGCGCTGATGCGCGCCATGCGCGAGGTGCCCGGCGTCTACGACGTCTTCCGAGCCGCGCAACCCGCCCTCTGAGCGGGAGCCGACACGACGGCCGGGATTAAGCGGGTGACGGGCCGGCTCCGGCGTGCGACCATCTACGCGTCGCGGGGAACCCGAGCCCGCACCGCCGGCTCCCGCACCGCCTCCTGGGCGGAACGGGAATGAACCACCGCGCCGGCGCGTTGCCCCGTCAGGGACACTTCCGACGGAAGCACTCCACAGCACTCACGCACTCTCGACGTTAGGACACGATGACCTTCTCCTCTTCCCTTTCGCACCGCGGCCAGCGCAGCACCGAGACCGACCGCCGGGCCGACGCCCTGATGGAAGAGGACGTCGCCTGGGGTAACGGGTTCAGCGACGAGCGTGACGGCGACCAGCTCGACCGCTCCGAGCGCGCGGCGCTGCGCAGGGTCGCAGGCCTCTCCACCGAGCTTCAGGACGTCACCGAGGTCGAATACCGGCAGCTGCGGCTGGAGCGCGTGGTGCTCGTCGGCGTCTGGACGTCCGGCACGGCCGAGGAGGCCGACAACTCCCTCGCCGAGCTGGCCGCCCTCGCCGAGACGGCCGGGGCGATGGTGCTCGACGGCGTCATCCAGCGCCGTGACAAGCCCGACCCGGCCACCTACATCGGCTCCGGCAAGGCGCGGGAACTCCGCGACATCGTGCTGGAGACGGGCGCGGACACCGTCGTCTGCGACGGCGAGCTGAGCCCGGGCCAGCTGATCCAGCTGGAGGACGTCGTCAAGGTGAAGGTGGTGGACCGCACCGCCCTGATCCTCGACATCTTCGCCCAGCACGCCAAGTCCCGAGAGGGCAAGGCGCAGGTCTCGCTGGCCCAGATGCAGTACATGCTGCCCCGGCTGCGCGGCTGGGGTCAGTCGCTGTCCCGGCAGATGGGCGGTGGCGGCTCCGGCTCGTCCGGCGGCGGCATGGCCACCCGTGGTCCCGGTGAGACCAAGATCGAGACGGACCGTCGGCGCATCCGCGAGAAGATGGCGAAGATGCGCCGCGAGATCGCCGAGATGAAGACCAGCCGCGACGTGAAGCGGCAGGAGCGGCGCCGCTACCAGGTGCCGTCGGTGGCGATCGCCGGCTACACCAACGCCGGCAAGTCCTCGCTGCTGAACCGACTCACCGGCGCCGGCGTCCTCGTCGAGAACGCCCTGTTCGCCACGCTGGACCCGACCGTCCGGCGGGCGGAGACGCCCAGCGGCCGGATCTACACCCTCGCCGACACCGTCGGCTTCGTCCGGCACCTGCCGCACCACCTGGTCGAGGCGTTCCGCTCCACGATGGAGGAGGTCGGCGACTCCGACCTCATCCTGCACGTGGTCGACGGCTCGCACCCGGCGCCCGAGGAGCAGCTGGCGGCCGTCCGCGAGGTCATCAGGGACGTCGGAGCCACCGACGTGCCGGAGATCGTGGTCGTCAACAAGGCCGACATCGCCGACCCGCTGGTCGTGCAGCGCCTGCTGCGCGCCGAGCGGCACGCCATCGCCGTCTCCACGCACACCGGGGCAGGCATCGACGAACTGCTCGACCTCATCGACCGCGAGCTGCCCAGGCCCGCGGTGGAGCTGGCGGCTCTGGTGCCGTACACCGACGGCGGCCTGGTCTCCCGGGTGCACGCCGAGGGCGAGGTGCTCGAGGAGGAGCACACCGCCGAGGGCACCCGCCTGCGCGCCCGCGTCCACGAGGAACTGGCCGCGGCCCTCCGCCCGCACACCGTCTGAGGCCCGCCGCGCGGAAACGGGACCCCACCCACCGGGTGGGGTCCCGTTCGCTTCTCCCGCCGAGCCGCCGGGGACCGAACGCGATCCGGGGTACCCGGTCCCGTGTGGGTCCACGGCCTGGACGAGTGGCGAGCGGAGGCGGACGGTGAAAGGCACATTCACGCTGGGACGGATCGCGGGCGTCCGGGTGGCCGTCCACTGGAGCGTTGTTGTCATCTTCCTGCTGGTGACCGTCACCCTCGCCGGGGGACGGCTCGTCCGCCTCTATCCCGACTACCCGACGGCCGTGTACTGGGTGCTGGGACTGCTGGTGGCGGTGGTGTTCGTCGCCTCGATCCTGGCCCACGAGGTGGCGCACGCCATCGTCGCGCGGCGCAACGGGATCGAGGTCGAGGACATGACGCTGTGGATGCTCGGCGGCGTCGCCCGGCTCAGAAGCGAGACGCCGAGCCCGGGCGTCGAACTGCGTGTCGCCGGGGTCGGGCCGCTGACCAGCGCGGTGCTCGGCGTGCTCTTCGCGGCGTCTGCCGTCTGGCTGGACGTGCTGGCCGCACCGGGCCCGCTGGTCGAGGCCGTCGCGTGGCTGGCCGCGATCAACATCCTGCTCGCCCTGTTCAACAGCATTCCCGCCGCGCCCCTCGACGGCGGTCGGCTGCTGCGCGCGGTCGTCTGGAAGTTCACCGGCGACCCGGTGCGGTCGACGGTGATCGCCGCCGCGGCCGGCCGCGGCTTCGGCTGGCTGCTGGTCGCCTACGGCTTTCTGTCCATCCTGGTCACCGGCACCTTCGCGGGCCTGTGGATGGCCCTGATCGGCGGCTTCCTGATCGCCGCCGCCACCGCCGAGGGCCGCCAGGCGCAGCTGCGTGGGGTGTTCGCCGGGATCCGGACGCGCGACATCATGACGCCCCACCCGGTGACCGTGCCCGCGACGACGACCGTCGAGCAGTTCCTGGCCGGCGCGCCCTTCGGCCAGTACCGGCATACGGCGTTCCCCGTGGTGGACGCCGAGGAATCACCGGTCGGGCTGGTGACGGTGGCCCGCGTCGACCGAGTGCCCGTGCCGCAGCGGGGATCCACGAGCCTCGCCGCGGTGATGGCCCCGATCGACGAGGTCACCACCGCGTTTCCGGATGAGCCCGTCACCGATGTCCTGTCACGACTCGCCGGAGCCGGCGAGAGCCGGGTGCTCGTCCTGGACCGGGAAAGCCATGCCCTCGTCGGCATCGTCTCCCAGACGGACATCAGCAGAGCATTCACCTGGCTCACGGCGACCCGCGACAGGCGATGAGTTCTTGCGGTCCGGGCATCGATGCAGACCCTTCCTCTGTCGACAGGCTCGGAACTGCTCGGACCGCGGGCGGAGATCCGCGCCCCTCCAACGTGGCCGGGCAGACCGGGGTGGCCTCCGCGGGGACGCCGGCGACGAGGCGTCGGCATCAGCGGACGCGGGTCTCCCGCGCCGTCCGCCGGGGCCCGCCGTGTTACCGTCGTGCGTTTGCGTGGTCGTCGCGGTGGGCGATACCGCCTGTTCGGTCCCGCTTGCGTGGGCTGTTCCGTCCTGCCGGGCCTTCCTCGGTACGTTCCCCCTGCGGAAGGCTGTCCATGAAGCATCCCGACGACTCCGGCATCGCTCCCGGCGGCCCCGCCCAGCCCGGGGGCACGACGCCGGCGCGGCCCCCGGCCGTCTCCTTCGCCGAGCTGGGGCTTCCGGCGGAGGTGCTGCGGACACTGAGCGGACTCGGGGTACGCGAGCCCTTTCCGATCCAGGCCGCCGCTCTCCCCGATGCCCTGGAGGGGCGCGACCTCCTCGGGCGCGGGCGCACCGGGTCGGGCAAGACGCTCGCCTTCGGCCTGCCGCTGCTGACACGCACGGCCGGGCGGCGTGCCCCATCGAAGCAGCCCCTCGCTCTGATCCTCGCGCCCACCCGGGAGCTGGCCCAACAGGTCACCGAGGCGCTGGCACCGTACGCCGAGGCACTGCGGTTGCGGATGGCCACGGTCGTCGGCGGCGTGTCGACCGGCCGGCAGGTCGCCGCGTTGCGCGAGGGAGCCGAGGTGGTCGTCGCCACCCCCGGACGACTGCACGATCTGATCGAACGCAACGCCTGCAGCCTCGGACGGGTGAGGATCACCGTGCTGGACGAGGCAGACCAGATGTGCGACCTGGGATTCCTGCCGCAGGTTGTCGACGCTCTCGAGCGGGTGCACCGCGACGGCCAGCGAATGCTGTTCTCGGCCACGCTGGATCGCGACGTCGAGCAGTTGGTACGCCGCTACCTCCACGACCCCGTCGTCCACTCCGTCGACCCTTCCGCCGGTACGGCCCCGACGGTGGAGCATCACGTGCTGGTCGTCCACGGCCCTGACCGCTACGCCGTCACCACGGAGATCGCCGCCCGCGACGGCCGCGTACTGCTGTTCCTCGACACCAAGCACGCCGTCGACCAGCTCACCCGGCATCTGCGGGCCAGCGGGGTGCACGCCGGGGCCCTGCACAGCGGCAGATCCCAGCCGCAGCGCACGCGGACCCTGGAGCAGTTCAAGCACGGTCGGATCACCGCTCTGGTGGCGACCAACGTCGCGGCCCGTGGCCTGCACGTCGACGATCTCGATCTCGTGGTCAACGTCGATCCGCCCACCGACCCCAAGGACTATGTGCACCGGGCCGGCCGCACCGCCCGCGCCGGCGAGTCCGGCAGCGTGGTCACGCTCGTGGAAGGCGGCCGGCGCGGCGAGACGACGCGGATGCTGACCGGGGCCGGCATCGAGCCGACCGTCACCAGGGTGCGTTCGGGCGAGGCGGAGCTGAGCCGGATCACCGGGGCCAGGGCTCCGTCCGGCATTCCGCTCGACGGCGGGCCCGCCGGCACCCGGCCCAAGAACGGCAACGCGCCCTTCCGCGGCCTCGGAACCAGCAAGAGCCCCTCCCGCGGCGGTGGCAGTTCCCGAAAGGCCGCCGAGGCCCGCAAGCTCGCCGAGGCCCGCAAGGCCGCCCGCGTACGCCGCAGCGGCTGAGAACCGTTCACCTGGCGGCGAGAGCCCGGGCCGAGGACGGTGCGGGATGACGGCGCGGGCGCCAGGCATGACAAGCTGTGCTTGATCACCCCGAAAACCAGGAGGCCACCATGACCGCAGAGCCCGCAACCCCGGAAGGTTCGGAGCCGGCCGGCCCCGAGGCGTCCCCTCTGGCGCCGGACGGCGACGGCAACTACGACCTCAAGGCCAAGTTCCGCGAGGCCCTGGCGCGCAAGCGCGGTGCGCAGGCGGACGCGGCCGAAGCCGCCGCCAACCCGGCTGCGTCGAAGGTGCGTGCGGCCCACGGCCCGGCTGCCAACCAGCGGTCGTTCCGGCGCAAGAGCGGCGGCTGAGCCGATCAGTCCCGCGGGCGGGCCGCGATGTCGGCACCGTCGGTGTGAGCGCTGGAACAGCCGAGAGGGCTGACCTGGCGCGCGTGTCGTTGTAGGCTCCGTAGGAACGCCCTTGACCTGCGAAGCAGGCAGGGAGCAGTCAAAGCGGGAGTTCCTCATGCTGCGCACCATGTTCAAGTCCAAGATCCACCGTGCCACGGTGACCGAGGCCGACCTGAACTACGTCGGTTCCGTGACCGTCGACGCCGACCTGCTGGAGGCGGCCGATCTGCTGCCCGGCGAGCTGGTGCACATCGTCGACATCACCAACGGCGCCCGGCTGGAGACGTACACCATCGAGGGCGAGCGCGGCTCGGGCGTGATCGGCATCAACGGTGCCGCGGCGCACCTTGTGCACCCCGGTGACCTGGTCATTCTGATCAGCTACGGGCAGATGGAGGACGCCGAGGCGCGTGCCTACGTGCCGCGCGTGGTGCACGTCGACGCCGGCAACCGGATCGTCGAGCTCGGGACCGACGCCTCGGCGCCGGTCCCCGGCAGCGACACGGTGCGCAGCCCGCTGGCCGCCGCCCGCTGACGTCGGCGGGGCGCGGCAGGCGTCACGCGGCAGGCGTCACACAGCCGAACGGCCCGACCCCACCTCGCAGGTGTGGGTCGGGCCGTCTGCCGTACCGGGTCAGTTCTTGCCCGCGAAGCGCTTGCTGATCGCGTCGAAGACGCCCTTGGCCGAGCCGCCCAGGTACGGGCCCGCAAGCCATGTCGCCGGGCGCGGACCGATCGAGTTCACCGAGACCAGTTCCGCCTTGCCGTCGGCGCCGGTGACGAACATGCCGCCGCCGGAGGTGCCGCCGGTCATGGTGCAGCCGATGCGGTACATCTGCGGCTGCGTGGGGTCGACGGTCAGCCGGCCGGGTCGGTCGGTGCAGGTGTGCATGAGCGCGCCGTCGTAGGGCGGCGCGGCCGGATAGCCGTAGGAGCTGAGGCCGGAGAGCTGGCCGGGGCGCGGCGCGCGGAAGTTGATCCGCAGCGAGGCGCCGACGGTCTCCTCCAACGACTTCCCCGAACCGTCCTCCGCCTTGACCTGGAGCACGGCGAAGTCCTGGGCGGCACCCGCGGCGCCGTTGACGGCGTCACCGCGCTCGATCCAGTAGCCGGTGGTCTGCGCCCAGGTCGCCCACCACTGCTTGTACGGGCTGATCTGCTGCTTGGGCGCCGTGGGGATCTGGTTCGCCGGGCGTCCGCGGTCGTTGTAGGAAGGCACGAACATGATGTTGCGGAACCAGCCCTTGCCCTTGCCGCCGTGCACACAGTGTCCGGCGGTGGCGACCAGGTTGGACTTCCCCGGGTTGCGCGGGTCCTTGACGACCGTGCCGGAGCAGACGGCCGGGCCCTTCGGGGTGTCGAAGAAGACCTTGCCCACCGGGGCGGCGTTGCGGTGGTACGGGGTCGCCACGCGCTGGGCGCGTACCGCGCGCGGTGCCGGGTCGTCGGCGGAGGTGGAGGCGGCGGCGATGTCCTCCTCGGTGACCTCCTTGTCGCCGGACTCGGCCTCGTGCATCCGCTCCGGCTTCCACAGGTCCTTGATGTAGGGGTTGACGAAGTCGGCCGCGTCGCGCAGCCAGTCCTTCTCGTCCCAGTTCCGCCAGCCGCCGTCACGCCACTTGTCGAGGTCCTCCAACGAGGTGGGGAGGTCCTTGGGCAGGCTGAGGTCGAGGCCGTCGCGGGCGGAGCCGTCCGGCTTGCCGTCCGCTGAGGCGTCGGGCTTGGCGGCGGCGTTGTCGTCGGTCGGGCCGCAGGCGGTGGCGGTCACCGTGAGTGCGGCGAGTACGGCGGCCGCGGCGAGCGCGGAGCGGCGGCGCCTCGTCCCGTGGGTCGCTGGCATGTCTTGTTCTCCCTGGCGGGTGTGCTGGTCCGGCCTCCCTGGTGGGGCGTCGGGGTCCGGACGGGGTCGTGTC
>NZ_VJYK02000670.1 GCF_007097205.2 Streptomyces alkaliterrae
CGGCGTAGCGGCGGGGGTAGGGGATGAGGTCGCCGCCGGTGGTGCTGAGGTAGTTGACGGCGAGGCGGGTGGTGTGGGGGCCTTCGGCGGCTGAGGTGTCGAGGTGGTGCTGGAAGGCGTCCCACTTGCGGGCGGTCGGCAGCGTCCACTCGTCCTGGACGGACAGCAGGTTGCCGTCGTAGCGGTCGAGGCCGCCGATACCGGGGGCCTTGGCGACGAGGACGATGCGGCCGCGTACCTCGCCGAGGGTGGGGATGCGGCCGGGGGCGCGGTGGAACCAGCGCTCGAATTCGTGGTCGCGCAGGTAGACGTCGTGGAAGATGCGGGCGAACTCGGCGGCGGGCGCGTCCGAGTGCTCCTTCTGCACGGACATGAGGATCGTCTCGCCGGGGTTGGCGGTGAGGAACGCGCGGCAGTCGGTCAGTACGTCGTGGAAGTTGCGGCGCTGGTAGATCGCGCCGTGGTGGATGGTGAACGCGCCGTCGAACGGACGGCAGCGGATGTCGAGGTAGCGGACGCCGCGCGCCAACTGCTCGGGGAGGGTGAGGGACTGGCACTTGGCGGTGTCGAAGGGGCCGCCGATCAGGGCGCAGGTGTTGTGGGTGCCGGGCATGGTGAGGTCGTCGAGCGTGCGGGCGGAGGGTAGCGCGGTCATCCAGCGGTGGCCGGGTGGTGGT
>NZ_VJYK02000671.1 GCF_007097205.2 Streptomyces alkaliterrae
GTCTCCCCCCTCGGCGGCGGCGCCGCCACCGGCCCCCCGCGCTCCGGCGCCGCCGCCGAGGGGGGAGACTGAGGGCCATGACCGACAGCTCCACCCCCGACGCCGGCACCCGCACCGTCCTGCTCCGCGGCGGCGAAGTGCACAGCCCCGCCGACCCGTTCGCCACCGCCATGGTCGTCGAAGGCGACCGGATCGCCTGGGTGGGTTCGGAAGGCGCCGCCGACTCCTTCGCCGACGGCGTCGACGAGGTCGTCCACCTCGACGGCGCCCTCGTCACTCCGGCGTTCACAGACGCACATGTGCACACGACCGCCACCGGGCTCGCCCTCACCGGCCTCGACCTCACCGACGCCCCGGACCTGGCCGAGGCGCTGAGTCGGATCCGGGCGCACGCCCGCGCCCACCCCGACCACCGGGTCCTCCTCGGACACGGCTGGGACAGCACCTCCTGGCCCGAGCGGCGGCCACCACACCGCGCCGAGCTCGACGAGGCCGCCGGCGGCCGCCCCCTCTACCTCAGCCGCTCCGACGTCCACTCCGCGCTCGCCACCACCGCTCTGCTCGATCTCACCCCCGGCATCGCCGACCTGCCCGGATTCCACCCCGAACAGCCGCTGACCACCGCCGCGCACCACGCCGTGCGCGAGGTCGCCCACGCCACCCTCACCCCCGCC
>NZ_VJYK02000672.1 GCF_007097205.2 Streptomyces alkaliterrae
GGCCTCGCGCCCCCGCCCCACGTCCACGCGCTGCGGCTGCTGCCGACACCCAAGGGCACCCCGTTCACCTTCTGGTACACCCTCGTCCTGGTGGGTACGACGCTGTTCATCCACTTCGGCGACCCGGCGCAGGTCACCCGCTGGCTCTCCGGCGCCAGCGCGGACGTGGAGAACCTCGCCCAGGAACCGCTGTTCGTGCTCTTCGCGAGCGCCCTGTTCTACAAGGGCGCGCTGCTGTCCGTCTTCACGGTCGGCTTCGTCCTGGTGCTCACCGCGCTGGAACGCCGCGTGGGCGGTTGGCGCACGGCCGCCGTCTTCCTCGCCGGGCACCTCTTCGCCACGCTCGCCACGCAGCTCACGGTGGCCGCCGCCGTCGCGCTCGGCCACCTGCCGGAGTCCTCCCGCAGCCGCTTCGACTACGGCATCGACTACGGGGTGCTGGCCTGCGCCGCCGCGCTCGCCGGAGTGCTCCACCTGGTGTGGCTGCGCTGGGCGATGGTGGCCGGCGTCGGCACGATGATCGTCTCCGACCTGGTGACGCTCACCGACCCGGTGGTCGACTGGGGCCACCTGCTCGCCTTCCTGGCCGGTATCGCCCTGTGGCCGCTGCTGCGGCGCTACCAGCGCCGGGGATCGGCCGCCGCGGCCGCCCGCCCCCACCGCTGACC
>NZ_VJYK02000673.1 GCF_007097205.2 Streptomyces alkaliterrae
GGTGCCGAGGGCGACGTGGCGGGCGCGGACCCGGCCGAAGGGGGTGCGGACGCGCACGGTCTCGCTGTCGGAGGTGAGGGCCTGGGCGGGGGTGTGCTCGTAGAGGCGGACGCCGGCGTCGACGCAGGCGCGGCGCAGGCCCCAGGCGAGGCGGGCGGGGTTGAGCATGGCGACGCCGTCGCGGTCCCAGAGTCCGGCGAGGAAGGTGGGAGAGTCGACGTGGGCGCGCAGGGCGTCGCGGTCCAGGAACTCGGGTCGGCTGAGCCCGAGGCGGGCGGCCTCGTCGGCGGCGTCGCGGAGTTCGGCGACCTGGTGGGGCTCGGTGGCGATGTCGATCTCGCCGGTGCGTTCGAAGTCGCAGTCGATGCCGTGGCGTTGGACCGTCTCCTCGATGGCGTCGAGGTTGGCGAGACCGAGTTTCTCCAGGGTGGCGTACTCGTCGGGCCAGCGGGAGAGGCCGTTGGCGCGGCCGTGGGTGAGGGAGGCGGCGCAGAATCCGCCGTTGCGGCCTGAGGCGGCCCAGCCGACCTCCTTGGCCTCGATGAGCACGACGTCGCGGGCGGGGTCGCGTTCCTTGGCGATCAGCGCCGTCCACAGGCCGCTGTAGCCGGCGCCGACGACGAGCAGGTCGCAGCGTTCGTCGCCGACGAGGGCGGGTGCGGGGGC
>NZ_VJYK02000674.1 GCF_007097205.2 Streptomyces alkaliterrae
GCCTGAAACCCCGCCCCCACCTCAGTCCTTCGTCAACGACAACTTCTCCGGCGGCACCTTCGGCTCCGGCTTCACCAAGGACACCTTGGGTCTCCGCCGCCGGCTGCGCCACTCCACCAACCACGCCACAGGTCCCAGCGCGACCATCGCACACAGCAGCGTCACGATCCCGATCACAAGCGAGTACAACGCCCACTGGAACCACGCGCCGCTGCCGGACATGATGGCCGCGTCCGGGTCCCGGTTTGTGATCCGCCCAGAGGTGTCGCCGGACACGAGCCGTGCTTCCTTCACCTCGTCGATGGTGCAGCCGCCCGGCACGGACACCCGAAGAGGGGCGGCGCCGTCCTCAGGAGTGAAGCTTCCCCGGCATCGGCGGCCGAGGAAGCCGTCCATCCCATCGCCGGTGTCCCTGCCGGGTTCGACGGTCCCCGGCTCGCCGAAGGTCCCCTGCGCTGCCCGGTAGTAGTTGACGCTCTTGCTCGCCGTGGCCCAGAACATCTGGCCGAAGCCAACAGTCCCGACAACACACAGCGCCCACACCACACACAGGCCCAGGCAACTGCCGGAAGTCTTCGTGCTCATGCCATCTGAATCTACCTGGTTTGCCCGCCGCCTCCGCCCCGCCAACTCCCGCTACCCTCACACCCCATG
>NZ_VJYK02000675.1 GCF_007097205.2 Streptomyces alkaliterrae
CCCCTCCGACGAGATCCCCAAGGGCTTCGAGCACCCCGACCAGGGCATCGCCATCGGCCTCGACGAGGCCGCCCTCGCCCCCGTCTACCTCAACTTCGAAACGGACCCCTTCCTCCTCGTCCTCGGCGACACCGAATCCGGCAAGACCGCCACGATCCGGCTCCTCGTCAAACAGCTCACCGAGTACTACCAACCCGACGAGGCCAAGTTCGCCGTCTGCGACTTCCGCCGCACCCTGCTGGAGACAGTCCCCGACGACTACCTCGTCGAGTACGCGCCCCTCGCCGCCGCCCTCGAAGCCCAGGCCGACGGCATCCGCCAACTCATGGAGAAGCGCGCCCCTCAGGCCGACATCACGCCCCAGCAGCTCCGCGACCGCAGCTGGTGGTCCGGCCCCCGTCTCTTTGTGGTCGTCGACGACTTCGACCTCGTCGCCACCTCCGCCGGCAACCCGCTCGACCAACTCGTCGAGCATCTCCCCTACGCCCGCGACATCGGCATCCGCTTCATCATCGCCCGCAACACCGCCGGCGCCTCCCGCGCGATGTACGAACCCTTCCTCACCCGCATGAAGGAACTCGGCGCCCAAGGCATCGTCCTCTCCGGCGACCCCTCCGAGTCCGACCTCATAGGCAACGTCACCCCCCGCCCCC
>NZ_VJYK02000676.1 GCF_007097205.2 Streptomyces alkaliterrae
GGTGGGGTTCGGGTTAGCGTGCGGGGATGAGTGAGGACGCGCGGAAGAGGGTGCTGGACCCGGAGCGGGACGGGGAGGCGTTGAAGGCGCTGACGCATCCGTTGCGGATCCGGCTGCTGGGGTTGCTGCGGACGCACGGGCCCGCTACGGCAACGGAGTTGGGGGTGCGGACGGACGAGTCGTCGGCGTCGACCAGCTACCACCTGCGGGTGCTGGCGAAGCACGGGTTTGTCGCCGAGGCGGAGCATCGGGACGGGCGGGAGCGGCGCTGGCGGGCCGTGCACGAGCTGACCAGTTGGAGCAACGCGGCGATGGCGGGGGCGCCGGGGGCCCGGGAGTTCGTGGATGTCGCGCGGCGGGTGCAGGTCGATCACCTGGTGGAGAGTCTGGCGCGGTACGAGGCGGAGATGGACGCCGGGCGGCTTGGTGCGGAGTGGCGGGAGAACACTGGTGTCAGTGATCTGATGCCGCGTCTGACTCCGGAGTCGCTCAGGGAGTTGAACGAGGAGTTCGAGCGGCGGGTGGAGGAGTTGGCGGCGCGGGACGCGGGTGATCCGCGTGCCCGGCGGGTGGCCGTGTTCTACGCCGCGGCGCCGCTGGCGGAAGAGGAGGACCGGTCGGGTGGGGG
>NZ_VJYK02000677.1 GCF_007097205.2 Streptomyces alkaliterrae
ACCGGATCGTCTCCCATGGCCCCCTCTCCCCCACCGCTCCACGCCAGCTCGCGGGCGACGCCGCAGGCGGCCTGACGACCCGCCTCGGCCAGGATCTCCATCGCCTCCGCCACCGCCTCGTCCGGCACCCCCCGTCGCCGGCACTCGCCGACCTGCTGGAAGAGCGCGAAGAACAGCGCGTCGCCGCTCAGCACCGCCGACGCCGCGTCGAACCGGCGGTGCACCGCCGGGCGGCCCCGCCGCAGGTCGTCACCATCGATGAGGTCGTCGTGCGCGAGGCTCCCGCTGTGCGCCAGCCCGACCCCGACCGCCGCCGGCAGCACCTGCTCGTAGCTGCCACCCACGGCCGCCGCCGACTCCAACAGCAGTGCCGGGCGCACGAGTTTGCCCGGCGGGCACAGCGTCCAGTCGAGGACGTCCACCAGCGGTTCGCCGGCGTGTCCCGCCAGCCAGACGGCGATCCCGTCGGCCACCGCGTCGAGCGTCGCTGCCGCCAACGGCGTCGGCAAGGGCGTCCTCCACTCCCGACCAGGCGCGCGAGGACCCCGGCATGCCGGTCCTCGTCAACACCACAAAGCCCGACACCCCGCCGGACCACCACCCGTTCTACCGCCC
>NZ_VJYK02000678.1 GCF_007097205.2 Streptomyces alkaliterrae
GCCGGGGACGCGTCCCGCGTGGGGGTGAGTGGGCGGGTGCGGACGCCGGTGGCGGTGGCGGTGAGCAGTGAGTGTTCGGGGGCCTCGCGCCAGCCGTCGCGGTCGTCGGGTTCGGAGGCGACGAGTACGCCGGGCGGTTCGCCGTCGGCGGCGGTCCGGTACCAGAGGGTGTCGCCGTGGCGGACGCCGGTGATCGAACGGCCGTCGGTGAGCAGGAGGTTGAGGCGGCTGCCGGGGCGTGCGGCGGCGACGCGCAGGGCGGTGTCGGCCAGGACGTGCGCGGGGTCCTCGCCGGCGGCCAGTCGGCGGCTGAGCAGCAGCCACAGCAGGACCGAGTCGCAGCGCGCCTCCAGCGTGGCGACCTCGGCGGCGGTGACGGGCTCGCCGAGGTCGTCGGGCAGAGCGGGCCAGTCGGGTATCGCGCCGTTGTGGCTGAACAGCCAGCGGCCGTGGGCGAACGGCGCGGCGGCCGACTCGTCCTGGCAGGTGCCGGCGGTCGCGTCGCGGACGGCGGCGAGGACGGCGGTGGAGCGGACGACGCGGGTGAGGTCGGGCAGGTTGCCGTCCGCCCAGATCGGTACCGCGCGGCGGTAGCGGGCGGGCGGCTTGTCGG
>NZ_VJYK02000679.1 GCF_007097205.2 Streptomyces alkaliterrae
GGCGGGCCGCGGGGGCCCCGCGCGGTGGGTTCCGGCGCTCGGTTGCAGCGACGCGCACCGGGAGCCGCAGGTCGTCGGGCATCCGCAGACCGTCGTACGGGCCGACGACCTGACCCGGCGGGACGTGCTGGCGGCGGTCCGGGCCGGCCGGAGCTATCTGGCCGAGTCGTCGGCGGTCTCCCTGCGGTTCTCCGCCGTCGACGAGCGCGGCGGGCACGCGGGGATCGGCGAGGTGCTGCGCACCGGGCCCGACGCCCGGGTGACGGTACGGATCGAGGCATCCGGAGCCGCCGCCGACGCCGTGTGCCGGCTGCTCACCGACCAGGGCGAGCTGCGGTCGGGCCCGGCGGGCCGGGCGCTCACCTGGCGTACGACCGCCGCCCAGTCGACGTACGTACGGGCGGAGGTCCGCCGACCAGGCTCCGGCGGCACGCCGGGCGCGATGGTCGCCATGACCAACCCGCTGTGGCTGAGCGCCCGTTCCAGTGCCGGTTGAGTGGCCGGAAGCCGCGTCGGACCGTCGGGTGTCGGCCATCCGCCACCACCCGCCGGTCGAACCCGTAGCGCCCCGGGGACGCCGACGCAAGGGGGGTGGGGCGGACG
>NZ_VJYK02000068.1 GCF_007097205.2 Streptomyces alkaliterrae
ATGGGCTTCCTGCCGGGCATCACCGCCTTCGCGGCGGCGGTGGTGGTTCGGCGGCGGGGCTGACGGTGAGGCATCCGGCGGTCGTCGCCAGGGTGGCGGCGGCGACCGCCAGCGTGGCGACGGCTGCGTGACGGCGCATGGTCGGCCCAACTCCCGCTGGGGAGGGGGAGGTTACGGGCGACGGGGCCGGTCATCAGATCGGGGACGCGGGGGAACGTTCCGCCGGGGAGTGCCGGGTGTCACTACGAGACGTCCACGCGCCACAGGTGGACGCTGCGCGGTGGCACGCTGACCGCCGAGCCGGCCGTTGCCCGGGTGGCGGGGGCGCGGGCCTGCGACTCGCGCGAGGTGTCGACGACCAGCTCGTAGGCGTCCGCCCACGGGGGGCCCGGCAGCGGGAAGTCCAGCGGCTGGTGGCCCGCGTGCAGGACGACGAGGAAGCTCTCGTCGACCACCGGCTCGCCGCGCGCGTCCCGCTGCGGGATGTCCCGTCCGGACAGGTACATGCCCAGCGTGGTGCTCGGCGCGAACCAGTCCGCCTCCGTCATCTCCGAGCCGTCGGCCGCGAACCAGGCCAGGTCGCGCAGCCCCTCCGGCCCGTGCGCCCGGCCGGAGAAGAACGCCTTGCGGCGCAGCACCGGATGCGCGCGGCGGAGGGCGATCAGGCGGGTCGTGAGGTCGAAGAGGTTCCGCCAGGCCGGCTCCTTCAGCAGCGACCAGTCGAGCCAGCCGATGTTGTTGTCCTGGCAGTAGGCGTTGTTGTTGCCGCCCTGCGTGCGGCCCATCTCGTCACCGGCGACGAGCATCGGCACGCCGGTGGACAGCAGCAGCGTGGTGAGCATGTTGCGCAGCTGCCGCCGCCGCAGGGCGTTGACCTCCTCGTTGTTCGTCCTCCCCTCGGCGCCGCAGTTCCAGGACCGGTTGTCGTTCGTGCCGTCGCGGTTGTCCTCGCCGTTGGCCTCGTTGTGCTTGCGCTCGTAACTGACCAGGTCGCGCAGGGTGAAGCCGTCGTGGGCGGTGACGAAGTTGACCGAGGCGTAGGGGCGGCGGCCGCCCCAGGCGTAGAGGTCGCTGGAGCCGGACAGCCGGTAGCCCAGGTCGCGCACGTCCGGCAGGGCGCCGCGCCAGAAGTCCCGTACGGCGTCCCGGTAGCGGTCGTTCCACTCCGTCCACAGCGGCGGGAACGCGCCGACCTGGTAGCCGCCGGACCCCACGTCCCACGGCTCGGCGATCAGCTTGACCCGGCGCAGCACCGGGTCCTGGGCGATCACGGCCAGGAAGGGGGAGAGCATGTCGACGTCGTGCATCGACCGGGCCAGTGCCGCCGCCAGGTCGAAACGGAAGCCGTCGACGCCCATCTCCTGCACCCAGTACCGCAGCGAGTCGGTGATCAGCCGCAGCACCTGCGGCTGGACGACGTGCAGCGTGTTGCCGCAGCCGGTGTAGTCGGCGTAGCGGCGCGGGTCGTCGGCGAGCCGGTAGTAGCCCCGGTTGTCGATTCCGCGCAGCGACAGCATCGGCCCCAGCTCGCTGGCCTCGGCGGTGTGGTTGTAGACCACGTCCAGGATGACCTCGATCCCGGCCTCGTGCAGCCGCCGCACCATCTCCTTGAACTCGCCGACCTGCTGTCCGCGCGTGCCGTACGCGGCGTACGCGCCGTGCGGGGCGAAGTACCCGATGGAGTTGTAGCCCCAGTAGTTGCGCAGGCCGCGCCGCAGCAGATGGTCCTCGTGGGCGAACTGGTGGACCGGCAGCAGCTCCACGGCGGTGACGCCGAGCCGCGTGAGGTGCTCGATCGCCGCCGGGTGGGCCAGGCCCGCGTATGTGCCGCGCAGCTGCTCGGGCACGCCCGGGTGGCGCTTGGTGAAGCCGCGCACGTGCAGCTCGTACAGGACGGTGTCGGCCCACGGCGTCTTCGGACGCCGGTCGTCCAGCCACTCGTCGTCCGCGCCGCTGGTGCCGCCGCTGTGCACCACCACGCCCTTGGGGACGTGCGGCGCCGAGTCGCGGTTGTCGCGGACCGTGTCCGCCAGGTGCTGCTCCGGCCAGTCCCGGACGTGCCCGTACACCTCGGCGGGCAGCGTGAAGTCGCCGTCCACGGCCCGGGCGTACGGGTCGAGCAGCAGCTTGGCCGGATTCCAGCGGGCGCCGGACCACGGGTCCCAGCGGCCGTGTACCCGGTAGCCGTAGCGCTGGCCCGGGCGGACGCCGGGGAGGAAACCGTGCCAGATCTCGTGGGTCAGCTCGGTGAGCGGGTGCCGCGTCTCGTCGCCCGCGTCGTCGAACAGGCACACCTCCACGCCCTCCGCGCCGCCCGCCCACAGCGCGAAGTTGGTGCCCGGCACGCCGTCCGGGCCCAGGTGGTAGCGGGCGCCGAGCGGTTGCGGACTGCCCGGCCACACGGGCCGCCGCGTCGAGCCGTCCCCACGGACGACGGTCCGCCGCGCCTCTCCTGCGGGAGCCGGGGCGGCGGGGCGCGTGCTGCTGGGCCGCTCGGTGCGGCCGGTGGCCGCGTGTGTCTCCGTCATGGGCGTCCTCCCCCTCGGTGGAGCCGCGTAAGGCACCTGGTCGGCGACGCTGTGCAGGGCACGTGGGCAGCCTCCTGCGGCTCGGGTACGAAGGTGTGGGGCGCTCTTCACCGCGATTCTTCCCGTAGGAGGTGCCTCACTCACACGCGTGAGTGCGACCTTTCCCACTGCCGCCGCCGTCCCGCCCGGTCGCACGGCGGGGGCCGGCGCGGCCGTTCTCCGTTGCGCGGAGGGGTACTTGTCCGCGACACGCGTCCCGTCGGGCGGCTTCGGCCGGGTCGGAGCGACCCCGCGCGCGGGGCGCTGTTCGGGTGACGGGGGCTGACGGCATGTCGGGCGTGTCGCGCCCGGCCGGGCGGACGCCCGCCACCGTCCGGTCGTGGTGTCGGGTGGCGCGCTGGTCACGGGCCGGGCGCCGGTCGGAAACCGGGACGGAACGGTGACATTCCAGGGGGCTTCGTACAGGGGTCCCCTGTGGTTCGCTTCTTGTCGGTAGAGCCGATTTCGCCACGTGGTGGCGCAGGGGGCGTGGAGGTCGCGCGGTGACGCGCGGCGGGCAGTGTGAAGGGGAGCCGTCGTGAGGAAGTCCGCGATAGGCGGGTGGCGGTCGCGTGGGGGTCTGGTGGCCGCCGGACTCGGAGTGGTGATGTTGGCGGTGACCGGCTGCGGTGGTGGCGCGGGCGCCGAGGACAAGGGCGGTGAGAAGCCGTCGGACAAGCCGGCCACCGGAGCCTCGACGGCGGTGGTCAAGATCGCACCGAAGGACGGCGCGTCCAACGTGCCGACCACCGGCGGGCTGCGGGTCACCGCGGACAAGGGCCGGCTGACGACCGTCACGGTCAAGGACGACGAGGACCGGGAGGTCGCCGGCCGCCTCACCCGCGGGAAGACGCTGTGGGAGCCGGAGCGCCCGCTGGCCACCGCCACCAGGTACACGGTCAACGCCGTCGCCCGCGACGAGCACGGCCGTGAGGCGGCGCGCAACGCCACCTTCACCACGCTGGTCGCCAAGGACACCTTCGTCGGCTACTTCACCCCGGAGGACGGTTCCACGGTCGGCGTCGGCATGCCCGTGTCGATCAACTTCAACCGGGCCGTCGCCAACCGGGCCGAGGTCGCCCGGGGCATCGAGGTGACGGCGAAGCCCGCCGTCGAGATCAAGGGACACTGGTTCGGCGACCGCCGCCTGGACCTGCGGCCCGAGAAGTACTGGAAGCCCGGCACCAAGGTCACGCTCGACCTGCGGCTGAACGGCGTCGAGGGGGCCGACGGCGTCTACGGCACGCAGGAGAAGAAGGTCTCCTTCACCATCGGCCGGGCGCAGGTGAGCGTCGTCGACGCGGCGAAGAAGACGATGACGGTCCGCCGCGACGGCAAGGTGATCAAGACGATCCCGATCACCACCGGCGCGCCCGGTACCGAGACCTACAACGGCAAGATGGTGATCAGCGAGAAGTACAAGGTCACCCGGATGAACGGCGCCACCGTCGGCTTCGGCGGCGAGTACGACATCAAGGACGTGCCGCACGCCATGCGGCTCAGCACCTCCGGCACGTTCATCCACGGCAACTACTGGGCCGCGAAGAGCACCTTCGGCGCGGCCAACGTCAGCCACGGCTGCGTCGGGCTGCACGACGTGCGCGGCGGCGGCGACCCGGGAGTGCCCGGCGCCTGGTTCTACGGGAAGTCGATGATCGGCGACGTCGTCGAGGTGCGGAACTCCAAGGACCGCACCATCCAGCCGGACAACGGCCTCAACGGCTGGAACATGCCGTGGAGCGAGTGGGGCGCGGGGCAGTGACCCGCGGTGGTCCGGCCCACGCCCCGGCGAGGGCGTAGGCCGGATCACAGCGGCGCACCCACGACACCGGCCGGGCCCGGGGCTAACCTGCCGCCATGACTGTGAATCTTGAGGTCGCGGACGGCGTCGGCACGATCCGGCTGGACCGCCCGCCGATGAACGCGCTCGACATCGCCACCCAGGACCGTCTGCGCGAACTCGCCACCGAGGTCACGCACCGCGAGGACGTGCGGGCCGTGATCCTCTACGGCGGCGAGAAGGTCTTCGCCGCCGGCGCGGACATCAAGGAGATGCGCGAGATGGACCACGCGGCCATGGTCGCCAGGTCCCGCGACCTCCAGGACAGTTTCACCGCCGTCGCCCGCATCCCCAAGCCGGTTGTCGCGGCCGTCACCGGCTACGCCCTCGGCGGCGGCTGCGAGCTGGCGCTGTGCGCGGACTACCGGATCGCCGCCGAGAACGCCAAGCTCGGCCAGCCGGAGATCCTGCTGGGCCTGATCCCCGGCGCCGGCGGTACACAGCGGCTCTCCCGACTGGTCGGCCCGTCCAAGGCCAAGGACCTCATCTTCACCGGACGCATGGTCAGGGCCGAGGAGGCGCTGGCGCTCGGCCTCGTGGACCGGGTCGTGCCGGCCGCCGAGGTCTACGAGCAGGCGCACGCCTGGGCGTCCCGGCTGGCGGCCGGGCCGGCCATCGCGCTGCGCGCGGCGAAGGAGTGCGTGGACGCCGGCCTCGAGGCGGACATCGACACCGGGCTGGCCATCGAACGCAACTGGTTCGCCGGACTGTTCGCCACCGAGGACCGCGAGATCGGCATGCGCAGCTTCGTGGAGGAAGGCCCCGGCAAGGCCAAGTTCCGCTGAGCCGCCCCGCCGCGCTGCGCCCCGACGCGCGTCCGGCACGCCCCCGCGCTCTGCTCACGACGGCCGATCCGCCACGGGTCGGCCGTCGTGGCGGTTCCGCGTCACCCTGGTGTGCAACCGCCGTCAACGTGACATGAGTACAACCTCAAGGGCGACTTAAGCGGTGCCTCGGTTGTCGCTTTCGGTGATCGTCCTCGCACCCGGCGTACCGGACGTCCGCCCAGGTGGCACCCCGGTTACCGACCGGTCGCCCCATCCTGCGGCCCCCTCCGGGCGGCCGCGGCCGCCCGGCGAATCCCGTAGACCCGCGCACATCAGGCCATGTGAGAGGCCATCATGTTGCCCATGGCGGGACGCATGGCGGAACGGGAAGGCGGGGCGCCCGGCGCGCCGACACTCGACTGCGGGGCGGGCCTCGGCCCCGACGATCTCACTACCGTGGCCGACCCCAGCCTCGACGAGGTCCAGCTGCCCAACCGGCCGGAGTCGGCCAAGGTCGCGCGGCAACTCGCCGAGACGGTACTCCTCACCCGGTGGCGACTGCCGGGGCAACTGGCGGAACACACCGTGCTGCTGGTGTCGGAACTGGTCGGCAACGCCGTCCTGCACACCGGCGCGCAGCGGTTCGGGCTGCGGATGTACCGCAACCGGGGCCGCATCCGCGTCGAGGTGCGCGACCCGTCCCGCGGGCTGCCGTGCCTGCTGCCGGTGCAGCCCATGGACACCAGCGGACGCGGGCTGTGGCTGGTGGAACGCCTCTCCGACCGCTGGGGCGTCGACCTCCAGCCGCGCGGCAAGACGACCTGGTTCGAGATGCGCGTCGTCGAGCAGTGACCCCGGGAGGAAGGCTTGCGGGGGAGCCCGGGGAGCCCGGTGTGCCGAGGCGGGACACAATGAACGCGTGGACTACCAGGAACTGCTGCGACACGCCATGAAGGCCGCCCGACCCGTACTGGACCGGGGGCGCCCGGCCGACTACATCCCCGCGCTGGCCTGCGCCGATCCCCAGCGCTTCGGCATGGCGCTGGCGACGGTGGACGGCGAGGTCCACGGTGTGGGGGACTGGCGCGAACCGTTCTCCGTGCAGAGCATCTCCAAACTCTTCGCGCTCGCCCTCGCGCTCTCGCACGGCGGCAACGCCCTGTGGCAGCGGGTGAGCCGCGAGCCGTCCGGCAACCCCTTCAACTCCCTCATCCAGCTGGAGTCCGAGCAGGGCATTCCGCGCAACCCGTTCATCAACGCCGGTGCCCTCGTCGTCACCGACGCGCTGCTCAGCCTCACCGGCGACGCCCGGGGTGCCGTCGTCGACTTCCTGCGGGAGGAGAGCGGCAACCCGGCCATCGACACCGACCGCGCGGTGGCCGAGTCCGAGGCCGGTCACGGCCACCGCAACGCCGCGCTCGCCCACTTCATGGCCTCCTTCGGCAACCTGCACAACCCCGTCGACGACGTGCTGGGCCACTACTTCGCGCACTGCTCGATCAGCGCCGACTGCCGGGACCTGGCACTCGCCGGTGGCTTCCTCGCCCGGCACGGACTGCGCGCCGACGGCAGCCGACTGCTCAGCCGGGGCGACGCCAAACGCATCAACGCCGTTCTGCTGACGTGCGGCACCTACGACGCGGCCGGCGAGTTCGCCTACCGCGTCGGCCTGCCCGGCAAGAGCGGCGTGGGCGGCGGAATCCTCGCCATCGTCCCGGGCCGGGGCGCGGTCTGCGCCTGGAGCCCCGGACTGGACGCCGCCGGCAACTCGGTGGGCGCCCTCGCCGCGCTGGAGGACTTCACCGAGCGCTCCGACTGGTCCGTGTTCTAGGCCCTGGCCGATGCGCGGGACGTGCGCCGTGGCCGGAAGCTGTCGGTTCGTCCGGCGTGGTGCTCTAAGATCCACATTCGACTCAGGGGGTGTGGAGACGGCCATGACCTGTGCCCAGTGCGGCTGGCCGGTCATCGAGGGACCGGAAGGCGGCTACGCCTGCGGCCAGTGCCTGCACACCGTGGAGCCTCCCGGCTACGAGGAGCGCCGGGTCGCCGGCCAGGCCAGGGCCCGCGCGGCGCGCGAGGCCCGTACAGCGCGCCGCCGTCGCGCCGCCGCCCGGAAGTCAGGGCGGCGGAGCGGCCCCCGCGCCCCGGGCGGCACACGCGGCGACGGGTGAGTACCCGCGCCCCGAGCTGACGCACCGCGAACCCCCATCCCGACACGGCGGTCATGTCCTGATTCGGTAACAGCGCCGAACGGGTGACGGCTCGCTGCCTAGCATCGGCGACACGCACCCGGCCGCTCCCGGCCGGCCGCGTTTCCCCGTGCTCGGACGCCGTCCGACGCCCCTTCAGCCCAAGCGGAGCACAGCTGTGTCCAGAACCCCGATACGTCTCCTCCCCGCTACTGCCGTCGTCGCCCTCGCGGCCGGACTGCTCGCGGGGCCCGCCGCGCCCGCCCACGCCGCCGGCTCGGTGCACCTGGCGAAGATCTGGTACGACTCGCCGGGCAAGGACGACCGCTCCAACACCAGCCTCAACGGCGAGTGGGTCCGCATCACCAACAGCACGGCGAAGGACGTCAAACTCACCGGCTGGACCCTGACCGACGCGGCCGGCCACAAGTACACCTTCAGGACGTTCACCCTCAAGGCGGGCAAGTCCGTGACCGTGCGCACGGGCAAGGGCACCAACACCTCGGCGACGGTCTACCAGCAGCGCGCCGCGTACGTCTGGAACAACGACAAGGACACCGCGACGCTGCGCCGCGCCGACGGCGGCCTGCGGGACACCTGCTCCTACAACTCCACCAAGGTCGACTACAAGAACTGCTGACCCGGCCGGCCGCCGCCCGCCGCCCCCGGCCGCCGCCGACCGGGTCAGCGGGCGGCGCGGCGGCCGGAGGCGGCGCGGCGGCGCCGGTCGTTGCACAGCAGGCACCTGCCCCAGCCGGGCGGCAGCGGGTCGTCCTTGTCCCCGTACAGCGGGTCGACGGCGCCGCGCGGATGCTCCCGGCAGCCCGTCGTCCCGCCCAGCTCGCTCTCCATCGCACGCACCGAGGCCAGCGCGCGCCGCAGCGCGTCGGAGACCTCGGCGAGCTGGTCGACCGGCGGGTTGGCCTCCCAGCCGTAGGCGATGTCGGTGGCCGTCTGGAGCGCTGTGCGCAGCTCCCGGACGTCTGAGTAGCTCATACGCCCGAGCTTAGGCCGTACCACCGACAGGCCGCCGACGCTCGTCAGCGGCAGGCCGCCGAGGCCCCGCGGCGGGCCGGCCGCCCAGGTCCGGGGGGCGGGCGGGCCGACTCAGCCGAAGAGCGTGCCGGCCGGTGACGGCGCGAAGAAGGCGGCCACGTCCTCGTCCGTGACCTCCCGCAGCGTCGGCGGCGACCAGCGCGGCGAGCGGTCCTTGTCGACGATCTGCGCCCGCACCCCCTCCACCAGATCGGGTGAGCGCAGCGCCGCGCTGGAGACCCGGAACTCCTGTTCCAGCGCCTCCTCCAGGCCGCCCAGCCGCCGCGCCAGCCGCAGCGCGCGCAGCGTGACCTTCAGCGAGGTCGGCGACTTGGCGTGGATGTGCTCGGCGGCCTCCTTGGCCTCCGGCAGGTCCTCCGCCAACAGGGCGGCCAGCACGTCCTCGACGCGGTCGGCGGCGTAGCAGCGGTCGATCCACTCGCGCTGTCCGGCCAGCTCGCCCGGCGCCGGCTCGGTGGCGAACCGGGCCAGCGCCCGGTCCGGCCGCTCCTCGGCGAGCGCGTCCCGCAGCTCGGGCAGTCGGTCGGCCGGTACGTGGTGGTCGGCGAGTCCGCACAGCACGGCGTCGGCGGCGCCGACCGCTCGCGCGGTCAGCGCCAGATGGGTGCCCAGCTCGCCGGGGGCGTGGGCCAGCAGCCAGGTGCCGCCCACGTCCGGCACGAAGCCGATACCGGTCTCCGGCATCGCCACCCGCGACCGCTCCGTGACGACCCGCACCCGGCCGTGCGCGGAGACACCCACGCCGCCGCCCATCACGATGCCGTCCATCAGCGCCACGTACGGCTTGGGATAGGAGGCCACCAGCGCGTTGAGCCGGTACTCGTCCCGCCAGAACGCCAGGCTGGCCTCGCCGCCGGACCGGGCGTCCTCCCGGATCGCCCGGATGTCGCCGCCCGCGCACAGCCCGCGTTCGCCGGCGCCGGAGACGACCACCACCTCCACCGAGTCGTCCGCCCGCCAGGCCGTCAGCGCCTCGGTCAGCCGCCGGACCATGTGGTGGTTGAGCGAGTTGAGCGCGCGGGGGCGGTTGAGGGTGAGGTACCCGGCCCGCCCTCGCCGCTCGACATGCACCTCGGGCTGCTCGCCGCCGGGCTGGTCACTGTGGTCTCGCATGCTGCGGTCTTCCCCTCCGGATCGAACGCGCCGAACGCGCCGCGCCCGCGCCCGACCCTACGACCGCCACCCGCCACCTGACCAGCGCGACCCGACCAACGCGTACCGGCCGGCGCGGCCCGACCGCGGCGGTGTCCGTCAGCCGAGGCCGGTGACGTGGCGCTGGGCGTCGAGCGGACCGGCCAGCCCGGTGTCGTGGTGTCCGGCGGGGCCGTCCGCCGGGCTCAGGTCGATGTCGGCGACGACCCGGGTGCCCCGCGGCGAGGGCAGTGTCGCGGTGCGCGAGGCGTACGCCTCGACCAGGGGCAGTCCCCGGCCGCACGGCACGTCGGCGTCCAGCGGTTCCACCCGGGGCTCCTGCCGGGGACGCCAGTGGCCGGAGTCCCGCACCTCCACACGCAGCGTGTCGGGGGAGACGGTGAGGAACAGCGAGACCTCCGGGCTGTCGCTGTGCAGCACGGCGTTGGCGACGAGTTCGGTGACGATCACCGACACCGCCTCCTGCACCCGCTCCGAGAGCAGCCAGCAGCGGGCCATCCCACTCGCGAAGTGCCGCATGGCAGGGGCCGCCTCCCGGGTCGCGGCCAGACAGCAGGACGCCCGGGTGGTCATCGCGGCCGCGGTGACCTCCTCCGGCCGGGGACCCAGGACCGGCCGCCCGGCGGTGCCCCGTGCGGCAGACCGGCCGGGCGCGCTCTCGCCCGGGCAGGTCAGGACCGCGCTGGACCACGGCTGTGCTGCTGTGCTCATCAGTGCTCCTTAGCCGCCACGCCGGCTCCCGGCGCCGCGACCGCTTCGCGCGGTCTCGCGAGGTTTTGTCACCGGTGGTGGTGCCAAGCTGCCCGCCTCGGTGGACACTGTGCAATCAGGGACCTCGGAAGTACGTATACGCAAAGAAAGCGAAAACGCCGCATGACTCCACAGGAAAGCGGGAACGTCACGGAAAGTGACCAGGAGGCCCTGCGGCGGACGGGCGCCCTGCTCACCTCGGGTGACGACCCCGTGGTCCTGCTGCTCGCCGGGGCGGCCGGCACGGGCAAGAGCGAGCTGGTGCGCCGACTGCTCTCCCTCCCCGAGCCGGCCGCCGCGCCGCGCCTGGAGCTGCGCTGCACGCGACACGACCTTGTCGCCCTTGTCGCCCCGGACGGAGACCGAGACGGAGACCGAGACGGCGCAGGTGCCGCCGATCCGGGCGGGGCGAGCGCCCTGACCCGGCTGGCGGCACTCGCCCGCGGCACCGGCCGCCGGCTGCTGGTCGTCGACGACGTGCACTTGGCGAACGAACCCGTCGCCGCCGTCCTGCGCGACCTGCTCGAACGCCCGTCGGCGGGGCTGAGCGTCGTCCTCGCCCACCGCCCCGAGGAGCTGCCGCACCCGGGTCTGCCGCTGCGTGAACCCGTGGGCTACCCAGCCGAGTTGACCGTGCTGCACCAGGAACTCGGCCCGCGTGACGAGGAGTGGACGTGCCGTGCCGCACTCGCCGCGCTCGGCGCCGACCGGGTCGGGCCCGACCTGGTGGCCCGGCTGCACCGGCTCTCCGGCGGCGTCGCCCAGGTCGTCGCCGACCTGCTGCGGATACTCGCCGCCGGTGGCCTCGACGACCGGCGGCGCCGGACCGCCGCCGACGTCGACGCCGCCGGAGTGCCGCCGCGCCTGGCCGACCTGGTGCTCGGCCGCGCCGCCCGGCTCACCGGCGCCGCCCGCGAACTGGCCCACGCCGCCGCCGTGCTGGACGAGCCGGCCAGCCTGCGGGAGCTGGCCCGCACCGCCGGGCTGCCGCCGGCCGAGGCCGCGCCGGCGCTGACCGCCGCCCTTGCCGCCGCCGTCGTCCAGCAACTCGCCGCCGACCGGTACGGCTTTGCCGTCCCGCTCGCCGCGCGGGCGCTCGCGGCCCGCATACCGGGGCCCGAACGGGCCCGGCTGCACCGCGCCGCCGGTGAGGTGCTGGCCGGCAGGCAGCCGGTGCCGTGGGCGCGTGTCGCCGAACACCGCCGCGACAGCGGGCACTTCGGTGGTTGGGCTCGGGCCGTCGAGCGCGCCGCCTCCGGCTGCGCCCAGCGCGGCGAGCACCAGCGGGCGGTGCGGCTGCTGGAGGAGGCGCTGGGTCATCCCTCGCTGCCCGCGCAGGCCCGGGTCCGGCTGGCTCCGCTGCTCGCCAACAGCGCGGTGGTCGGCTTGCGTTCGGACCAGACGGTCGGCGTGCTGCGGCACATCGTGGAGGACCGGGAGCTGCCCGCCGAGGTCCGTGGCCGGGTCCGGCTCGACCTCGGACTGCTGCTCGCCAACCAGCTCGGCCTGGCGGTCGAGGGCCGGGCGGAGATGGAGCGCGCGGTGGAGGAGCTGGGCGACCAGCCCGCCCTGACGGCCCGGGTGATGTCCTCGCTGGCGATCCCCTACTGGCCCACCGCGTCCTTCGGTCACTGCATGTCCTGGCTCAGGCGGGCGCAGCGCGCCGCCGAGGACAGCGGGGACGAGACCGTGAAGCTGGCCGTCGCCGCGAACACCGTCTCCGTGCTGCTGGGTATCGGCGACCCGGACGCCTGGCGGCTGCTGGACGAGCTGCCGCGCGACGGCATCGATCCGGCCGACTCCCAGCACGTCGCCCGGGGCCTGTGCAACTGTGCGGACGCCGCCGTGCTCCTCGGCCACTACGACCGGGCGGCCAAGCTGCTGGAGGAGGGCCTGTACCACTCGGCCCGCAGCGGCGCGTCCTACCAGGAGCAGACCGGACACGGCACCGGGCTGCTGCTGGACTGGTCCACCGGTCGGTGGGCCGGTCTCGCCGGGCGCTGCGAGGCGCACGTGGCCGAGTCCGGGCAGATGCCGATGATCGCCGAGGACGCCCGCGTGGTACTCGGCCAACTCGCGCTCGCCCGTGGCGACTGGACGCAGATGGGCCAGTGGCTGGACGGCGAGGGCATCCCGGCGCCCGCGCAGGGCTCGGTGCCGTTGGTGGCGGCGGCGTCCGGGGCGCGTATCCGACTCGCCCTGGCCCGGGACGACGTGCCCGGCGCCGCGAAGGAGGCGGCGGAGGCCTGGGCGCGGATGCGCAAGTCCGAGGTGTGGGTGTGGGCGGCCGAACTCGCGCCGTGGGCCGTCGAGGCGACCGTACGGCACACCGGCGCCACCGACGCCCACGAGATGGTCACCGAGTTCGCCGCCGGGTTGGAGGGCCGCGACGCGCCCTCGGCGCGGATCGCGCTGCTGTGGTGCCAGGCCCTGCTCGCCGAGGCCGACGGCGAACCCGCCACCGCCGTGGATCTCCTCGGCCGGGCCGGCGAGCGGTACGCGGAGCTCGGCCGCCCCTACCAGCGCGCACTCACCGCCGAGGCCCGCTTCCGCTGCGCGCACGCCGCCGAGGACGGCGGGCTGACCCCCGACACCGACCAACTCACCGAGGCGGTCGAGACGTTCGTCGAGCTCGGCGCGATCTGGGACGCCTCCCGCGCCCGCGCCCTGCTCCGCGCCCACCGCCCCGAACGCGGCCGCCGCTCCCCGGGGCGCCCCGGCTACGGAGACCGCCTCTCGCCGCGCGAACGCGAGGTGGCCGAACTGGCCGCCGCCGGCCTCACCAACCGGGAGATCGGCGCCACGCTGCACCTGTCGCCGCGCACGGTCGAACAACACGTCGCACGTGCGATGCGCAAGCTCGGCATCCAGTCCCGGCAGGACCTCGTCCCGGACTGATCAGCCGCCCGCTCTCCGCTCGCGACGCCCGCGGCGCCGGCCCGCCGACCGGGTCCCGTCCGCTCAGCGGACGCCGGGCGCTTGCCCGTAAACCGGCTCTGACCAGGCGATTGTGGCCAAGTACGGCATAGCGGCGGGCCCGAGTTAATTAGGTATCCGTAGATCACCGGACGCGTATTCCGGTGGCGCCGCCGACGCCCTAGCTTCTACCCAACCAGTCGGTCGGACACACGTTCGCGGTGGTGGGCATCCATCGCGAACGCCGCCCGGGGGAAAACACCTTCGGCCTGTCGGCGACGGTGACGCGCCGCGGTGCGAGTCCACAAGACCAGCCACCGCACGGACCACGCACGTCACCGCCGACACGCCCTCGCACGGCAGAACGGCGGGGCTCAGCCCGGCGACCGTCGCGGGCGCCCCGCGCGCCCGTCCGCCGGCCCCGCCTCCCACCGTGCCGCCTTCGCCAACCCTCCACACCGGTACCGGCGTGTGCAGCCGGGCCCGGCTTCGAAAGGCAGCACCGTTGAACAGACCACTCACGCGTGCCCGGAAGACCTCACGCCGCGCACGTATATCCCTTCTCGCGCTCGCCACGGCGACCGCCGTGGGCGTGGGCGTGCTCACTCCCGCCATGGCCGGCGCGAACGACGCGCCCCGGGCGCCCGAGGCCGCCAAGGCCCCCGCCGACAACGCGCAGGCAGCCGAACTCCCCCCGCAGACCCGGGTGGAGAGGCTCATCGTCGGCTACAAGAACAAGTCCGAGGAGTCCGGCTCCAACGCCGCGGCCCGCAAGGACATCGCGGCCAAGGCCCGCAAGGCCGGCGAGAAGCTCGGCTTCGACCGCCGCCTGGGCACCGGCGCCGCCGTCGTCGACCTGGGCAAGGAACTCAGCCGCACCGAGGCGTCCGAGGTCATGGCGACCTTCAAGGCCGATCCGGACGTGGCCTACGTCGAGCCCGACACCCGGATGTACGCCTTCGCCACGCCCAACGACACCGACTACGCGAAGCAGTGGGACCTCTTCGAGGCCCGCGCCGGCATGAACGTGCCCGAGGCGTGGGACACCGCGACCGGCAACGGCGTCACCGTCGCCGTCATCGACACCGGCTACGTCTCGCACTCCGACCTCAACGGCAACACCGTCGCCGGCTACGACTTCATCTCCGACGCCGGCAACGCCCGGGACGGCAACGGCCGCGACAGCGACCCGAGCGACACCGGAGACTGGCGTGCCGCCGGCGAGTGCGGCCCCGACACCCGCGCCTCCGACTCCTCCTGGCACGGCACCCACGTCGCCGGCACCATCGGCGCGATCGCGAACAACAACAAGGGCGTCGCCGGCGTCGCCCACCGGGCGAAGATCCAGCACGTCCGGGTGCTCGGCAAGTGCGGCGGTTCCACCGTCGACATCGCCGACGCCATCACCTGGGCGTCCGGCGGTTCCGTCCCCGGCGTGCCGGCCAACCCCAACCCGTCCAAGGTCCTCAACCTCAGCCTCGGCGGCCCCGGCAGCTGCGGCACGACCACGCAGAACGCCATCAACGGCGCCGTCGGGCGGGGCAGCACGGTTGTCGTCGCCGCCGGCAACAGCGACCAGAACGCCTCCGGCTTCACCCCGGCCAACTGCAACAACGTCATCACGGTCGCCGCGAGCAACCGCAACGGCGACCGCGCCCGCTACTCCAACTACGGCGCCACCATCGACGTCACCGCCCCCGGCGGCGAGACCCACGTCTCGGCCGCCAACGGCATCCTGTCCACCCTCAACAGCGGCACCCGCGGCCCGTCCACCGAGAACTACCGGGCCTACCAGGGCACCAGCATGGCCGCCCCGCACGTCGCCGGCCTCGCCGCGCTGATGCTGGAGGCCAAGCCGTCGCTCACCCCGGCCCAGATCGAGTCCGCGATCAAGGCCAACGCCCGTCCACTGCCCGGCACCTGCTCCGGCGGCTGCGGCGCCGGTCTGGCCGACGCGGCCAAGACGCTGCGGGCCGTCACCGGAGGCGGCGGCGACACCGGCAACCCGCCGGCCGGCCGCACCTTCGAGAACACCACCCGGCTCAACATCCCCGACACCGGCCGGTCCGTGACCTCGTCCATCAACGTGACGGGTGTCAGCGGCAACGGCCCGAGCGACCTGCGGGTGGCCGTCGACATCCGGCACACCTACCGCGGTGACCTCGTCGTCGACCTGGTCGCGCCGAACGGGAACAGCGTCCGGCTGAAGAACTCCTCGGCCTCGGACAACGTCGCCAACCTCAACCAGACGTACACCGTCAACGCCAGCCAGGTCGCGGCGAACGGCACCTGGCGGCTGCGGGTCACCGACGTCTACCGCGGCGACACCGGCTACCTCAACGCCTGGAGCCTGACCTTCTGACACCGCGACCGGCCCTGACGCCGGTCCCGCACACCCTGCCGTGCCGCCGCCACCATCCGGGGGCCCGGCGGTGGCGGCGGCGGCCCCGACCCACCCGGCCGGGGCCGCCGCCGCGTGTTCCCCGCCGGTACGTCAGCGCTCCCCGCCGTCGTCCTCGGAGGCGCCCGTCTCCTCACGCCGCCCGATCCCGCGCCGCACCTGTACGGCCTTCCGCCGGGCCCGGTTCGCGCGGCGGGTGACGGCCCGGCGGCGGTCCGCCAACTCGGCCCGGAACATTCCCGGCGGCGGCCCGCCCAACTGCGGGAAGTCCTGCCGCAGCGCGCGCAGCAGCGAGAACATCATCAGGAAGCCGAGCACGAAGAACGGCAGTCCGACGACGGTGATCACCTGCTCCAGCGCCGTCAGCCCGCCGGTCCCGGTCGCCGCGATCAGCGTGCCGGCCACCACGCCCTCGGTGATCGCCCAGAAGACCCGCTGCCGCGTCGGGCTGGCCTGTTCCGTCTTCCCCACGCAGAGCAGGTCCACCACCAGGGACGCCGAGTCGGAGGAGGTGGTGAAGAAGATGACCACGATGAACACCGACACGGCGGCGACGAACGTCGACAGCGGGAAGTTGTTCAGGAAGGCGAACAGCGCACCGGGGATGTCGCCCTGGTCGACGACCTCCGCCACCAGGTCCGCCTCGCCCTCCATCTGGAGGTTGATCGCGGACAGCCCGAACACGCTGAACCACACGACGGTGAACGCCGTCGGCAGCATCAGCACGCCCGTCACGAACTCGCGGATCGTCCGGCCCTTGGAGATCCGCGCGATGAAGATGCCCACGAACGGCGACCAGGTGATCGTCCACGCCCAGTAGAAGACCGTCCAACTGCCCTGCCAGCCGGTGTCGCCGAACGTGTCGTTCCAGAACGACAGCGGCACCAGCCAGCTCAGGTACGTGCCCGTCGTCTCGATCACGCCGCGCAGCAGGAACAGCGTGGACCCCGTCACCAGGACGAAGAGCATCAGGGCGATGGCGATGCTGATGTTGAAGTTCGACAGCCGCTTGATGCCCCTGTCGAGACCGGCCACGACCGAACCCGTCGCGATGAGCGTGACCACCGTGATGATCAGGATCTGGACCAGCCGGTTCTCCGGCACGTCGAACAGGTCCGCCAGACCGCTGTTGATCTGCATCGTGCCCAGCCCGATGGAGACCGCCACCCCGAACAGCGTGCCCATCACCGCCGTGATGTCGATCGCCCGGCCCACCGGCCCGTGGATGCGCTCGCCGAGCAGCGGGTGCAGGATCGAACTCACCCGGTACGGCAGTCCGCGCCGGTGCACGAAGTACGCGAACGACAGCGCGGGCAGGCAGAAGATGGTCCACGTGTGCAGCCCGAAGTGGTACAGCGAGTAGCCCATCGCCATCTGTGCCGCCTCGACGGACTCCGGCTCCACGTCCGTCTGCGGCGGATTCGCGAAGTGGCTGATCGGCTCGGCCACACCCCAGAACATCAGGATCGTGCCGATACCGGCGGCGAACAGCATCCCGAACCACGCCCGGTTGCTGTACTCCGGCCGGGCCTCCTGCCCGCCGAGCCTGATGTGCCCATAGCGGCTCAGCGCGATCCACAGCAGGAAGACCAGGAACGTCGTCACTCCCAGGATGTAGAACCACCCGAGACTGCTCTTCAGCCAGTCCGAGGCGGCCCGGAAAACGCTGTCCACCTGGTCGGTCAACCCGATGGCGGTCACGACGAAGACAAACGTCAGCGCCGCCGAGGTGAAGAAGATGACCGGATCCGTCCGCAGGCCGAGCCGTCGTGCGAGTCGTTCCAGCAAACCGAGCAAGAAGCACCCCCGACGAGTCGTCGCACTGTGATCCGGCTCACAGCCCCGTCACGCTACCCCAGCGTCTACCCGGCCCGGGGAATTGCCACGCCCTCCCTTTCCGGACGGTCTCGTCCGGAAAGGGAGGGCGGATGCGGTGCGTCGCTCGAGTGGGTCGCTCGACTACCTGGCCAGCGACTTGCGCGCGCTGGTGACCTGGCAGGAGTACACAAAGCGGTCGTTGGTGGAGTACGACGCGTGCGGGCGCACGGTCCGGTCGCCGCCGGCGTTGACCGTCACCGTCTGGTAGTCGGTCCTGAGCGTCCGGGTCGCGATGGTCGAGGACGGGCTGGTACCGACCCGGAAGGCCACCGTGAAGGAGTAGGTGAACGCGTGCTCGCTGGAGGAGTTCTGGATGGTCACGTCGTAGTTGATGCGTGCGCTGCCCCGGTCGTAGCGGCAGTTCTGCCCGACGACCTCGCCGAGGGCGTTCGGGTTGAACGTCGGCGGAGGCGTGTAACCGCCCGTGGTGCCACCGGAGGAGAGCCCGCCGCTGGTACCGCCCGAGCTCAGGCCGCCCGTGGAGCCCCCGGAGCTGAGTCCACCGGTCGTGCCCCCGGAGCTGAGGCCGCCGCTGGTGCCGCCCGAGCTGAGACCGCCCGTGGACAGGTTCGGCGGGCTGAGGGACGGCAGCGGCGGCATGGTCGGCGGCGACGGAGCGTCCCCGAGTCCGCCGAACGCCTTGTCCTTCGGCTGGTCGGCGCAGCCGGCGAGGCCGACGACGGCGGTGAGGGCGATGACGGCGGCGCCCACGGCGCGGCGAGTTCGCATGATGGTTCCCCCGAGTACTGACGGTTCAGCAGGTGCGGGCCGTGCGCGACGGCCGAAGAGCACAGGAAGGGTATCGGATGGCCCATCGCGCGCCGGCGGCCGTGCGCCCGCGCGCGGCGTCTGTAGCACGCCCGTGTCCCGGCCGTGTCCCCGCTGTGGCCTGCCGCGGGCAGGTACCGCCTCGGGCTCCCCGCCGACGGACGCCCTTGGTACCTTGACCGCGCACAGCAACTGTGCTTCGACGAACACGCTTCACTCTCGGGGGAACCATGAGCCAGCCCTGGCAGCCGCCGCAGCCGCCCCAGAACAATCCCTACGGCCAGCCCGGCCAGCCGCCCGCGCCGCAGCAGCCGCCCGGCTACGGCTACCCGCAGCAGCCGCCCCAGCCGATGGGCCCCGGCTACGGGTACCCGCAGCAGCCGGGCTACCCGCAGCAGCCCGGCTACCCGCAGCCGGGCTTTCCGCAGCCGGGCTTCCCGCCGCCGCCCGGTGGCCGTGGCAACGTCGGCAAGGCGTTCCTCTTCGCCTGGCTCGTCTCCGGCGGCCTCTCCGCCGCCTACATCCTGATGCTCGTCCTCAGCTACGAGGACCTGTCGCTGATCGGGCTGCGGATCAGCTACATCGTCCTGGCGCTCGCGCTCGCCGCCGCCGTCGGCACGGTCGCGGGCCGCGCGGGCGGCCGCAAGACGGCCGCGCACGTCATCGCGGCCGTGTTCGCGACGCTCACCGCGTTCTTCGCCGTCACCAACGGTTACGTGGCGACACTGCTCGACGCGGGCGGCGCGGACATGCTGGAGATGATGCTCGAACACAAGCCGGGCGCGCCCGCCGAGTTCTGGTGGAAGCGCCTCAACGGCGCCATCGCGCTGCTGGGCCTGGCCGTCGCCGGCGGCGGTGCCTTCACCATGGCCCACCTGGTGGGCAAGAAGCAGCGCCCGTAGGCACCGCGCGGCGGGGGGACGGAAACAGCAGAGCGGGTGTGCGCCGAGTCCGGCGCACACCCGCTCTTGTCTGTCCCGACGGTTCAGATCAGCACAGGACCGTCTTGCGGTAGCTGCCGATGCCCTCGTACGTCCACTTCTTGTTCGCCCCGGGCTTGAGCGTCCAGCACGGGCTGTCCTTGCCCAGCCGGATGTCGACCTTCACCTTCTTGGTGGTCTTGCAGTTGTTCGTCAGGCTGACGTAGACGTACCGGTTGGCGGTGTCGCCGTCGATGTAGCGGTTCACGCACGAGGGCGCGGTGTCGCCGGCCTTCGCCTGGGCGGCCGGCGCGGTGGCGACGACCGAGAGTCCGGCCGCGGCGAGCGCCATGGCCGTGACCGAGGTCTTCCTGATCCAGGACATGCTGTTCCTTTCCCCGTTCGGGTACTGCGGTGGTGCGGTCACGGGTCACCGAGGTGACCCCCACTGATCGAAACCCGCGTGCGCCATGCCCACAACCTGTGACGTCATAGGGTCGACACGCCAGACGAGGGGGACACGGCGATGGACACGTGGGCCGGGGAAGCGGCAGCGGAACGGGTGGCGTACGGCGCGCGGTTGGAGACTGTGCTGGACGTGGACGACCCGCGCCGATGGCTCGAGTTCGACATCGGTGTGCGGACGATCGGGTTGTACCGGGCCGAGCTGCTCCCGACCCTGGCCGAGATCGCCGGGCGGCCCGACCTGCTTTGCGGACCGCCCGGCGCTCCTCCGCGACGCGGGCCGAGTGACAGGCGGTTGGCGCTGGCGCTGTGCCACCCCGACGGCCGCGTGCGCGAGGCGGCGCTGGCCCCGGCGGCAGAACGCCCGGCCCTGCTCCCGCTGGTCGCAGTGCGATGCGCGGACTGGGCGCCGGTGGTGCGGGGCCGGGCCCGGCGACTGATGGAGGCCGCGCTGTCGACGCTGCCACCGGACCGCCTTGCCCTGCTGGCTCCGCACCTGCTGAGGCTCGCCCGTCGCGGACGCGGCGAGTGGGGAGCGGACCTCCTGCGCGACACCGTGCGTGCGGAGAACGCCCGACGGCTACCGGCGCTGCTCGACGCGGACGACCGGGTGGTGCGCCGCTTCGCCCACCGGCTGGCCGTGGCGGACGGCCGTCTCCCGCCGGTGACCCTCGCCCGGACAGCGGCGGCCGACCGCGACGTGGTGGTGCAGCGGCTGTGCGCAGACGCCGTGCCGGCCCACGTCGGGAAGGGCTGTCCCGAAGAGGTGATCGGCCCACTGCTGAACGCCCGTGGCGCGCACGCGCGTTCAGCCGGAGTGACGGCGCTGCGGCGGGCGGGCCGGCCGGACCGGGCGGAACCCTTCCTCGTCGACCGCTCGGCGCTGGTCCGGGCGTGCGCGCGCTATGTGCTGCGGCAGCACGGCGACGATCCGCCGTCCCGCTACCGCGCCTGGTGCGCGGACGCCGCCCGGCTGGACCTGCCGCCGTGGGCGGCGGTCGGCCTGGCCGAGTGCGGGCGGCGGACGGACGCCGCGCTGCTGTGGCCGCTGGTCGGACACCCGGACGCGGCCGTCCGGGCGCGGGCGGTGACGGGCCTGCGGCTCCTGGACGCCGCCGACGCCTCGCGGCTGTGGCCGCTGCTGGCGGACGAGGCGCCGGCGGTGGCGCGGGAGGCGGCGACCGCCCTGCTGCCCTCGGCCCTGGCGGTCCCGATGGAATGGCTTTCCCGATGCGTCGGCCCGGAGCGGCCGGTGCACACCAGGAAGGCCGCCTGCCGGCTGCTGCTCGCCGCCGGCGGGGCGGAGCGGCTACGAACGCTGCGGGCTCTGGCGGACGATCCGGATGAGCGGATCCGAGCCCGGGCGCGGTCCGCCCTCCGGCTCCGGCGGGTCTGAGCCGACGCCGGCGGGCGGGCTCGGGCGGAGGCGGGCTCAGGTGGCGGCGGGCC
>NZ_VJYK02000680.1 GCF_007097205.2 Streptomyces alkaliterrae
ACCGAACACCCATCCCCCCCGCACAGGACCTTCACGCCCCCGGCCCAGCTGTGCTCAGCACAGATGCCCGGCCGGCCCGTCCTCGCCACCGGCCGCCTCGACGGCCTCGGTGGGCAGCATCTCGATCGAGGCGGTGTGCAGGGCGACGACGAGGCGCAGCGTCGCGGGCCCCAGATCAACGTCCTCGCACTCCGGTTCCTCACTCCTCGCCATGACCGCCAGTCTTTCGGCGACCCACTTCTCGACCCGCTCCTCATCCACACCCTCCACCTCGGCAGCAGTCACGCAGTCGTCGAAGAACGAGCGGGTGCGCGGCGGAAGTCCCTCACTCTCAGGAGCGCTCAGCACAGCGCACCCCGTCAGAATCAGCTCCCGCTCGCCGTTGGCGACCGCGTTGGCGCCGTACAGCGGATCACCGGGCTCGAAGGCCGTCATGCCCACCCAGCTCAACACCGGCCCGACCACCGGATGCGGCGGCTTCGCCTCCCCCTCCTCGTCCCACTCGATGCCGTACGCCCCCATCCTCTCCGCCCACGCGTCCACATCCCCCGGCAACGCCGGCCACTCCTCGACCTCCGGCCCCACCGCAGACCGCACCGCAC
>NZ_VJYK02000681.1 GCF_007097205.2 Streptomyces alkaliterrae
GTGGCCGGGGGCGGTGAAGTAGGACGCGACCGCCGGGCGGCGGCAGCCGAGTGCGGCCAGCCGGTCGAGCGCGCCGGGGATGCCGGGCTCGGCGGCGCCGGCGTAGCCGGGCAGTACGGGGACGCCGCCCAGGCGGGCGGAGAGCAGCCGGGCGGTGGCCTCGGCGTCGGCGGCGGAACGGGGGTCGCGGGACCCGGCGGCGGCCAGCACCACGCCGTCGGGGTCCCGCGCGCCGGCGGCGGCGAGCCGGTCCGCGAGCGCTTCGGCGAGCAGCGGGTCGGGGCCGAGGGGGGCGGCCAGCTGGCAGTGGTGCCCGCGTGCGGCCCGTGCGACGGCCGGGATGTCGTGGCGGGTGTGGTAGCCGCGGCCGAAGAGCAGCGGGACGAGCACGACCTCGCCGGGCGGCAGCGCGGCGAGGGTGTCGCCGAGCAGGGGTTCGTCGAGTTCCAGATGGCCGAGGCGGACGCGCAGCCCGGGTCGCTGGGCGCGGACGACGTCCAGCAGGGCGGTCACGGTCCGGCGTGCGGCGGGGTCGCGCGAGCCGTGGGCGACGGCGACGAGAGTGGGGGCCTCGGGTCGGTGGCATGGGCCGGGT
>NZ_VJYK02000682.1 GCF_007097205.2 Streptomyces alkaliterrae
GTGCGCGAGCCGGTACCCCCGCTTCACGACGGTCTGGACAAGGCGAGGGGCGCCAAGCGCGGCGCGAAGACGCGCGATCGCCGTCTCCACCGCGTGCTCGTCCCGCCCCGCTCCCGGCAGCGCCCGCAGCAGTTCCGCACGCGGCACGACCCACCCCGGCCGCCGCGCCAGCGCCCGCAGCAGCGACATCCCGGCCGGCGGTACCGGCCGGACCTCCCCGTCGAGGACAACGGCGTGCCCCCGGATCTCCAGCTGCCGTCCGGCGACCGGCAGCGGCCGCCCCGGCAACTCCGTACACAGCAACTGCACCAGCGGCCCCAGCCGGTACCTCTCCGGCTGCACCGTAGGCACCTCCGCGGCCTGCAGCGGCAACGCCGTCACCGGCCCGACGCATGCGACGAGCACGTCGTGTCGCAGCGCTGCCAGCACCTCCTCGTGCATCCCCCGCGCCTTCGCGCGGTCCAGCAGCGACGCCGCCGCCGGCGCGCTGGTGAACGTGACGGCGTCCAGCCCCCGCCCCACCACCGCGTCGATGAGCCGGTCCAGCGGCACGGTGTCCTCCGGCGGCAGCCACCGGTACACCGGAACCC
>NZ_VJYK02000683.1 GCF_007097205.2 Streptomyces alkaliterrae
CTCCGAGCGCGGCCCCCGTAACCGGCGCGCCCAGGTCCTCGCCCGCCGTCGCCGCACCACGATGGTGCTGTTCCTGTGGTTCACCGCCGGCAGTGTGCTCGCCGCCGTCGGCGGGCTCGGCTTCCTGTGGGCCCCCGCCGTCCCGGCCGTCCTGCTCAGCGCCTACATCGCCCACCTCCGCGCCCAGGAACGCCGCCGCTTCGCCGTACGGCTCGACCGCGGCCGCGCGGAGGCCGCCGCCCGCCGACTCCGGTCGGAACGCACGACGGTCGCGGCCGAACCCGTACCCGCCCCGGCACTCGCCGAGGAGCCCGAGCGCGCGACCCCGCAACGCGTCGCGCCCGCCCTCAGCGAGGACCGCCGCGCGGTCGTCGAGCAGACCGACCACGCCGAGTGGGTCGACCAGCAGCGCGAGCGTCGCCGCACCACCCGGGGCGGCGGCAGCTGGGACCCGGTGCCGGTACCGCTCCCCACCTACGTCTCCGCCCCGGTCGCTCCGCGCAACGCGCAGGGCGTCGACTTCGACGCCGCCGACACCTGGAGCTCGGCCCGCTCCACCGCCGCCGAACCCGCCGACCCCGGT
>NZ_VJYK02000684.1 GCF_007097205.2 Streptomyces alkaliterrae
CTCGCCACCGAACTGGAGGAGAGCGCCGCGTCCCCGCCTCCGCCCGGCGCGGCGCTCTCCTCCAGTTCGGTGGCGAGCGCGGCCAGGTTGACGCGGGTGTAGAGCTTGCTGTCGACGGACTTGAAGGCGAAGACGTCCTTGCCGCCGAAGTTCACGGCGGTCGCGTTGTCGACCCGGTCGCGGGCGTTGACGTCGCGCAGCGGCTTGCCCGCGCTGACCGCCGCGGCGATCTCCAGATCGGCGAGCAGTCTGGCGTGCTGCCGCGCGTGCGGGCCCTTGCCCGGGCCGTCGCCCTCCTGGAGGTAGGCCAGGATCTCGGCGGGTGTGGCGTCGAGGCGGGCGGTGACCGACACGCTCTCCTGTTCGCCGAGCTTGGCGACGGCGTTCTTCACCCGCATCGCGGAGGTGAGGTGGTCGGCGGTGGAGCAGGCCGTGGCGGTGGTGAGCAGCAGGGTGGCCGAGGTGAGCGCGACGGCCGTGCGGGAGAGGGGACGGGACGACTTGATCTCGGGCTCCTTCGGGTGCCGGGGGCGGATGCCGGAGGGAAGGCGCGGCTCCCATTGTGCGCCCCCGCCCACG
>NZ_VJYK02000685.1 GCF_007097205.2 Streptomyces alkaliterrae
GACCCGCCCGGTGCGGTCCAGTACGACGCAGCCGACGACGGGGTTGGGGCTGGTGTGTCCGAGCCCGCGGGCGGCGAGTTCGACGGCGCGGCGCATGGCGTCGCGCTCAGGGTGCGCTGCGGCTGCGGTGGCCACCGGGTCCTCCTGCCTCATCGGGCACGGACTCCGGGGCTGACGTGGGAAACGATCAGCGGGCCGGGCACTCGCACGGCTGACGACAGGTTCCGCCGGGCGGCCATGGCAGACCGGACGGAACGCGCCCGCGACGTGCGTCGCGACGACCCGCCGCGCACTGCCTCCCATCCGGACTTTCACCGTCGGTCCAGGAGTTTCACCTGGTCAACCGACCGCTGGAGGCGGCCGGGTCGCGGACTGTAACCGCCGGTTCGGAATTACACCGACCCCGGAGTGCGCTGACGTCACTGATACGCGTCAAGTGTGCCACGCGGAGACGACTTCGCGACGCCGGGTTGTTGTGGGGTGACTCACACGGGTCCCGGCTGTCACGCTGGGGTGGTGGCGCGCCGGTCGGCGAGGGGGGCCTGCCGGCGCGGGTCGGGCGGCGATCAGGGAAGGGG
>NZ_VJYK02000686.1 GCF_007097205.2 Streptomyces alkaliterrae
ACTCGGGGGCGGGAGAGGGCCATCAGCGGTCGGTGGGCAGGTCGTAGATGCGGCGGATGCTGCTGCCGAGTCGGGAGACGTCGGCGCCGTAGACGTGGAGGGATATCGCCCGGCCGGGGCCGGGGTTGCCGACCCGGTGGATGTCGCCGGGAGGGGCGAAGCCGACGACGCTGCCGGTCGGGTTGACGACGTCCTCGGCCGCGCGCAGCCGGGCGGGCGAGTCGTCGGTGGCGGGGACGAGTCGGTAGCGGGTCTCGTGCTCGACGCCCTCGTGGACGCCGGTGACGCACCAGGAGACGTGGTCGTGCACGGAGGTGCGCTGGCCGGGCAGCCACACCAGAGCGACGAGGGAGAAGCCGCCGTCGGGTTCGGCGTGCAGGACGTGCTGCCGGTAGCTGGTGGGGTCGGTGGCGCACTGGCGGTCGGTGAGGAGGTCGGTGGCGCCCAGGTGGGGTGCGATGCGCTCGCCGACGAGGTGGGCGGTGGTGTCCGGTGGCAGGCCCCGGTCGACGACGTCGCGCAGCGAGGTGACGAGCAGGTCGAGGCGGCGGGTGCGGGGCGGGGCCGTGGCGG
>NZ_VJYK02000687.1 GCF_007097205.2 Streptomyces alkaliterrae
ATAAGAGACAGGCCCCACGCCGCCCCGGACCGCTCAGAAGCTCACCCGCGCCCGATTCAGAAACTCACCCGCACCCGGTCGTCCACCCGCGCCACCGAGTCCTGCGCGTACGCCACCCGGTACGCCTTCCGCACCCGCTCCACCAACCGGCCGTACCGCTCCGCCTCCGCCACCGGATACAGCAGCACCAGTTCGTACGACCGCTCCCGGACGATCTCCCCCGACGCCACGTCCCTCCACTGACCACGCCCCTCCCGCACGGTCAGCCCCTCCGGAAAGCGCGGCGTGACCTCACGGTCCACAAACTCCCGGAACTGCGCGTCCGTCACCGCCGGGCCCCCATCCGGCCGCTCCGTCCCGAAGAACAGCCGCGTCTCCGCGTACCGCTCGCCGACCGGCGCCGCCACCGCGCCGTCCGCACCCCGCCGCTCCCCCTCCGTGTACCCGGCGTACGCCGCCGGCACCCCCAGCGACACCGCCATCAGCGACGCGGCCGCCACCGCCGTCCGCACCCGATAGGGACGCACCGCCATACCCGCACCGCTCCCCTCGTCCCGCCGCGGCATCCAC
>NZ_VJYK02000688.1 GCF_007097205.2 Streptomyces alkaliterrae
GAGTCGGGGGATGGGTGTGTTCCTGGAGACCGGGCGGCTCGAGTTGCGGGCGTTCACGGAGGTGGACGCCGCCGACGTGCTGGCGTTGGACGGCGATCCGGAGGTGATGCGCTTCGTCAACGGTGGGCGGCCGACCACCGAGCGCGTGGTGCGGGAGGAGACGCTTCCCCGGTTGATGCGCCGGTACGCGTGCTGGGGGCTGCCCGGGTACTGGGCGGCGCGGGAGCCGATGGGCGGGGGCTTCCTGGGCTGGTTCGAGTTCCGGCCTGTGGACGAGCGGGAGTCCGCCGTCGTGGAGCTCGGCTACCGGTTGAACCGTGCGGCGTGGGGGAGGGGGTACGCGACCGAGGGCGCGCGTGCGCTGATCGACAGGGGGTTCGAGGAGCTGGGTGTGGAGCGGGTGACGGCGAACACGATGGCCGTCAACGTCCGTTCGCGTCGGGTGATGGTGAAGGCGGGGCTGCGGTTCGTGCGGCGGTTCACCGAGGAGTGGCCTGAGCTGATCGAGGGGGGCGAGCACGGTGAGGTGGAGTACGGGCTGAGTCGGGCGGAGTGGACGCGGGGGCGT
>NZ_VJYK02000689.1 GCF_007097205.2 Streptomyces alkaliterrae
GGTGTGGAGGAGGTGTCGGGCGGCGGTGAGGTGGTGTTCGGCTTCGGCGAGGGTCGCGGTGCGGCCGCCGGCTTCCTCGATGAGGGCGGCGGCGCGGTGGGTGGTTGTCGGGTCGGGAGGTGAGGAGAGGAGGGTGGCGAGTTCGTGCGCGGCCGGGGCGTCGGTGGAGAGCGCGGCGAGGACGGGGAAGGTCTTCTTGCCTTGGCGGAGATCGCTGTGGACGGGCTTGCCGGTGGTCGCGGGGTCGCCCCAGATGCCGAGGAGGTCGTCGACGGCTTGGAAGGCGACGCCCAGGTGGCGACCGAAGCGCTCGAGAGCGGTGACGGTGTGGGCGGGGGCTCCGGCGAGTGTCGCGCCGATGGCCGTCGCACAGCCGAGCAGCGAGCCGGTCTTGTGCTCGGCCATCGTGCGGTACTCGGTGATGGAGACGGCTCGCGGGCCGGTCCACGGGCGGGTTTCGAAGAGCAGGTCGTTGGACTGGCCGTGGATGAGTTCGCGCAGGGCGCGGGAGAGGTGGCGTAGGGCGCTGGTGCCGTGGGCGGCGGTTTCTCTTATACACATCT
>NZ_VJYK02000069.1 GCF_007097205.2 Streptomyces alkaliterrae
GTGCGGGCACCGGGGGAGGGTAACCGATCGAGGTGACGCGACGGCGACTCGTGGGAAACCACGGGGAACCACGGGGAGGGGTGCGGCGGCTCGCCGCGGGCCGCCGGGCGACAATCGGGGGGTGAACGAGCCGCTTCCCGTCGTCCGAACCGTCGGCCACGGCGTCGCCAGACTGCTGCCGGACGTCGACCGCCGGCGGGCCTGGCTGCTGACCGTCGACGGCGCCCCGCAGTCCTACGTCGACCTCGATGATCCGTCCCATCTGGAGTTCGAGTACGCGCGGCGGCTGGCGCACGTACTGGACTGCGCGCGGCCGGGGCCGCTGGAGGTGCTTCATCTGGGCGGCGGCGCGATGGCCCTGCCGCGCTACACGGCCCAGGCGCGGCCCGGCTCCCGGCAGCGGGTGGTGGAGGCGGACGCCGCGCTGGCCGACCTGGTGGCGGAGGTACTGCCGCTGCCGGAGCGGGAGCCGATCGAGCTGGTGACGGAGGACGCCCTGGCGGCGCTCGGCGCCCTGCCCGCCGACTCGGTGGACGTGCTGCTCGCCGACGTGTTCGCCGGGGCCCGGGTGCCCGGCCATCTGACCACCGCCCGCTACGCCCGTGCCGCCGCCCGCGTGCTGCGGCCGGGCGGGCTGTACGCGGCCAACCTCGCCGACGGCACGCCGTTCGACTTCGTGCGGGGACAGCTGGCGACCTTCCGCGAGGTGTTCGACGAACTGTGCCTGCTCGCCGAGCCCGCGGTACTGAAGGGGCGCCGGTTCGGGAACGTGGTGCTGGTCGGCTCGAGTGCCGAACTGCCGGTGGACGAACTGGCCCGGCGCATGGCGGCCGACGTCTTCCCCGCCCGGGTGGTGCACGGTTCGCGGCTCACCGCGTTCATCGGCGACGCCCGGCACGTCGCGGACGGCGAGGGCGTCTCTCCGCGGCCGCCGAAGGACGCGTTCCGGCTCGGCTGAACCGGTCGGCGAAGCCCCTCCCACCCGAAGCTACTGGCTGGTAATGTTCGGGCATGTCAGAGAACCAGCCCTCGATCGGCGACATGCTGACGGCCTCCGTCCCGATGGTCGCCACCCTCAACCTCGAGTACGTCGAGACCAGCGCCGAGCGCGCCGTGCTCCGGCTGCCCGACCAGCCCGCCTACCACAACCACGTCGGCGGGCCGCACGCCGGCGCGATGTTCACCCTCGCCGAGTCCGCGAGCGGTGCGATCGTGCTGGCCGCCTTCGCCGGTGAGCTGGGCCGCGCGGTGCCGCTGGCGGTGCGCGCCGAGATCGCCTACAAGAAGCTGGCCATGGGCCCGGTCACCGCCACGGCCGAACTCGGCCGTCCGGCCGCCGAGGTGGTCAAGGAGCTCGACGCGGGAGAGCGTCCGGAGTTCCCGGTCAACATCACGATCAACCGCGAGGACGGCGCCGTCACCGGCGAGATGACCATCGTGTGGACGCTGCGTCCCAACAGCTGAGCCGCCCCGCGGCGGAAGCCGCGGCCCCCGGCGGACCGGCACGACGCGTGCGGGTCCGCCAGGGGAGCCCGGGGCGGTCGGCTCTGCTCAGGAGCGCTCCGCCGAGGTCTGCTCGACGGCTTCCCGATGCGTGGCGGAGAGGTCCACGTACACCTCGCCGTTGAGCACCAGCCCGGCGCGCTCCTCCTCGGTGAGCTGCCGCCTGACCTTCGCCGGCACTCCGGCGACCAGCGAGCCGGGCGGCACCTGCATGCCCTGCGGCACCAGCGCCTGCGCGGCCACCAGGGAACCGGCCCCGATCCGGGCCCCGTTGAGGACCGTCGCGCCCATGCCCACCAGCGCGTCGTCCTCCACCGTGCAGCCGTGCAGCACCGCGTTGTGTCCGACCGAGACACCGCTGCCCACCCGCACCGGGAAACCGGGGTCGGTGTGCACGGTGCAGTTGTCCTGGATGTTGCTGCCCGGGCCGATCTCGATCGGTTCGCAGTCGGCGCGCAGCACGGCCCCGTACCAGACGCTGGCGTCCCCGCGCAGCGTCACCTTCCCGACCACCGAGGCGGTGGGCGCCACGAACGCCTTGTCGTCGATCTCCGGTCGGCCGCCGGCGACCGCCATCAGCCACGGTCCCTGTGTCATGCCCGTTCCACCCTCCGAATGGCGTGCCAACTCCTCCGGGCGCACCGTACGCCACCGGCGCTGGGGCGCTCGCGGCGACCTTGGGGGAAAGATCACAGGCCGTGCGGGGACCGGCGCCCGACCCGGCCCACTACGGTGAACGGGTGGTCAGGCACAACCCGTTCCCCGCTCTCCTCTCCCGCGCCGTGCACCGGATGTGGCGTGTGGTGCAGGACGCCGGTGCGGTCACCGCGCGCCGCCCGGGCCCGCACGCCTTCCGGCGGATCGGCACGGGCACCCGGCTCGCGTTCCCGCAGGGCACGATCTTCGGCGCGCCCTGGATCGAACTGGGGGACCACTGCGTGGTCGGCGCCGAGGTCACCCTGACCGCCGGCATGATGCCCGACCTGGAACTCGGTCCGGAGCCGGTGCTGACGCTCGGCAACGGCGTGGTGCTCGGCCGGGGCAGCCATGTGGTGGCCGACGCCCGGGTACACATCGGCGACGACGTCTTCTTCGGCCCCTACTGCTACGTCACCTCGACCAACCACTCCTACGACGACCCCGCGGTCCCGATCGGCAAGCAGTGGCCGCGCAGCGCGCCGGTGGAGATCGGCCCGGGCTGCTGGCTCGGTCACGGCGCCGTGGTGCTGCCGGGTGCCAGGCTCGGCCGCAACGTGGTGGTCGCGGCCGGTTCGGTGGTGCGCGGCGAGGTGCCGGACCACGCCGTCGTGGCGGGCTCGCCGGCACGCGTCGTACGCCGCTGGGAGCCGGGGACCGGCTGGCAGCCGCCCCTGCGGACGCCAGCGCCGGTGCCGGTACCGGACGGGGTCACCCCCGAGCAGTTGGTGGCGCTCGGTGAGCTGACGCGGGGTGCGGACGGCCCCGGCGCGGGCACACTGGGGTCAGGAGTCGAGTAGCCCCAGGGGAGGTGGGACGGCGGTGGACCCTCGGGTGTGGCGCGTTGTACTGGTGGTGATCGTCGCGCTCCAGGCCCTGGCGCTGCTGGTGCTGGCCATCCGGCGACTGTGAGGCTCCGACGACCGTGGAGCTTCAGGGCCGCCCGAGCCCGTGCCCGGCGGGGATGCTCAGGCCGTCGCCAGCAGGACGGTGCCGGCCAGCGCGAGCCCGGCGCCGAGCGCCTGCACGCGCAGCATCCGTTCGCGGAGGAAGCCCCGTGCGGCCAGCGCGGTCACCACCGGGTAGAGGGATGCAAGCACGGCCGCCACGGTGACCGGGCCGTTGCGGGCGGCGAGCGCGTAGGTGCCGTTGGCGGCGACGTCCGCCAGCCCGACGAGAGCCAGTGCGGGCAGCGCGCTCCGCAGGGCCTTCGGGCCGCCGTCCGGCAGCAGCCGGCCGCCGCGCAGGCCGCGCACGGCCAGCGCCGCTCCGCCGACGAGCACGTTCAGCACCCGCTGCACGAACAGCGCGAGGAAGAGGCCGACGACGGTGGTCGAGGCGTGCTCGATCAGCGCCATCACCGTGCCGAAGCCGAACGCCGAGACCAGCGTGAGCAGCACGGTCTTCCGGGCGACCGGATTCCCGCCGGTGCGCGGACCGCAGGCGAGTGCCACTCCGACGACGGCCACCAGCACCCCCAGACCTTGCGCCCAGCCGGGCCGTTCTCCCAGTGCCAGCCCGACGCCGATGGGGACGATGACCGCGCCCACCGCGCCGAGCGGGGAGACCACGCCCATCGGACCGAGCGCCAGCGCCTGGTAGAAAGCGAACATGGCCAGCGGACCGACCACCCCGGCGGCCACCGCGAACCACAGACGCGGACCGGCCTCGGCCAGCCCGCCGGTCGCCACCACCACCGCGCCGAGCACGGCGGCGGCCAGGACCTGTGAGACGACCACCACGGTGAGCGCGGGTATGCGACGGGTGAGCAGGCCGCCACCGAAGTCCGCGAGGCCCCACATCAGGCTGGTGGCGAGCGCCAGAACGGCAGTCATGGGAGAAGGACCTCGCAGTACAGTGTGCTGAACTTCGAACAGGACCACACCGTAGTGCATGACAGTGAACCCTGTCATGCAGAATATTCGACTACTCGTGCCGGGGGTTGTGACCGCAGTGACCGATCTCGAACAGCTGACCCAGGCGATGGCCCGCAACCTCAAGCGGCTCCGCACCGAACGCGGCTTCACCCTCGACGCGTTGGCCGCCCGCGCCGGAGTGAGCCGGGGCATGCTGATCCAGATCGAACAGGCCCGCACCAACCCGAGCGTGGGCACGGTCGTCAAGGTCGCCGACGCCCTCGGCGCCAGCATCACCACACTGCTCGACTACGACCAGGAACCCCAGGTCCGCCTGGTGGCGCCGGAACAGGCCGTACGACTCTGGAGCACCGACGCCGGCAGCCACAGCACCCTGCTGGTCGGCGCCGAGTCGCCCGGCCCGCTGGAGCTCTGGGAGTGGCGGTTGATGCCCGGCGACACCAGCGACTCCGACCCCCACCCCACGGGCACCACCGAACTCGTCCACGTGCGCGGCGGCACCCTCGTCCTCACCGTGGACGGCGCCGAACACCGCGTACCGGCGGGCACCTCGGCGGCCTTCGAGTCACACGTGCCGCACGGCTACCGCAACGACGGTCCCGGCCCCGTCGACATGATCATGGCGGTCTCGGTACCGGCCCCCTGACACCGGCCGGGCCCGAATGGCACGCCGACCTCAGTGCCACCTCGGCGCTGACCTCAGCCGAGCCGGGGTATCTCGATGGCCGGGCAGCGGTCCATCACCATGTCCAACCCCGCGGCCCGCGTCCGCGCGTACGCCTCCCGGTCGACCACGCCCAGCTGGAACCAGACCGCCTTGGCGCCCACCGCCACCGCCTGGTCCGCCACGGGCCCGGCCAGCGAGGAGTTCACGAACACGTCCACCACGTCCACCGGAAAGGGGATGTCGGCCAGCCGGGCATAGCCCGTCTCACCGGCCACCGTCTCCGCCTTCGGATGCACGGGCACCACACGCTTGCCGAAACGGCGCAGCACCTGCGCCACGCCGTACGCCGCCCGCGCGGTGTTGTTCGACAGCCCGACCACCGCCCAGGTGTCGCCCGCCTCGGTGAGTGTGCGGCGGATCGTCTCCCACTCCGGCTCGGACCCGTCGACCCGAGTCCACTGCTGTCCGCTCATGCTCCTCACCAACAAACCACCGCCCGCTCGCATTCCCGCCCACGCACCCCGTCCGACCCTCCCCGCGCCGGGGCATAGGCTGAGGGGATGCAGGAGCAGTACGTCACCCTCGCCCGGCCGGGCGTCCACGAGAGCGAGATCAACCGGTCCCGGTTCATCTGCGCCCTCGCCCCCGCCGGCAGCGAGGAGGAGGCCCGGGCCTTTGTCGACCGGGTGCGGGCCGAGCACCCCGGCGCGACCCACAACTGCTTCGCGTACGTCATCGGCGCCGACGGCGGCGTCCGCAAGTCCAGCGACGACGGCGAGCCGGGCGGCACGGCCGGACTGCCCATGCTCCAGATGCTGCTGCGCCGTGAGGTGCGCTACGTCGTCGCCGTCGTCACCCGCTACTTCGGCGGGACCAAGCTCGGCGCCGGCGGGCTGATCCGCGCCTACGGCGGCGTGGTCGGCGAGGCGCTGGACGCCGTCGGCACCGTCACCCGCCACCGCCGACGACTCCTCACGGTGATCACCGACCACCAGCGCGCCGGCAAGGTCGAGAACGAGCTGCGCGCCACCGGGCGCACCGTACGTGAGGTCCGCTACGCCGCCGAGGTCAGCATCGAGGTCGGCCTGCCCGAGGCCGACCTCCCCGCCTTCCACGCCTGGCTCGCCGACCTCACCGCAGGCACCGCCCGCACCGAGCTCGGCGGCGAGGCCTACGGCGCCTGACCCGTACCACGGGCTCGGGCACCCGGGCACCACGCCCCGGAGCGGTGCTTTGTCAGTGCCCGCGCGTAGGGTTCGTGACCATGCGTCTGCTGCACACCTCCGACTGGCACCTGGGCCGTGGATTCCACCGGGTGAGCCTGCGCGACGCCCAGGAGAGGTTCCTCGACCACCTCGTCGCCACTGCGCGCGAGGAGAAGGTCGACGCGGTGCTCGTGGCCGGCGACGTCTACGACCGGGCCGTGCCGCCGCTGTCCGCCGTCGAGCTGTTCGACGACGCGCTGCACCGGCTCGGCGCGCTGGGCGTGCCCACGATCATGATCTCCGGCAACCACGACTCCGCCCGTCGACTGGGAGTGGGTGCCGGGCTGCTCGGCCGCGCGGGGGTCCATCTGCGCACCGACCCGGCCGGCTGCGCCAACCCGGTACTGCTCGCCGACGAGCACGGCGAGATCGCTTTCTACGGTCTGCCCTACCTGGAACCCTCCCTGGTCAGAACGGAGTTCGACGTCGAGCACGCCGGGCACGCGGCCGTGCTGGGCGCCGCGATGGACCGGGTGCGGGCCGATCTCGCCACTCGGCCGGGGACACGCTCGGTGGTGCTGGCGCACGCCTTTGTCGTCGGCGGTGAGCCCTGCGACAGCGAGCGGGACATCACCGCCGGTGGCGTGGCCGCCGTGCCGGTAGGCGTCTTCGGCGGCGTCGACTACGTCGCCCTCGGCCACCTCCACCGCTGCCAGTCACTGTCCGAACGCGTCCGCTACTCCGGCTCGCCGCTCGCCTACTCCTTCTCCGAAGCCGACCACCGCAAGAGCATGTGGCTCCTCGACCTCGGCCCGGACGGCCGGCCGCACGCCGAGCGGATCGACTGCCCGGTGCCACGCCGGCTGGCCCGGGTGCGCGGCGGGATCGAGGAACTGCTCGCCGACCAGGCGCTCGCCCCGCTCGCCGACGCCTGGCTGGAGGTCACCCTGACCGACGCCGTCCGTCCGGCAGGCGCGATGGCCCGGCTCGCCGAGCGCTTCCCCCACGTGCTGAACCTGGTCTTCGACCCCGAGGACACCGACCACGCGGACGGCGCCCTCGGCTACGCCGACCGGCTCCGCGGCCGCGACGACCACCAGATCACCGCCGACTTCGTCGCCCACGTCCGCGGCGGCCGGGGCCCCGACGACGCCGAGCGCGCCCTGCTGCGGGACGCGCTGGAGACCGCCCGGGTGCACGAGGCGGCGCGGGAGGCGACCCCGTGAGGCTGCACCGACTCACCCTCCGCGCCTTCGGGCCCTTCGCCGGCACCGAGCACGTCGACTTCGACGCGCTCTCCACCGGCGGCCTCTTCCTGCTGCACGGCGCCACCGGCGCCGGCAAGACGTCCGTACTGGACGCCGTCTGCTACGCGCTCTACGGGGCCGTGCCCGGTGCCCGGCAGACCTCGCGGGGCCGGGTGCGGCTGCGCAGCGACCACGCCGCACCCACCGACCCGACCGAGGTCGTCCTCGAACTCACCGTCGGCGGAAGGCGGTTGGAGATCACCCGCCGGCCCGAGCAGAGCCGACCCAAGATCAGAGGCGGCGGCACCACCGTCGACAAGGCCCAGACCCTGCTGCGCGAGCATCACGCGGCCACCGGCGAATGGCGCGCGCTCAGCCGCTCCCACCAGGAGATCGGCGAGGAGGTGCGGGGGCTGCTCGGGATGAGCCGCGACCAGTTCTGCCAGGTGGTACTGCTACCGCAGGGCGACTTCGCGCGCTTCCTGCGCTCCGGCGCCGAGGAGCGCGCCCAGCTCCTCGGCCGGCTCTTCGACACCACCCGCTTCACCGCCGTCGAACGCCATCTTTCCGACGAACGCGCCCTCGCCCAGCAGGCCCTGCGCTCCGCCGACGACAAGCTGCTCGCCCTCACCCACCGCATGTGGCAGGCGGTCGCGGAGGAGGGCGGCCGCTCCGCGGCCGGACCGGCCCTGAGCCCACCGCCCGAAGCGGCGCCCGGCGAGGCGGGCCTGGCCGACGCCGTCCTCGAATGGGCCGCCCTCGCCCGGGAACACACCGCGGAGCGCGCCGAACGCTCCCGCGTCGCCAGAGCCGACGCGGAGGCGGCCGGCGCCGCCGCCCGGCAGGAACTGGCCGAACTCGCCGAGACGGCCCGAAGGCAGCACCGCCACGCCGACGCCGTGGCGCGCGCCCGGCGGCTGGCCGACGCGGCCGAGGAGCGGGAACGGCTCCGGCAGGCCCTCGCCCGCTGCCGGGCCGCCGAACAGGTCGTCCCGCTGCTCCGCCTGCGGGACACCGCCGCCACCGAGCACCGCGCCGCCGAACACGCCGAGCGGGCCGCCCGCGCCGCCCTCCCGGCAGACCACCGCGACGCCGCCGGTGAACACCTCATCACGGCGGAACACCAGGCCAGGACGCGGCTGGGCGGACTCGCCGCCGCCCGCCGCGCGGCCGAGCGGGCCGACCACCTCACCACCGAACTCGCCCGTCTGGAGCGGCAGTCGGAGGTCGACGAGGCGCAACTGGCCGAAGCCGAACAGTGGCTGGCCGACTGGCCCGCGCTGCACGAGGAGCTGCGCTGCCGGGTGGCGGACAGTCAGGAGGCCGCCGCCGACGTCACCAGGCTCACCGCCGAACTGGACACGGCCAGGCAGCGCGCCCACGCCGCCGCCGAACGCGACCGCCTCACCGGTGAACTCGCCGCCGCCGAGACCGAACTGCTCCGCCTCAGAGAGGCCGCCGCCACCACCCGGGACCACTGGCTGGACCACCGCGAGCGCCGGCTGGTCGGCATCGCCGCCGAGCTCGCCGCACACCTCAACCCCGGGGAGCCGTGCGGGGTCTGCGGCAGCCTCGACCATCCCGCACCGGCGGCCGAGAGCGCCGACCATGTCGGCCGCGCCGACGAGGACCGCACCCTGGCCGAACACCGCGCCGCCGAACAGCGCCGGGAGGCCGCCCAACGGGACCTGGACGACCTGCACCGCCGCCAGCTGAGCGCGGCGGAGCGGGCGGGCGACGGCTCCCTGGCCGAACTCCGCTCCCAGGCCGATCGGTTGACCACCGAGCTCGCCGCCGCCCAGTACGCCGCCGATCAGGCGGGGCCGGCCCGGCAGGCCCTCGAACGAGCGGAGCGGGAGTACCACGCCCGGCTCGCCGCGCAACGGGAGGCGGGCGACAGGGTGGCCGCGCACACCTCCCGGCGCGAGGCGCTGCTCGGTGAACGACACGCGCTCACCGCCGAGTTCGACGGGCTCAGCCCGGCGGACGGCGGGGGAGGAGGCGTGGCCGAGCGGGCCGAGGCGCTGGCCCGGCTGGCCGACGCGCTGGCCGCCGCCGCGGTGGCCGGCGAACGCGCCCGGGCCGCCGCCGACCGGGCCAAGGAGGCGGACGCCCGCCTCGACGACGCCTTGTGGCGGGCGGGCTTCCACTCAGCCGCAGAGGCCACCGCCGCGCTGCTGCCGGAGGCCCGCCAGCGCGAGACGCAACGACGGCTCGACGAGTGGCAGGGCGAGGAGCGGGCGCTCGCCACGGAGTTCGCCGACGAGCGGCTGCGGGCCGCGGCCGAGCTGCCGCCCGTGGACCTTCCGTCCGCCGAGGCTCGCGCGGCACTCGCCGAGCGGCGGCTGCGGGCGGCCGACACGGCAGCCGCCGCCGCGGACGCCGCCCACCGCGCCCTCACCCATCTCTCGCGCGAGGCCACGGCCGGCGCCCGGGCCGTCGCCCCGCTGCGGCGCCGCGCCGACCGGATCAGCGGGCTCGCGGCACTGACCGCCGGCACCTCCAGCGAGAACAGCCGCCGGATGAGGCTGGAGTCCTACGTGCTGGCGGCCCGGCTCGAACAGGTCGCCGCAGCGGCCAGCCTCCGACTGCACCGCATGTCGGCGGGCCGCTACACGCTGGTCCACTCCGACGAACTCGCCGCCCACGGCGCGAGATCAGGGCTCGGCCTGCACGTGGTGGACGCCTGGACGGGCCGCGAACGGGACACCGCGACGCTCTCCGGCGGCGAGACGTTCTCCGCCTCCCTCGCGCTCGCCCTGGGCCTGGCGGACGTGGTGGCCGAGGAGGCCGGCGGGGCGCGGCTGGACACCCTCTTCGTCGACGAGGGCTTCGGCACCCTCGACGAGGAGACGCTGGAGGAGGTGCTCTCGGTCCTGGACGCACTGCGCGAACGGGACCGCAGTGTGGGCATCGTCAGCCATGTCCCGGAACTGCGGCTCCGCGTGCCCGCGCAGCTGGAGGTCGTGAAGCACCGACACGGCTCCACGCTCCGGCATCGCGTGTGACCTGACGGCGGCGTCCCGCTCACAGCGCGGACAGTTCCGCCACCAGGTCGTCCAGCCCGAGCGAGCCGAGCGAGAGCGCCGCCATGTGCCAGGACTTGGCGTCGAAGGCCGATCCGCGTGCCCTGCGGGCCGCGTCCCGCCCGGCCAGCCAGGCGCGCTCACCCAGCTTGTAGCCGATGGCCTGCCCGGGCAGGCCCAGGTAGCGCACCAGCTCGCTCTCCACGAAGTCCGCCGGACGGCCGCTGTGCGCGCCGAAGAACTCCTGTGCCAGCTCGGGCGTCCAGCGCTCTCCGGGTCGGAACGGGGAGTGCTTGGGGATGGTCAGCCCCAGGTGCATGCCGATGTCGACGATGACCCGGGTGGAACGCATCATCTGCGCGTCCAGGTAGCCCAGTCGGCGCTCGGCGTTGTGCAGGAAGCCGAGTTCGTCCATCAACCGCTCCGCGTACAGCGCCCAGCCCTCCATGTTGGCGCTCACCCCGCCGGCCGTCGTCTGGTAGCGCGAGAGCCGGTCGGCGACGTGCACCCACTGCGCGAGCTGGAGGTGGTGCCCCGGCACGCCCTCGTGGTACCAGGTGCTCACCAGGTCGTAGACGGGGAAGCGGGTCTGCCCCATCGTCGGCAGCCAGGTCCGCCCCGGGCGGGAGAAGTCCAGGGACGGCGGGGTGTAGTAGGGCGCGGCGGCGCCGCCCGGCGGGGCGATCCTCGACTCCACCCGGCGGACCCGGTCGGCGAGTTCGAAGTGGGTGCCGTCCAGTGCCGAGACGGCCTCGTCCATCAGGCCCTGCAGCCAGTCGCGGACCTCGGCGACGCCCTCCACGGCCTCGCCGTGGTCGTCCAGGTACCGCAGCACGCGCCAGGGGTCGGTGGCGTCGGGGAGGATCTTGCCGGCCTCCGCCCGCATCTCCGTGTGGATGCGGTGGTACTCCGACCAGCCGTACTCGTAGGCCTCCTCCAGGTCCAGGTCGGTGCCGTTCCAGTACCGGGCCCAACGGGCGTACCGCTCGCGGCCGACGGTCTCCGGGGCGCCCCGCACGCCGGGGGCGTAGGTGTCGGCGAGCCAGGAGCGCAGCTCGGCGAGCGCACGTGTGGCCTCGGTCGCAGCCGAGGTGAGGTCCGCGCGCAGGGCGTCGGGCCCGTCCGCCACGAAGGAGCCGAACCAGCCCTCGCCCCGAAGCCACTCGGCCAGCTGCCCGAGCACGGTCTCCACCTGGCGGGGACCGGCCGGCAGGTCCCGCCGCAGGCCTTCCGCGAGCGAGGCACGGTAGCCGGCGAGCGCGTCCGGCACGGCCCGCAGCCGGCGCGCCACGTTCTGCCAGTCCTGCTCGCTTCCGGTCGGCATCACGGTGAAGACGGTGCGCACCGAGTGCAGCGGCGAACTGAGGTTGCTGACGGCACGCAGCTCCTCCCCGGCGTCGTGCACGGCCAGCTCCGCGGTCAGCCGCTCGCGCAGCAGCCGGGCGCAGCGGCGCTCGGTGCCGTCGTCGTCGACCGGCAGCCCAATCGCCTCCAGTGTGCGCAGCGTCCGCCTTCGCAGCTCGGCCAGCTCGGCCAGCCCGTCGGGGGAGAAGTCGGGGAGGCGGCCCTCGTCGTCGGCGATACCGAGGTAGGTGCCCGCGACGGGGTCGAGCGCGATCAGCTCGCCCACGTAGCGGTCGGCCACGTCGCGCGGCAGCGGCGCCGTATCTGTTGTCTGCGTGGTGTCGGACATACGCTCATCCTCGTACGGAAGCACGCCCGCCGTCACCAACTCCGCTCGTTACGTCGCTGACGCGCCCGGCGGCAACAGCGGCCCGCAGGACCACTGCTGGAAGATGAGCCGGGTCTCCACCCGGGCCACCTCCTTGTGTGAGGTGAACTCGTCGAGGACCAGCCGCTGGAGGTCGGCGGCGTCCACCACGGCGACGTGCACCAGGTAGTCGTCGGGCCCGGTCAGGTGGAACAGGGACAGCGACTCCGGCAGCGCCCTGACCCGCTCGACGAACGGACCGATCAGCTCCCGCCGGTGCGGGCGCACCTGTACGGACAGGAGCGCCTCCAGGGAGCGGCCGAGCTTGGCCGGATCGAGCCGCAGCGCGTGTCCGAGGATCACGCCGCCCCGCCGTAGTCTGCCGACCCGGTCCAGGCAGGTGGAGGGCGCCACGCCGACGGCGGCGGCCAGATCCCGGTACGTGGTCCGGGCGTCGTTCTGGAGAAGACGCAGAATCTCCAGATCCACCGGGTCAAGGCTGAGAGAATCGGACATCTGCCGAACGTAGCACGGGGATGAGCCGCTACGGGCCGGTAGCTGTTCAGTATGCCGTCATGGACACCACACCGCGCTCACTGGCCACCGAGGCTGTGCACGCCGGTCGCGAAGACCTCGCCGACCTCGGGCTGCACGCCGCCCCCCTGGATCTGTCCACCACCTATCCCAGCCGGGACGTCGCGGCCGAGGCCGCGCGTCTGGACGAGTTCGCCGCCACCGGCGCGCGACTGGAGGGCCCGCCGGTCTACGCCCGGCTGGACAACCCGACGGTCGCGCGTTTCGAGGACGCGCTGGCCCGCCTGGAGGGCACGGACACCGCCGTGGCCTTCGCCAGCGGTATGGCCGCCTTGAGCGCGGTACTGCTGCTGCGCGCGAGCACCGGGCTGCGGCACGTCGTCGCCGTCCGTCCCCTCTACGGCTGCAGTGACCACCTGTTGACCAGCGGGCTGCTGGGCACGGAGGTCACCTGGACCGACCCGGCCGGTGTCGCGGACGCGATCCGTCCCGACACCGGCCTGGTCATGGTCGAGACCCCGGCCAACCCGACCCTCGCGGAGGTGGACCTGCGCGCGCTCGCCCACTCCTGCGGCTCGGTGCCGCTGCTGGTCGACAACACCTTCGCCACCCCGGTCCTCCAGCGACCGGTCGAGCACGGCGCGCGCCTGGTGATGCACAGCGCGACCAAGTACCTCGGCGGCCACGGCGACGTGCTCGGGGGCGTGGTGGCCTGCGACGAGGAGACGGCGCGCGGCCTTCGGCAGATACGTTTCGCCACCGGCGGTGTACTGCACCCGCTGGCCGGCTACCTGCTCCTGCGCGGCCTGTCCACCCTGCCGGTACGGGTCAGGGCACAGTCGGCGACGGCGGCCGAACTCGTCCGCCGCCTGGCCGACGACCCCCGGGTGACCCGGGTGCACTACCCCCGGCTGGGCGGCGCCATGGTCGCCTTCGAGGTCGCCGGAGACCCCCGGGAGGTCACCGCCGCCGTCCGGCTGATCACCCCGGCCGTCAGCCTGGGCAGCGTCGACACCCTCATCCAGCACCCCGCCTCCATCAGCCACCGCATCGTCGACCCCGGCGACCGCCAGGCCGGCGGCATCAGCGAGCGCCTGCTGCGGATGTCGGTCGGCCTGGAGGACGTCGAGGACCTGTGGAACGACCTCGACCAGGCGCTCAACACCGCCGATCGGCAGCCGGCGCGGACACCGGTGCCAGCCGCGCGCTGATCACCAGAGTGCCCTCCTCGAACTGGTAGTCCAACGGCAGTCCGAGGCCGCGCATGGTGGCGATCATGGCCGTGTTGGAGGCCCGGGTGACCGCGTAGACGCTCTCGCACCGGGCCTCCACCGCCAACGCCACCAGGCGCCGCAGCAGTTCACCGCCGAGCCCCCGGTGCTGCCAGTCGTCCTCGATCAGCAGCGCCACCTCGGTCTCGTCGCCGTCCCACAGCAGGTGGCCCATCGCCACCACCCGGCCGGCGGCGGTCTCGGCGACCAGGGTGCGGCCGAACCGGGGCGAGAGCAGATGACCCAGATAGCGGTCGGCGTCCCCGGGCGGGCCGTGGTAGCGCATCGACAGCGTGCGGGTCGAGCACCTGGCGTGCATCTCACGGGCCGCCGGAAGATCCCTCGTGTCGGCGCGGCGCACGGTGATGGCGCCGCCCTCCGCCAGCGACAGTGTCTCCCGACGCCTGGGCACCCGCTGGCCGAGCCGCGCGTCCAGCTCCACGAGCGCGCGGGCCCGGGCGAACTCGGTCGGCGTGAAGGGCAGATGGGGGCGCTCGATGACGATCACGCCGCCCGTCGGGTCCGGCAGACGGATCAGGGTCTCCTCCAGGACGCCCTCCGTCGGCACCTCGTCCGCCGGCACACCCTGGCGGCGGGGGCCCGTCGGGCTCACCGCGGGAATCGACCTTATCGCGCAACGCCCCAACAGCTCTCGCAGCGCCAGGGGGAGTTCGGAGGCGTCCAGCGCGGTGCGGGTGGCCAGGCCGAGCACCCGGGCGGGGGTGTCCACCAGATCGTGGGCGTCCGCCCGCTCCAGCCAGACGTCCCGGCCGCCGGCCGCGGCCACCTCGGCGCTCAGCTCACGCGCGGCGAGGCTCCCCGGAACCCGCAGCAGGAACTCGTCCACCGTGTCGTCGCCCAGCGGATGGGTCTGGAGGGCGAGGATGTCCACGTCGCGCGCGGCCAGCGCGCCGCACAGCGAGGCCAGCGCGCCGGGCCGGTCCCGCACCGTCGTCCGCATCCGCCACAGCGCGGTCTCGCCGCGCGGCGCCCGGCCGGGCCCGGCCTCCTCGTCCGCCGGCCGGGCCCCGGTATCAGGGGTATCGGGCGGCGGCGGTCCCTCGCCGTGCCGATGCGACCACCAGGTGTGCAGCGCGGCCGCCACCAGCAGCGCCCCGGCGGAGCCGAGCAGCAGCACGGGACCGTCCGGCCCGCCCAGGACCGACTTCGCCAAGGTGTCGGCGACCGTCACGGCGGTGAAGAGCGCGGCCAGCTCGACGAGGTCGCGGCGCCAGCGCGAGGAACGCGTCCCCGCGCGCACGCGCCGGGCCCGCCGACGGGAGGCTGGTGTCGTCGAAGTGTGTTCGTTCATGTCCACAGAGTGACGGATCGGTGTTGCGTGGTCACCAACGCCCTGTGACGGATGAGTTAAGGGTGACTCCTGTCCCCGAAAGGGCGTTCTGTCCTCGTGCCGGTCGGCGGGGCGGCCGGACGGTACGGGCTCCTCACTGGCCGACCCGGCCGGGCTGGAGCACCTTGGTGAAGAGCACCGCCCCGCCCTGCTCCCGCAGCCGCACGGTGAGCTCGCCCGAGCCCCCGTCGATGTCCACCTGTCCATAGAACTGACCGCCTTGTGAGGGGGGAACGTTCGCTGCCGTCGGCGCCCTGACAAACGCCCGGGCCGGTCCGAACGTTCCGTCGAGCGGGACCGCCGGGAACCCGCCCGCGTGCAGCGGACCGGTGACGAACTCCCAGAACGGCGCGAAGTCGGTGAACGCAGCCCTGGAAGGGTCGTAGTGCTGCGCGCTGGTGTGGTGCACGTCGGCGGTCAGCCACACCGTCCCGGTGATCCCGCGCCGCTTGACGAACCGCAGCAGGTCGGCGAACTGCAACTCCCGGCCCAGCGGCGCCCCGGGGTCGCCCTGCGCCACGGCCTCGAAGTCGGTGGCCCCGTCGGCCACCACCAGACCGATCGGCAGATCGCAGGCGATGACCTTCCACACCGCCCGCGAGGCCGCCAACTCCCTTTTCAGCCAGGCGAGCTGGTGCGCGCCCAGCAGACCCTGCCGTTCGTCCGCCTGCCGGTTGGGCGAGTTCGGGTTCCGATGGGTGCGCAGATCAAGCACGAACACGTCCAGCAGCGGGCCGTGCCGCACCACCCGGTGGACCCGGCCGTCCGGATCGCTCGGCGGGAGCGTGCCCAGGGGGAAGTACTCGGCGAACGCCCGCCGGGCACGCGCCGCCAGCACGTCCACCCGCTTCTCGCGGTAGCGGTCGTCGGTGAGGATCTCCCCCGGGTACCAGTTGTTGGTCACCTCGTGGTCGTCCCACTGGGCGACCACCGGCACCTGGGCGTTGAACCGCCGCAGATGGGCGTCGAGCAGGTTGTACCGGAAGTTGCCCCGGAACTCCTCCAGGGTCTCGGCCACCTTCGACTTCGCCTCTGTGGTGACGTTCCGCCACCGCGTGCCGTCCGGCAGCACCACCACCGGCGCGATCGGATTGTCGGCGTAGACGGTGTCCCCACTGTGCAGGAAGAAGTCCGGATCGAGCCGCCGCATCTCCTCGAAGATCGTGAAGCCGTCCAGGTCCGGGTTGATGCCCCAGCCCTGTCCGGCGACGTCGCCCGACCACACGAAGCGCACGTTGCGGTGCCGCCCGGCGGGGGCGGTACGGAACGTGCCGAGCACCGGTCGGCCCGAACGGCGCGGGTCGTCGGGGTCGGTGAGGAGCACCCGGTAGTACACCTGCCGGCCCGGCGGCAGCCCGCGCAGCCGGACGCGGCCCGTGAAGTCCGTCTCCGGACCGAGCAGTGGGCCGTACCAGCGGCGCGACGCGCGGAACGACTCGGTCGCCGAGGTCTCCACCACCATCCGCGCCGGCCGGTCCGCACGCGTCCACACCAGTGCCGAACGACCGGTCACATCCCCGGTCTGCACCCCGAAGGGCGCCGAAGGGCGCCCCGACAACGCCTGCGCCGGCGCGCCGAACGAGCCCGGCACGGCCAGCGCGGCAGGGAGAGCGAGGGAACCGCGCAACAGCGCGCGACGTGCCGGGCCGAGCGGACGCGCGGGCGGTGTGGAGTGACTGCTGACCATGCGCTGACGCCTTTCGACTACCCGGGAACACCGGCCGGCGACACGGTCGCCGGCCGGCTCATCGGCACGCCCATCGAACACGGTCTCCCACAACGGCGCGCGGCCTCCCGGTGACATGCCGATGACACCCCGACCACCCGGCTTCGACGGCGGGCACCTGGCCGCCCGTCAGCCGGAACGCGCCTCCGCGCACTCCGCGAGCCGTGCGACGGCCTCGCCGAGCCGCCCCGGCGCCAGATGGGCGAAGCCGAACACCAGTTGCACCGAACCGTCGGCGGCCTCCGCCACCCCGTACTCGGCCAACGGCCGCAGCGCCACCCCGCCGCGCCCCGCCCGCGCCACCAGCGACGCCGTGGGCCCGTACCGCGCCGGCAGGGTGACGATGGCGTGCAGACCCGCCGCGACCCCGGTGACCCGCGCCGCCGGAAGCCAACTGCCCAGCGCGGCCACCAGCACGTCCCTGCGCTCCCGGTAGGCGCGCTGGCAGCGACGCAGCTGCCGGTCGTAGTCCCCGCGCCGCAGCAGCTCCGCGAGGACCGCCTGGTCGAGGGCGGGATGGCCCAGGTCGAGAGTGCGTTTGCGGGCCACCACCGCGTCGACCAGCGCCGGCGGCACCACCAGCCAGCCCAGCCGCAGCGCGGGCGCCAGCGACTTGCTCACCGAACCGGCGTACGCCACCCGCTCCGGGTCGAGTCCCTGGAGCGCTCCGACCGGTTGGCGGTCGTAGCGGAAGTCGCCGTCGTAGTCGTCCTCCACCAGCAGCCCGTCCCGGCGCCGCGCCCAGTCCAGCAACTCCGCCCGCCGTGCCGGGGAACAGGCCACCCCGGTGGGGAACTGGTGGGCCGGCGTCAGCACCGCCAGCCGCGCGCCGGACTCCTCCAGCGCCCGCGCCTCCAGCCCCTGACCGTCGACCGGCACCGGCACGGCCCGCAGCCCCACCGCGTCGAACAGGCCCGGCAGTTCCGAGGGACCCGGCCGCTCCACCGCCACCGTGCGCAGGCCGCGCCCACGCAGCGTCAGACCCAGCAGGCTCAACGCCTGGGCCACCCCCGAACACACCACCACCTGCTCGGGCGCGGCCACCACACCCCTGCGTCGGGCGAGCAGTCCTGCCAGCTCCTGCCGCAGCTCCGGCAGTCCGCGCGGATCGGGATAGCCCAGCTCCGCGTGGGCCGCCCGGTCCAGCGCCCGGCGCTGCGCCGCAGCCCACCGGGTACGGGGGAACAGAGAAAGATCCGCCCCCAGCGGCCGCAGGTCGAACTCCGGCGCCCGTCGGCCGGCCGGCTCCGACGCAACGGAGCGGGGAATGGGCCGGGCCGCCTCGCCGACCCAGGTCCCGGCACCCCGCACGCTCACCAGGTAACCCTCCGCCGCCAACTGCTCGTAGGCGTCGGTCACCAGCCCCCGCGAGACCCCCAGATCACGCGCGAGCTCACGGCTGGGCGGCAACCGGGTACCGGCCGCCAGCCGTCCCGAGCGCACCGCCTCCCGCAGCGCCTCCTGCAGCACCTGACCACGCCGCCCGGCCGGCGCCGCCGACGTCGGCAGCAGCAGCTCCCAGGCCGCCGTCCAACCGCCGGACGCGGCCTCCCCGGGCGAATTGGTCCCCTCTGCCCTCATGAAAGTGGACCTTAAACCGTGCCGCCGACACTCCTAACGTCCCGGGTATGTCACCCACCGCACGACGCGGCGCCCTGCTCGCCGCCTTCGCCTGCTGCCTGGTCGGCGCCTCCTTCACCGCCAACAGCGCACTCGTCGACTACCCGCACGCCGGCGGTCAGGCGCTGCGCTACGGCCTGGCCGCCCTGCTGATGCTGCCGCTCGTCGGCCGGGACGCGCCCGCCCGCCTGCGTTCCCTCCCGCCCCGGCTGTGGGCGCGGACCGCGATACTCGCCGCCGTCGGCATGGTCGGCTTCAACCTCGCCGTGCTGGCCGCCGAACGCACCGCCGAACCCGCCGTCCCCGGCGTCTTCGTGGGCTGCGCCCCGGTGGTCGCGGCCGTGCTGGTCCCGCTGCTGGACGGCCGCCGCCCCGGCCGAAGCGGACTCGGCGCGGCGACGCTGGTCGCGGCGGGCGCGCTGGTCGTCCAGGGCTGGGGGCGCACCGACGCGGCCGGAGTGCTGTGGTCGCTGGCCGCGCTCGGCGGCGAACTGGGCTTCGCCCTGATCGCCGTACCCGTGCTACGGGTGCTCGGTCCACGCCTGCTGACCATCGTGGCCTGTGCGTTCGCCGCCCTGGAGGCGACCGTCCTGGGGCTGCTGTGGGACGGCTCGCAGTGGCTGCGCGTGCCCGAGGGCGCGGAAGCGGTCGCGCTGCTCTGGCAGGCCACGGTGGTCACCGTGCTCGGCTTCGTCTGCTGGTACGCGGCGGTCCAACGCATCGGCGCCGAACGGGCCGTGCTGTTCTCCGGCCTGATCCCGGTCTCCGCCGCGCTGACCGCCGCGCTGCTGGGTGCGGGCGGCTACGGCCTCGCCCAGGCAGGCGGCAGCGTACTGGTGGCCGCCGGCGTACTGGCCGGCTGCGGCGTCCGCCGCCGAGCGGCCGCCGCCCCCGCCGCACCGCGCACCGACCGCCGGGGGACACCGGCGAGGGGGACCTGAGTACGCGCCCCCACCGGCGACCCCGGCCGGGGCTACGCGGGAGGATCCGTGTCCGCCCGCCGCACGGTGTCGGAGATCACCCGGACCACCGTGGCCGGATCGTCGTTCATCGGCACATGCCCGCAGCCGGGCAGCCGTACCAGGCGGGCATCGGGCAGCACCCGCTTGGCGCGCACACCCTGACGGGGCGGCAGCAGCAGGTCCCGGTCGCCCCAGGCGATCGTCACCGGGACGTCGGCGATCGGCTGCCGGAAGGCGGCCGTGGGACGACGGCCCTCCGCCAGCGCCGACTCGAACCCCGGCGCGTCGCCCAGCACCCGGACCTCCTCGGCCACCGCCTGGGGCGAGCGCCGGGCGGGTCGGGCGTAGACGACGCCGGCCAGCACGGCACGTCCGGCGGCGCTCCCCGAGAGCGCCACCACCAACGGGTCCGGCAGCCGCCGGGCCGCCGCCCGCATCCCCACCAGCAGGGCGAACGCGCGCCGCCGCTCCCGTTCCGTCCAGAAGCCCGCCGGGGAGAACGCGGTCACCGAGCGGACCCGGCCCGCCGCACCCAACCGCAGCGCCAGCAGGCCGCCGAGCGAGTTGCCCACCACGTGCGGCCGCGCCAGCCCGAGCGTGTCGAACGCCGCACCGAGCAACGACACGATCGTGTGCGGCGCGTACGGTCTGGAGGCGTCGGCGCCCGGCGGCCACGTGGACAACCCGAAGCCCGGCAGGTCGAGTTCGATCACGTCGTGGTCGGCGGCGAGTACGTCGCTCACCGGCTCCCACGCCTGCAGGTGGTGCCCGATGCCGTGCATCAGCACCAGCGGCTGCCCGCCGCCGCGCCGCCGGTACGCCAGCTCCACCGGCGGCAGACCGTCGGCCTCCACCCGCATCACGGCCACGCCGCCCGCGCTCTTGCCGGTTCCCACTGCCGTCCCCCTCCCGCTCATGCCCGGGTCGCCCGGGCCGGTCGGCAAGTCTGCCGGCGGCGACCGCACACGAGGAAGCCGCCCGCCGCCCCGCTCAGAGCCCGCCGCTCACCCGCAGGACGGCCCCGCTGGTGTACGACGCGTCCGGCGACAGCAGCCACGCCACCGCGCCGGCCACCTCATCCGGCTCACCGGGGCGACCCAGCGGCACCCTTTCGGGGGCGCGCCACGGCCGTTCCGGGTCGCCCATCGCGGCGTGGATGTCGGTGACGATCATGCCCGGCTGCACCGAGTTCACCCGTATCCCCTCGCCCGCCAACTCCTTGGCGAGGCCCACCGTCATCGCGTCCACGGCCGCCTTGCTCGCCGCGTAGTGCACGTACTCGCCGGGCCCGCCGAGCGTCGCCGCACAGGAGGAGATGTTCACGATCGCGCCGCCCGTTCCGCCGTGCGACCGGCTCATCTCCAGCGCCGCGCGCCGTGCGCAGTACAGCGCGCCCAGCACGTTCACCTCCACCACCCGGCGCATCGTCGCGGCCGCCGTCTGAGTGAAGGCGCCCAACGGCCCCGTGACGCCCGCGTTGTTGACCAGGCCGGTCGGCCGCCCGAGCATGCGGACGACTTCGTCGAAGAAGTCCGCCACCTGCCGCTCGTCGGCGGTGTCCACGCGCACCGCCACCGCACGGCCGCCCCGCTCGCGCACGGCCGCCGCCGTACGCGCGGCCGCATCCTCGTCCCGTTCGAAGCCCACCGCCACGTCGTGGCCCTCGTCGGCGAGTCGCCGCGACACCGCCGCCCCGATACC
>NZ_VJYK02000690.1 GCF_007097205.2 Streptomyces alkaliterrae
GATGTACCGCGAGGACGGATACGGATACGGTGGGGTCCGGCGGGGCGGGACGGGGGGTGGGTGCCGCCGTCTCTGGGTGCGTCGCCCCGCCGGACCGCAGCGTATCCGTATCGGGCCTCGCGGTACATCTCGGCGCATGACGGTATGGAAGGTGTGGTAAGGGGCGGCTCGGTGCGGGTTGTCCGGAAACGGCGAGGGGTAAGGGGTGAGGAGCGTGGTGGGCGAGCAGGCGATTCCGGTGTTGCGGGTCGCGGATGTGGCGGTATCGGCCGCCTGGTACGGGCGGTTGGGCTTCGAGGTGGAGTGGGAGCACCGCTTCGGGGCGGGGTTTCCGGTGTTCGCCGAGGTGGCACGGGGTGATGTCCGGTTGTTCCTGTCGGAGCACGAGGGGGATGCGCGGCCAGGCGGCCTCGTGTACCTCCGGGTGCGTGATGTGGAGGCCGTGGCGCGGGAGTTCGGCGTGGTGGTGGAGGAGGCGCCGTGGGCGCGGGAGGTGGAGTTGCGGGACCCGGACGGCAATCGGCTGCGGGTCGGGACGCCGGTGGAGTGACCCGGGGGTCGGG
>NZ_VJYK02000691.1 GCF_007097205.2 Streptomyces alkaliterrae
GTTCGGGGCGGAACCATTCGTGGGAGGTCAACCGCAGGTTGTGTTCCGACCACTTGGCGACCTCGTCGTCGTTCTGGCCGACGAACTGGCGGTGGAGGAAGCGGGCTACGGCGGTCTGCCGGCGGACGGTGCCGTCGGTGGGGGCGGCCAGGAAGCGGGTGACGAGTTCGTCGGCGACGGTGTGGCGTTCGCCGTCGGCCATCATGCGGCGCCAGCGGTGTGCGCAGGCGGTGTAGTCGTCGGGGACGCGGTCGGTCATGCCGACGAGCAGGAGGCGGCCGAGGTGCTGCGGGTAGTGCTGGGCGACGCGGACGGCGATGGCGCCTCCGAAGCAGGCGCCGACGAGGTCGACGCGGGGCAGGTCGAGTTCGTCGAGCAGGTGGCGGACGGTGGCGGCGAGGAAGTCGATGCCGTAGCGGGCGGGGAGGTGGTCGACGGTGCCGTAGCCGGGGAGGTCGGCGGTGAGGACGTCGCCGTGGTGGAGGAGGTGGGGTTCGTGCCTGGCCCAGGAGTGGCGGTCCTGGGAGGACCCACCGAGGACGAGCAGGGGCGGTTTGGTGG
>NZ_VJYK02000692.1 GCF_007097205.2 Streptomyces alkaliterrae
GGACGGGGTGGCGCGGCGGACGGAGTGGACGAGGCGTTCGGCGGTGTAGGTGGCGCCGTGGACAAAGCGCATGGCGGGCCCGAAGGCGGGGGCGGCGAGCAGTCCGGCGAAGTAGAGCCCGGGCAGACTGGAGCGGAACCCGGCGCTGAGGTCCGGTGCGCGGCCGCCGCCGAGGGTACGCAGGGCGGAGCGGGCGGCGGGGTCGAGGAGGGTCAGGCGGTCGAGGTCGGGGACAAAGCCGGTGGCGGCGATGACGTGGTCGGTGACGTACGTCTCGGTACCGCCGTCGGGGGCGGTGGTCTCCAGGCGGACGCGGCCGGACTGGGCGTGCGCGGCGCGCAGTCGACGGGCGAGCAGCAGCGGTACCCGCTCCTCGCAGCGTTCCCGCAGCCACCAGGCGCCGGCCGGGCCGAGGGCGGCCTCGTTGATGCGCAGCCGCAGCGTGGCGGGGAGGCGGCGGACGAGCCAGGGGGTCTCGGACCAGACCCAGCTGGGCCAGCCGGTGCCCAGGCCGCAGTGCGGGTCGCGGAGGGCGCGCAGCAGGGGGCGGTCCAGGGG
>NZ_VJYK02000693.1 GCF_007097205.2 Streptomyces alkaliterrae
GGCCAGGGGCGGCGGGGGGTGACACGGAACTCCTCGGCCGCGAGATGGCGGGCGGAGGTGCGCCGCCACACCGTCTCGGCCAGCGCGCCGCCGTCGGCGAGCGACACGGAGCAGCAGCCGGCGAGCCAGTTGTGGCCGCCGGCGAGCAGATAGCGGGCGATGCCGGCCCACATCAGGGAGATGACCGCGCCGTCCCGGTGGTCGGGGTGCACGCAGGACCGCCCGGCCTCCACCAGGTCGCCCCGGATGCCGTCGAGCCGGTCCAGGGCGAACTCCTGCTCGGAGTAGAGGTGTCCGGCGATCCGGGCGCGCTCGGGCGGCAGCAGTCGGTAGGTGCCGACCACCCGGCCGGTGGCGTTCTCCACCACGAGCAGGTGGTCGCAGTGGTTGTCGAACCAGTCGGCGTCCAGGCCGGGGCCGCCCCTGAGCCGGGCGCCCAGTTCCCGGGCGAAGACCTGGTGGCGGAGCCGCTGCGCGGCACGTACCTGGCTCTCGTCCGTGGCGAGTTGCACCCGGTAGCGGGCGGCGGCCGGCGCGGGGCCGGTCGAGGGC
>NZ_VJYK02000694.1 GCF_007097205.2 Streptomyces alkaliterrae
GTGCTGGGCGGCGGGTTGGGGGAGCGGGAGTGGGTGCTGAACGCACAGGTGCCGGCGGGGTACGGGCGGAGGGACCCGGCCGCGCACCTCGCGGAGGTCGCCGAGGCGGAGGGATTGTCCGGTGCGGGGGTCGGGTTGATGACGGCGGCCGAGGTGAGCGCGTACACGCGGGCGTGGGACGAGGGCGTCGAGGCGGTGGTCACCACGGGGCTCGGAGTCCGGACGTGGGCGGCCGCGCCGGTGGCCGGACGGGCGGGGGCGGCGCCGGCGGGGACGGTCAACATCGTCGTCCGGGTGCCGGCGCCGCTGGGCGACGCGGCGCTCGTGAACGCGGTGATGACGGCGACGGAGGCGAAGGTCCAGGCGTTGCTGGACGCCGGGCTGGACTGTTCGGGGACGCCGTCGGACGCGGTGTGTGTGCTGGCGCCGGTGCCGGACGGCGTGGCGGGGGAGGAGCCGTTCGCCGGGCCGCGCAGTACGTGGGGTGCGCGGCTGGCCCGCGCGGTGCACGCGGCGGTGCTGGCGGGCGCGCGGGCGGAA
>NZ_VJYK02000695.1 GCF_007097205.2 Streptomyces alkaliterrae
GGCAGCCCCGGGCCCGAGCGCCTCCCCGTACGCGGCACGGCCCCGGCGCTGCCCGCGCCGCACCAACCGCCGCCGCCGCGCCGCCACCTCATCACCGGAAATCGGCACCAGGTCAATCACGACCTCCGCGCTCTCACCCCGCGCCGAATCCACCTGCGCCATCGCCGCCGCCACCAGCTGCAGCGGATCCGGCTTCACCACCGCCCCCGCCAACGGCCGATGCGCCGGCAACGCCAACACCAACTCCGCCCGCGCCGTATACAACCGGCGGCCGGCCACCTCCTTCCCACCAGCACGGCGCCCCCGAACACTCCACGCCTTCGACAGCATCGCGCTCACCCCTTCTCACCAGCCGAAGCCTTCAGCGGCGGCGCGCCCTCGAACCGAATCCCCGGGACACCACCGTCCTCCTCTTGACCACTCCCGACCTCGACGTCGGCGTACGCCGACGTCCGAAGCAACGCCGCCGCCCGCTCCGGCCCCTCCACCGCGTAGCCCAACTGCCCGCCCTCACAGAACAACCGCATCCGC
>NZ_VJYK02000696.1 GCF_007097205.2 Streptomyces alkaliterrae
GTATAAGAGACAGGGCGTGGCCGTCGGGGTGGCGGATCAGGGCGGGAGGGTGTCCGGCGGTGGCCAGCTGCGCGCGCCGGTGGCCGAGGTCGAGATGGGCGATGAGGCAGCTGACGAAGAGGCCGGGGTTGAGGTCGACCAGGAGGCGGTTGGTGCGGGCGAGGATGTCGCCTGGGGTGGCGCCGACGGTGGCGTGGGCGTGTACGGCGGTGCGGACCTGTCCCATGAGTGCGGCCGCAGTGGTGTTGTGCCCTTGGACGTCGCCGATCGCCGTGACGGCGGTTGTGGGCGTGCGGTGGATCAGGTCGTAGAAGTCGCCGCCGATGTCCATGCCGTGGCCTGCGGGCCGGTAGCGGGCGGCTGTCCGCAGGTGGGCGATGTGCGGCAGGGCGTGGGGCAGCAGGCCGGTCTGCAGGGTGTGAGCGAGGGTGTGTTTGGCGTCGTAGAGGCGTGCACGGTCCAGGGCCTGGGCGATCAGTCCGGCCAGTGAGGTGAGGATGGCCCTTTCGGCGGGCGGGAACGGGC
>NZ_VJYK02000697.1 GCF_007097205.2 Streptomyces alkaliterrae
GGATGAGGATGGCCACGGGACGAGGCGCCGGTGAGCGGGAGCGCGGGCGGGTGTGGGGTGTTGAGGAGTCGGTGGTCGTGTCGGCTTCGCCGGGGGACGTGTACGCGTTGCTGGCGGATGTGCGGCGGATGCGGGAGTGGAGCCCGGAGGTGTTCTGGGTGTGGCGGCGTGGCCGCCGCTTTGTGGGCTTCAACCGGAAGGCGTTCTTCGTCTGGTTCACCAGCTGTCGGATCAGCGTCGCGGAACCGGCGCGGCACTTCGCGTTCGACGTGACGGTGTTCGGGTTGCCGATCGCACGCTGGGGCTATCGGCTTGAGGAGGCGGGGGGCGGTGGCAGTTTGGTGACGGAGTACTGGGTGGATCACCGGCGGGAGCGGCGGCGTGGCCGTGTCGCCGATCTGCTCGGGTTGGTGTTCACCGGGACGCCGCCCGCCCGCCGTGCGGAGATGAACCGGGCGGGGATGCGTACGACTCTGCGTCGGCTGAAGGGGGCCTGCGAGCGGGCGGCGTAGGGG
>NZ_VJYK02000698.1 GCF_007097205.2 Streptomyces alkaliterrae
GCGCGAAGCGGACCCCGAGGAGGGCCCCGACGAGCCGTGACCCGTGCCCCGGGCTTCCGACGCGCGAGGTCGGCCGGCCCGCCCTACCCTGCGAGAAGGGCCGCCCGGCGGCAACACCCCCGGGCCGCCCGTCGGCGAAGGGAGCTCTGGATGGACGGCGGACCCACCTTCTTCGAACTCGGCGTCGAGGACGTGGAGCGCGCCCGGGTCTTCTTCGGCGAACTCTTCGGCTGGACCCTCAGCCCCGGCCCGTCCGGCGAGGGCTACACGATCGGCACCTCCACGCTCCCCGGCGGCCTGCACGGCGGCGACCCGGGCGCCGGCCCCTACCTCTTCTTCGCCGTCGACGACATCAACGCCGCCACGCAGCGCGTGCGCGACCTCGGCGGCACGGTCGAGGGCACCGACCTCGGCGGCGAGGACGCGGAGACCGTCGCCCGCTTCGGCCGCTTCAAGCTCTGCCGCGACGACCAGGGGACCCCCTTCGGCCTCCACGAACCCCCAC
>NZ_VJYK02000699.1 GCF_007097205.2 Streptomyces alkaliterrae
CCCCCGGTCCACAGCCCCTCCCGTCCTGCCTTCATGACGGGACGCCACCTCGCGTGACCTGCGGCGACGCCCGGACGTTGACGATGTGGCGGGACGGCCGGGACGCTGGTCACCGGCCCCTTTCACGGCGTCCGCCGACAACTCCGCCAGTAGCCGGTTGAGCGGCCGAGCAGGGAGGAGGCTCCGATGGCACGTTGGCGACCGCTTCCCGACGTCCTCCCCCCGGAGGTCCGACGGTTCGTCGAGCGGCTGCGGCTGCTGAAGGACCGCACGGGTCTCAGCCTCAACGCGTTGGCGGCCAAGTCGGGGTACAGCGCGTCCTCCTGGTACCGCTACCTGGGCGCCGTGACGCTGCCGCCGTGGGAGGCGGTCGCCGCGCTCGCGCGGGTCGCCGGGGTGCGCGACGACGATCTGTCGAGGCTGCGGGTCATGTGGGAGGCCGCGAGCGAAGCCCGCCGCCCGACCACCGCCACGACCGCCACCACCGCCACCACC
>NZ_VJYK02000007.1 GCF_007097205.2 Streptomyces alkaliterrae
CCCTATGGCGCCCCGTCCGGCTACCCCGCCCCGCAGCCACCCGGTCACCAGGGATACCCGGGCCAGCCCGGCTACCCGGGGACCGGCGGTGTGCCAGGACAGGCAAGCCCGCCAGGGCCGCCGATGGCCCAGGGCCACGCCGGCTACGGCGTACCGCAGGGGGGCGGCAGCGGACTGGGCGTGACGCTGGAGAAGTACCGTGAAGCGCCCAACGGCCAGCGGTGGACCCTCCAGAACTCCCAACTCGTCCGGGCGGACCTGGGGGTGGACGGCCAGCCGGTGCTCGCCCGGCAGGGCAGCATGGTCCTCTACCAGGGCAAAGCCGAGTTCAGCTACAAGGGCGCGGGCTTCCGCGGCAGGATCGTCGGCAACGCCACCGGGCAGGAGATGCAGCTCATGCGCTGCACCGGCTCGGGCCAGGTGTTCTTCGCCGAGGAGGCCGCGTACCTGCACCCCATCGAGCTCCAGGGAGACGCGATCTGCGTCTCCGCGGAGAACGTGCTGGCCTTCGACGAGTCGCTGCAGTACGAGGTGCGGCGTGTCGAGGGGCACGGAATCCCCGGCGGCGCGCTGTTCACCATGCAGTTCCACGGCACCGGCACGCTGGTGGTGAAGACGAAGGGCACCCCCGTCGTCCTGCCCGTCACCCCGGCCACCTACGCGGACGCCCAGGCCGTCATCGCCTGGTCGGCCGCCGCGCAGGTCATCGTCACCAGCCAGGTGAGACTGCGCCGGCACGCCTACCCCGGCCACAGCGGAGAGAGCGTCAATCTCCAGTTCCGCGGTGCGCCGGGCAACTTCATCGTCGTCCAGCCGTACGAGGTCTGAGGGAGCCCGTCATGAACCAGCAGTCGATCGCGGGCTACGCCCCGACCCCGCCCGCCGCCCGTATGGAGACACACGGAAGCAGCATTCTGAAGGTCGCCATGGCAAGCGGCCAGGACCTCTTCGCCCGCACCGGCTCGATGATCGCCTACGAGGGCTTCGTCCAGTACGAGCCCAATCCGCCGGCGATCCGCCGCATGGCCTCGCAGTGGCTGACCGGGGAGGGCGCCCCGCTGATGCGCTGCCACGGCGACGGCCTGCTCTATCTCGCCGACTACGGCGCCGACGTGGTCGTGCTGCACCTCAACGAGGACAGCCTCTCCGTCAACGGCACCAACGTCCTCGCGTTCGACGCCCACCTCAACTGGGGTGTGGAACGGGTCAAGGGCATGGCCAAGTTCGCCGGTCAGGGTCTGTTCAACGTCGGCATATCCGGTACCGGCTGGGTCGCGCTGACCTCGCGCGGCACACCGATCGTGGTGGACTGCGGACGCGGAGCGGACGAGACCTACGTCGACCCGGACGCCCTGGTGGCGTGGTCCAGCGGGCTGAAGATGAAGGGCAAGCGCAGCTTCAAGGCGTCCGCCATGATCGGCCGGGGCAGCGGCGAGGCCTACCAACTCGGCTTCTCGGGGCAGGGCTTTGTGGTCGTCCAGCCCAGCGAGGACAGCGCCGACCGCCTGCGTGCGCGCGGCTGAGGGGAGCAACGACAACATGCAGAGCCCGCTTTTCGCCCACACCGAGGTCCAGACCCAGGAGCGGTACGCCCTCCAGAACGACAAGCTGCTGCGCGTCGCACTCACGGGCCACGAGGACGTGCTCGCCCGCAAGGGCAGCATGGTCGCCTACCAGGGCATGATCGAGTTCGACGGCGAGTACCAGAGCCCGAGCCAGCGTCACGCCCAGCACATGACCGGCGAGGTCGTGGAACTGATGCGCTGCTCGGGCCAGGGGGTGGTGTACTTCGCCAACCTCGCCCAGTCGGTGCACATCCTCGACGTCGACCACAACGGCCTGACCGTCGACAGCTCCTACGTCCTCGCGCTCGACTCCCATCTGCACTGGGACGTCATCAGCGTGGACAGCCAGTACGGAATATCGGGTTCGGGCAAGTACAACCTGGTGATCACCGGCCAGGGCAAGGTCGCCCTGATGACCTCGGGCCAGCCGCTGATGCTCACGGTCACTCCCGACAAGTACGCCAGTGCCGACTCGGACGCCGTGGTCGCCTGGTCGACCTCCCTCCAGGTACAGCTCCAGGCGCAGACCAGCTCCTCGGGAGTCTGGCGGCGCCGCGGCAGCACCGGGGAGGGCTGGGAACTCAGCTTCATGGGCAACGGCTACGCGCTGGTGCAGCCGAGTGAACTCCTGCCGCCGCAGGGCGCTGTCATCGGGCAGGGCGTGCGCGCCCAGTTCGGCATGGGAGGACAGGGAGCCCACGGGATGAACCAGGGCAACGCCTGGGGCCACGGCGGCCCGGGCCACGGCCAGGGCAACATCTTCACCAACTGAGAACGGTTGGGGCGCGGCCCGGCCGCGCCCCAACCACAGGCCGACCGCTACAGGCAGCGCAGACCGCTGAAGGCAGGCCGACCGTTACAGGCGGTGGCGGGCGGCCGTCACCAGACGCAGTACGGAGTCGTCCGCGACGGCGGCGAGTTCGGCGAGGTCCGCCGGCTGCGTGTAGCGGTACCAGCGCAGCTCCAGGGACTCCTCGCTGACGGTCTCGGCCGCGCCCGGCGGTGCCAGCGCCGCGTACTGCACGTCGAGATGGACCGCGCACGGTGTGCTGTGCCGGTCCAGCCTCACCGGTCCACCGGGCAGCAGGGCGAGCCCGTCGACGCCGGACTCCTCCGTCGCCTCGCGCAGCGCGGCGGCGGCCAGGGTCGCGTCCTCGGGCTCGCAGTGCCCGCCCGTCTGGAGCCACATCTCCAGCTTGCGGTGCAGGGTGAGCAGCACCCGTTCCCCGACCGGGTCGATCACCAGCGCGCTGGCGGTGAGATGACCGGCGCGGCAGGCCTTCCACATGCCGTCCGGATGCTCGTCGAGATGGTCCAGATAGGCCCGGCGCAGGCCGTCCTGCGCCGGGTCCGGGGCGGTCCACTCACGAAGGGTCCGCGCGGCGTCCGCGTGGAGGGGCCGCGCGCCGGCCGGGCGGGCGGGCGCGTTGTGTTCAGCGGGGTTCACTTGGCGCTGTCGCCCTTGCCGCCGTCGTCTCCCGTGGAGTCTCCTCCGGCCTCGCCACCCGACGCGCCGCCGGATTTCCCGCCCGCCTCGCCACCGGCGTTTCCGCCGGGCCCCTTGCGCAGGTCCGGGCCGCTGCCGGCCGCGTCGCCGAGCATCCGGTCGAGCTCGGAGAAGTCGGTCTGCTCGCGGTGGACAAAGCCGTCCGGGTCGTCGAGGTCGTCGGCGGTCGGCAGCATGTCCGGGTGTGCCCACAGTGCGTCGCGGCCGTCCGTGCCCCGGGCATCGGCGAGCGAGGCCCACAGTCGGGAGGCGTCCCGCAGCCGGCGGGGCCGCAGCTGGAGACCGATGAGGGTGGCGAAGGTCTGCTCGGCCGGACCACCCGTGGCCCGGCGGCGGCGCAGCGTCTCGCGCAGCGCACCGGCGGACGGCAGGTGCGGTTCTGCGGCGGCGTGCACCACGGCGTCGACCCAGCCCTCGACAAGTGCCAGGGCCGTCTCCAGCCGGGCCAGCGCCGCCAGCTGCTCGGGGGTGTCCTCCGGCTGGAACATGCCCTGCTGGAGTTTCTCCTGGATCTCCTCCGGTCGGCTCGGGTCGAGCTGACCGACGACGTCCTCCAGCTTCTCGGTGTCCACCTTGATGCCGCGGGCGTATCCCTCGACCGCGCCGAAGAGGTGCGACCGCAGCCACGGGACGTGCGCGAACAGCCGCTGGTGCGCCGCCTCGCGCAGGGCGAGGTAGAGCCGCACGTCCCCTTCCGGCACGCCGAGGCCCTTGCCGAAGGCCGCCACGTTGCCGGGCAGCAGTGCGGCCTTGCCGGCCGGGCCGAGCGGCAGACCGATGTCCGCCGAGCCGACGACCTCGCCGGCGAGCACGCCGAGCGCCTGGCCGATCTGCGTGCCGAACATGGCGCCGCCCATCGAGCGCATCATGCCCAGCAGCGGGCCGGCCATCGCCTGCATCTCCTCGGGCAGCACGTCACCCATGGCGGTGCCGACCCGCTCGGCGACCGGGTCGACCAGGTCGCGCCAGACCGGCAGTGTCGCCTCCACCCACTCGGCGCGGCTCCAGGCGACGACGGAACCGGCACCGGAGGGCAGGGACGTCACGCCGTCGAGCCACAGGTCGGCCAGCCGGACGGCCTCCTCCACGGCGGACCGCTCGGCCGCGGACACACTGGCGTCCTTAGAGCCGTCGGCGGCACCCTGGGCGACGGTCTGGCGGGCGATCTCCTTGGCCATGTCCCAGTTGACCGGGCCGCCCTCGTAGCTGAGCATCTGGCCGAGCCGCTGAAAGGCAGCCCCGAGGTCGGCCGGGCCGCCGGCGCCACCGCCGAGCGAGCCGAACATGGCGGCCAGCGGGTTGTCCGCGCCGCCGCCGAAGCCGAAGCCGAACGGATCGGAGCCCTGGCCCGGGCCGTCGCCCTCGCCGCTGTCCTTACGGCGCTTGTCCTTGCCGCCTTCGCCGTCCTCCGGCTCTTCCGGCGGTAGGCCGAATCCGAATGGGATGTCACTCACGGGTTTCCTCGGATCTTCTGCGGTCGCGGATGGATCGCCCACACCGTTCGCGGGCGGACGGGAAGCGGGCACGCGGGTGTGACCGGCACTACCCCCAGCCTAGACACCCGTCGCCCGGGCGTCAGGCAGGATGGGGACTGCGCACGCCGTACCAGAGACAACAGCTGGAGAAGCCCGGTGAGTTCCCAGGAACCTAACGTTCGCGCAGCGCGAAACGGCGCTGCGGGCCCGACCGTCGCGGTCACCGGTGCGGCCTCGGGGGTGGGCGCGCTGCTGACCAGGCGGCTCGTGGACTCGCCGGAGATCGGGCACGTCATCGCGCTCGACGAGCGCCGAGGAGACGTCCCGGAGGCCCAGTGGCACGTACTGGACGTGCGCGATCCGACCATCGCCGAGCTGCTGCGTCCCGACGGCCGCCCGGTGGACGTGGTCGTCCATCTCGCGCTGGACCTGGACCTCGGCGCGGACCCGGCCGCCCGGACCGCGTACAACGTGCGGGGCGCGCAGACGGTGCTGACCGCGGCGGCCGCGGCCGGTGTCCGCCGGGTCGTGCTGTGCACGTCCGCGATGGTGTACGGCGCGCTGCCGGACAACGACGTCCCGCTGGCCGAGGACGCGGAGCTGAACGCCACCGCCGAGGCCACCGGCGTCGGCGACCTGCTGGAGATCGAGGCGTTGGCCCGGCGGGCGCCCCGGGCGCATCCGGGGCTGAACGTGACCGTGCTGCGGCCCGCCGTGCTGGTGGGCGGCACGGACACGGCGCTCACCCGCTACTTCGAGTCGCCCCGGCTGCTGGTCGTGGCGGGCTCCCGACCCTGCTGGCAGTTCTGCCACGTGGAGGACCTGGCGAGTGCGCTGGAGTTCGCCGCGCTGGAGAAGGCGGAGGGCGAGCTGGCGGTCGGCTGCGCGGGCTGGCTGGAGCAGGAGGAGGTCGAGCAGCTGTCGGGCATGCGGCGGATGGAGCTGCCCTCGGCGGTGGCGCTCGGTGCCGCCTCCCGGCTGCACCGGCTCGGGCTGACGCCCTCCCCGGCCGGCGACCTGGCCTACACGATGTACCCGTGGGTGGTCAGCGGCAGTCGGCTGCACGACGCCGGGTGGCGGCCGGAGTACACCAACGAGGAAGCGCTGGCCGCGCTGCTGGAGGAGGTCTCCGGGCGGCACGCGGTCGCCGGGCGCCGGCTGGGCCGGAAGGACGCGGCGACGACGCTCGGCGCGGCGGGCGCCACGGTCGCCCTGGTGGGCACGGCCGCTCTGGTACGCCGGGCCCGCAAGCGCCGGGGTCTGTGAGTGCCGGGCCCGCAAGCACCGGGCCCATAAGCGTCGGGCCCGCGAGCGCCGGGGTCTGTGAGCCGCGGCCCGGGGGCCGGCTCGATGGCGCTGACCGAAGGGTGAGCGGGGTTTTGCGCCGTCCGCCGGTTGCGGCAGCATGGCCCCATGTCACAGACCTACGACCACCCCGGTGAGCAGGGCTCGAAGGAGCCGATCCGACTTCTCGCGGTGCGGGACTCCCCGCTCTCGCTGGACGAGGTCTTCGCTGCCGTGGGTGACGACGCGGCGGGCGGTACCGCCCTGTTCGTCGGCACCGTCCGGGACCACGACGGCGGCGCCGACGTCGACAAGCTCGGCTACTCGGCGCACCCGACGGTGGAGGCGGAGATGCGGCGCGTCGCGGAGCGGGTGGCCGAGGCGTATCCGGTTCGCGCGCTGGCCGCGGTGCACCGGGTGGGGGATCTGGCGGTGGGCGACCTGGCCGTGGTCGTAGCGGTGTCCTGTCCGCACCGGGCCGAGGCCTTCGAGGCCTGCCGGAAGCTGATCGACGACCTCAAGCACGAGGTGCCGATCTGGAAGCACCAGACCTTCGCCGACGGCACCGAGGAGTGGGTGGGCGCCTGCTGAGCCCGCCGCCCGCGACCGCCCGGCCCCGCAGCCCCGGGCCGTGAAACACCCGTGGCGTGAAACGCCCGGAACGGCCTAAACCGGCTTGCGTGACCGCCCGGCCGACCCGAACGTTGGATTCTCCGACCAACGGCTTTTCCGGGAGGTTGTGGACATGGCATCGCTGATCTGGCTGCTCATACCCCTGATCGCCACCTGCATAGCGGGGCTGTGGTCCTCCTGGGCCGCCCGCCGCCAGACCAACGGAGCCGGAGACGCCGCGGGCGTGGCCGGCTACGACGCGTTCCGGAGCGCGATGGAACGCTCGCGCCATCCCCGACCCTTCGTCCGGACCGGACAGCCGTCCATGTCGCTGCCGCCCTCCGAGCCGCGGTCCGCGGCCTCCCCCGCGCAGCACGCCCCCGCCGCGCCGCCCGCGCCGCTGGAACCCGTGGCCGCCCTGGTCCGTGACCGGCGCCCGCGTCGCAGCCCCCGCCGCCGACTGGCGCTCTACGTGGCCGGCCGCGTGCGGCACGGCCGCCGCGACGCCGAGCCGGTCCCCACCGCGGCCTCCTCGGACGGACCGTCCCGGCGGGCCGACTGAACCGCCCGTCCCTTAGTGTCATGGCATGTCACGCCGCCATGCGACGATCTTCAGCTCGCTCCTGCTGCTCATAGGCCTCGTCTGCACCCTGCTCGTGGTGCGGGTGCCGTACTCGGAGCTGTCCCCGGGGCCGACGGTGAACACACTCGGCAAGCACGGCGGCGATCCGGTGCTCAGCATCGAAGGCCGCCGCACGTACCCGACGTCGGGGCACCTCAACATGACAACGGTCCGGGTCACCAGCGCGGACTACCAGATGTCGCTGCCGGAGGCGCTGTACGGCTGGTTCCGGGACGACAGCTCCGTGGTGCCGCACGAGACGCTGTACCCGGACGGCAAGACGGCCGAGGAGGCCGAGCAGGAGAACGCGGAGGAGTTCACCCAGTCCCAGGAGAGCGCCAAGGCGGCGGCGCTGAAGGAGTTGGGGATCGAGGTGCCGACGCGGACGGTGGTGGCGGCCGTCGTCAAGGACGGTCCCGCCGAGGGGACGCTGCGGGCCGGTGACATCGTCAAGGCGGTGGACGGCGAGCCCGTGAAGCAGCCGGCCGACGTGGCGAAGCTGGTCACCGAGCACAAACCGGGCGAGGAGGTGGTCTTCACCGTCGTGCCGGTCAAGCAGGCGGAGGCCGCCGAGAAGGCCGGGCAGGACCCGACCGCGAGCCCGACCAAGGAGGTCACCGTCCGTACGGTGGCGGCCGAGGAGGACAACCGGGCGATCGTCGGCATCCAGGCCGGGAGTGCGCACACCTTCCCGTTCCGCATCGACATCAAGCTGGCCGACGTGGGCGGGCCGAGCGCAGGGCTGATGTTCTCGCTCGCGATAGTCGACAAGCTGAGCCGGCCCGACCTCACCGGCGGAGCGTTTGTCGCCGGTACGGGAACGATCAACGCGGACGGCGAGGTCGGCCCGATCGGCGGTGTCCAGATGAAGACCGTCGCCGCGCGGCGCGCGGGCGCGACGCACTTCCTGACCCCGGAGGCGAACTGCCCCTCCGCGCTCGGGAACGCGCCCGACGGCCTCACCCTGGTGAAGGTCGGCTCGCTGGACGACGCGCTGAAGGCACTGGAGGCGCTGCGCGAGGACCGCCCGGCGGACATCCCGCGCTGCACCGCCGACTGACCTCGCACCGCCCAGCGAAGCCGCACCGCCCAGCGAACCCGGACCGCCCAGCGAACCCGGACCGCCGCGGCGGTCAGTCCTCGAACGTGGCGGCCAGCGCGTCGGCCAGCCCGGGGACCAGCGAGGACCCGGTCAGCACCTCGGTCGCGGCGTCCTTCTCCCGCAGCCGCAGCGCGGACTCGCGCCGGCCGTCGCGCAGCACGGCCACCGTCATCCGTACCTCCTGCCGGTCCGGGTGCTCGGCGACCCACGTGTTCAGCGCGGCCTCGTCGAGGCCTTCGGGGATGGACTCCTCGGCGGTGGCCGGCAGCATCAGCCGTTCGACGGTCAGCGCGCAGCCGGCGACGGGGTCGGGCCAGGCGATGGTGCCCAGGAACTCGTCGAGCGGGACGCCCGCCGGCAGCTCGTCCTGCTCGATCGGGGTGAGGGCGGCCTGCCGGCCGCCGGTGTCGGTGTCGGCGTCGTCGGGCTCGGCGAGCCCGAGCTGGTCGGCTAGCGCGGGTTCCTGGGCGCGCAGCGCTTCGGTGTCGACGAGGGCGAAGAGCCGGGCTGGTTGGTCCCAGCCCAGGCCGGCGGCGTACTCGTCGATCTCCAGCACGGCGCGGGTGAGGGGGGTGGCGGCCAGCGGTGTGCCGTCAACGGGGAGGTTGCTCATGCCCTTATCGTGCCTTGCCCTACCCCGGAAACGGGAACTGAGTAAAGCTTGAGTAAGTTGATGAGGTAGGGCCCTGGGTTATGGGGCCAACTTAAGTCCATGTGATTGACCCACTGCGATCTCGAGGTGCGCACCTTGGCTTTCCAGATGCCGGACCGGGGCTCAGGTGGCCCCTCCGGGCCACGGATCAGAGTCGGCCAGCCCTCCAGGCGCGCCAAGACGCTGCTGATGACAGCAGGCGTACTGGCAGTGCTGGCCATGCTCTTTGTCATGTTCGCCGGGTTCTGGACCGACTGGCTCTGGTACCGGTCCGTCCAGTACACCAACGTCTTCACGACCACCCTGTGGACGAAGATCGGCCTGTTCGCCGCCTTCGGTCTGCTGATGGCCGTCACGGTCGGCTTCAACATCTGGCTCGCGCACCGGCTCCGGCCGCCGCTGAGCGCGATGTCCCTGGAGCAGCAGAGCCTGGACCGCTACCGGATGAGCATCGCCCCCTTCAAGAAGTGGGTGCTCATCGGGGTCGCCGCGCTGGTGGGTCTGATCTCCGGTGCCTCGGCGGCCGGGCAGTGGCGCACCTGGCTGATGTGGGTGAACGGCACGCCGTTCGGCAGGACGGACGCCCAGTTCAACAAGGACATCTCCTTCTTCACCTTCGATCTGCCGTTCTACCGTTTCCTGCTGAGCTTCGGCTTCGCTGCGACGGTGCTGTCGCTGATCGCCGCCGCGCTGGTGCACTACCTCTACGGCGGGCTGCGGCTCACCACGCCGGGCGCCCGCGCCACCTCGCAGGCGACCGGCCACCTGTCGGTGCTGCTCGGTGTCTTCGTGGCGCTGAAGGCGGTGGCCTACTGGCTGGACCGCTACGGGCTGGCGGTGAAGTCCAGTGAGATCCGGGGCACGAGCGACTGGACGGGTCTGCGGTACACGGACGCCAACGCCTACCTGCCGGCGAAGACGATCCTGTTCTTCATCGCGGCGATCTGCGCGCTGCTCTTCTTCGCCGCGCTGTGGCGCCGCACGTGGCAGCTTCCGGTCATCGGCTTCGGCCTGATGGTCCTCTCGGCGATCCTGATTGGCGGCCTGTACCCGGCCATCGTGCAGAAGTTCCAGGTCCAGCCGAACGAGCAGGCCAAGGAGACGCCGTACATCGAGAAGAACATGAAGGCGACGCGCGAGGCCTACGGCATCGACGACGCCGACATGTCCGACTACCGGGGCACCACGCCGGACACCGAGGAGGAGAACGGCAGGCTGCGCGACGCCGTCGACGAGACGGCGAGCCTGCGTCTGCTCGACCCGAGCGTCGTGCCGCCCGCGTTCCGCCAGCTCCAGCAGGTCCGCGGCTACTACGGCTTCCCGGCCACGCTGGACGTCGACCGCTACAAGGACAAGGACGGCAACGAGCGCGACACGGTGGTCGGTCTCCGCGAGATCAACATCGAGGGCATCCCCGAGCGGAACTGGATCAACGACCACTTCAAGTACACGCACGGCTTCGGCATGGTCGCCGCCAGCGGTACCGACGTGGCGCCGGACGGCACCCCGGTGTTCAGCGAGAAGAACCTGCCGCCGGAGGAGACGCTGGCCGGTGACTACCAGCCGCGCATCTACTACGGCGAGCGGACGACCCAGTACTCCATCGTCGGCGGCCCCCAGCAGGAGCTGGACTACGCCGACGACGAGGGCGAGAAGACGTACACCTACACCGGCAAGAGCGGTGTCAGCATCTCCGGCCTGCTGAACCGGTCGGCGTACGCGCTGACGTTCGGCGAGCCGCAGTTCCTGTACTCCACGGCGATCGGCGAGGGTTCGCGGATCCTCTACAACCGGACGCCCAAGGAGCGGGTCGAGGCGGTCGCCCCGTGGCTGACCATCGACGGCGACCCGTACCCGGCGATCGTGGACGGCAAGATCCAGTGGATCGTGGACGCCTACACGACGTCGAACGGCTACCCGTACTCCTCGCGCACCACGCTGGGCGACACCACACAGGACTCGCTCACCGACGGCCAGCGCGCGCTGATCGCCCAGCAGGACCGGGTCAACTACATCCGCAACTCGGTCAAGGCGACGGTCGACGCCTACACCGGTGACGTGAAGCTCTACGAGTGGGACACCGAGGACCCGGTGCTCAAGACGTGGCGCAAGGCGTTCCCCGGCACGGTCGAGTCCAAGGACAAGATCAGCGACGCGCTGATGGACCACCTGCGCTACCCGCAGGATCTGTTCAAGGTCCAGCGTGAGCTGCTCCAGCGCTACCACGTGGACACCGCGAGCCAGTTCTACTCGGGCAGTGAGCGGTGGCAGATTCCGGACGACCCGACGCACAAGGGCAACCCGGTGCCGCCGTACTACCTGAGCATGAAGATGCCGGACCAGGACGACCAGGTCTTCTCGCTCACGACGACGTTCAACCCGAACCAGCGTGAGACGTTGGGCGCCTTCATGGCGGTCGACGCGGACGCGAGAAGCGACGACTACGGCAAGATCAGAATCCTGAAGCTGCCGTCCAACACCACGGTCGCCGGCCCGCAGCAGGTGCAGAGCAAGTTCAACTCCGATCCGACGATCGCCCAGCAGATCAACATCCTGCAACGCGGTGACTCCGAGGTGGAGTACGGAAACCTGCTCACGGTGCCGTTGGAGGGCGGCCTGCTCTACGTGGAGCCGGTGTACGTCCGCGGTGCCGGCACCAACTACCCGCGTATGCGGAAGGTGTTGGTGACGTACGGCGAGCGGATCGCCTTCGAGGACACCCTGGAGGCCGCGCTCGACAAGGTCTTCGGCATCGAGGGCGAGCGGCCGTCGCCGCCGCCGGAGGATCCCGAGGACCCGGAGGAGCCGGGTGAGGAGCAGCCCGGCGCCACACCGCCGGCCACTCCCGACGAGGCGTTGAAGGAGGCCGCCGACGCGGCCAAGAAGATGGACGACGCCATGAAGAAGGGTGACTGGGAGGCCTACGGCAAGGCCTGGAGGGAGCTCCAGGACGCGCTGAAGGAGGCCGAGGAGGCCGCGGACGCGGGCGACTGAGCCGGCGCCTGGACCGGCCGGGCGGGGTCGTACCCCGGTCGGCCGGTCCAGGCCCGCCACGCGGCGTGATAGTGTCGGTCAGACAACGGCGCGGGGTGGAGCAGCTCGGTAGCTCGCTGGGCTCATAACCCAGAGGTCGCAGGTTCAAATCCTGTCCCCGCTACTGGAGAAGGACCCGGAGTCATCGACTCCGGGTCCTTCGGCGTGTTGTGTACGTCCTGTGGTGAAACCGGCGACGCGCGCGGCGGGGCGCGCGTGGGGGCCGCGAGGTCGGCACACTGGGGCACGGTCGGCGGGCCTCGCGGGCGCCGCCGGGCCAACTCCCAAACGTGTGAGCGAGTTTGGCGACTCGCCATGTCGGGAAGTCGACAAAACGCTGAAGTGACCTTCTGGGTGCGATATACCAGATGTACGCGGGTTACGGGTGGTGCGACGATGAGACTCATGGGGGACAAGGCGAAGCTTGACGACGCAGGCCGCCCGGCCGCCCATGACGCCCAGGCGGTCCACATGACGGAGGCGGTCCACACGACGGAGGCGACCGGCGAGGGCGCGGGGCGGGACGGCGAGGCGCGGCAGGGGGCAGTGCCCTCCGCCACTCCCGCGACCCGGGCCGCCGCCGAGCGCGGCGAGACGGGCGCGCAGAGCCTGCTCGGCGCCGCACTGCTGCGCCAGGGCGATCTGGAGGGCGCCGAACCGCACCTGCGGGCCGCCGCGCTGGCCGGCGACCGCGCGGCAGCGAACAACCTCGGCGTCCTGCTGCACCAGCTCGGCCGCCGTACGGAGGCCGCCGAGTGGTGGCGCACGGCGGCGGTCGCCGGTTCGGCCGCCGCCGCCCACGCGCTCGGCCGACACCAGCGGGAACGCGGGGACGAGCCGGCCGCCGAGTACTGGCTGCGGCAGGCCGCCGAGTCCGGCCACACCCTGGGCGCCTACGCGCTGGCCGACCTGTTGGAGCACCGGGGCGAGGACGGTGCCGAACAGTGGTTCCGGGCCGCCGCCGAGCGCGGACACCGGGAGGCCGCCTACCGGGTCGGCATGGCCCTGCTGCGCCGCTCCGGCGGCGCGGAGCCGTCACCGCTGGTCGAGTCGCCGGGTCCGGTCGGCGGTCGGGACCGCGGCGGCGCCGCCACCGAGGCCGAACGCTGGTTCCGGCAGGCCGCCGCGCGCGGCCACCGCCGGGCGGCGCTGCGTCTCGGCACCCAGCTGGAGGAGCGCGGTGAGGTCCGGGAGGCCGGTCGCTGGTACCTGATCGCCGCCAACGACGGCGAGCCGCGCGCCGCCTGCGCCCTGGGCTTCCTGCTGCGCGACGCGGGCAACGACGAGGCCGCCGAGCAGTGGTGGCGACGCGCCGCCGAGGCAGGCGACGGCAACGCGGCCAACGCGCTCGGCGCGCTCTGCGCGGAGCGCGGCGAACGCGCCGCGGCCGAGCGCTGGTACCACACCGCGCTGGACGCCGGCGACGCCAACGGCGCCTTCAACCTCGGGCTGCTGTGCGCCGGTCAGGGCCGCACCGCGCAGGCCGAGAAGTGGTATCGCCGCGCCGCCTACGCCGGACACGTCGAGGCGGCCAACGCGCTGGCCGTGCTGCTGCTCCAGCGCGGTGACGCGCAGGGCGCCGAGCCGTGGTTCTCCAAGGCGGCCGAGGGCGGCAGCGTGGACGCCGCGTTCAACCTGGGCATCCTGCACGCCGGTCGCGGCGAGGAGGACCGCGCCCGGCGCTGGTACGAGCGGGCGTGCGCCGCCGGGCACCCGGAGGCGGCCCTCCAGGTTGCCGTGGCGCTGCTCGCCGAGGGCGACGAGGAGGCGGCCGAACGGCGGCTGCGGGAGGCGGCCGAGGGCGGCAGCGTGGAGGGCGCGTTCCGCCTCGCCGACCTGCTGGAGCGCCAGGACCCGGAGGTCGCGGTCGGCACCGGCACCTTCGGCGCCACCGACACCTTCGGCGGCCGGTCCCACCGAGCCGCCGGTACCGGGACCGGCGACGCGGAGAGTGAGCACGCCGAGTACGAGGACTGGTACCGCCGGGCGGCCGAGGCCGGACACCGCCGGGCCCAGGTCCGGCTCGGCATGTGCGCCGCCGCCCGGGGCGACGTGGTGGAGGCCGCGCGCTGGTACCGGGCCGCCGCCGAGGCGGGCAGCAGCCACGGCGCCTTCAACCTCGGGCTGCTGCTCGCCCGTGAGGGCGCCGAGCCGGAGGCCGCGCTGTGGTGGACCAGGGCCGCCGAGGCCGGGCACGGTCGTGCCGCGCTGCGGCTGGCCCTGCTCGCCGCGCGTCGGGGCGAGCTGGCCGAGGGGCGCCACTGGTGCGCCCGGGCGCGGGAGCTCGGGCCGGACGAGGTGGCGCGACGCGCCCAGCGGCTGAGCGAGGCGCTGCACACCGAGCTGACGGCGTGAGCCGTGCCGCCCCCCCCCGGCGGAGTGGCCGCTGGGGCGGGATTTGCACCGAGGGTCACCGGACGGCTAGAGTGGGGAACACAACGACGCGGGGTGGAGCAGCTCGGTAGCTCGCTGGGCTCATAACCCAGAGGTCGCAGGTTCAAATCCTGTCCCCGCTACTGAAGGCCGAGGCCCGGTTCCGCAAGGAACCGGGCCTCGGTCGTGTTGTCGTGTTCGCGTGTCGCCGCGCCGGGATTCGCGTGCCGTCGCGCCGGGGGAGTCGCCCCCGATCCGGGGCTCGGGTGGCCGGATCAGGCCGTGGCGCAGTGGGGGCACAGGCCCCGGTAGGTGACGGTCGCCTCGGAGATCGTGAAGCCGAAGCGCTCGTTCTCGGGCAGCGCGCTCAGCGGGTCGCCCTCCGGGTGGACGTCCCGGATCATGCCGCAGCGGGAGCAGATCAGGTGCTGGTGGCTGTGGTGTGCGTTGGGGTCGTAGCGCTTGGCGCGGCCGTCGGTGCTGACCTCCAGCACCTCGCCGAGGGCGACGAGCTCGCTGAGCGTGTTGTACACGGTCGCCCGGGCGATCTCCGGAAGCCGCTCGGCGGCCAGGGCGTGGACCTCGTCCGCCGTGTAGTGCACGTGCTGCCCGTTCAGGACCTCGGCGACGACGCGTCGCTGCGCGGTCAGCCGCCAGCCCCGCTCGCGGAGCCGTTCCAGCAGGTCACTCATCACTTCCACCCATCGCTCAGGTAAGGGCCAGCTTAGCAGCGGATCAAGCCATCCCCGGACTCGGTATCCTCTTCCTCGTCATCTTGACTTGGACAAAGTCCAATGTAAGCTCGGGTCTCGGCGCACGCCAAGGGACAGGACAAAGCGCAGGAGGCGCAAGTGACTGCACAGCACGAGAGCACCGGCCCGCTGACCACGGAGGCCGGCGCACCGGTCGCGGACAACCAGAACAGCCAGACCGCCGGGGTCGGCGGCCCGGTACTGGTGCAGGACCAGCTGCTCCTGGAGAAGCTCGCCCACTTCAACCGTGAGCGCATCCCGGAGCGGGTCGTCCACGCCCGCGGCGCGGGTGCCTACGGCACGTTCACCGTGACGGCCGACGTGACGCCGTACACCCGGGCCAAGTTCCTCTCCGAGATCGGCAAGGAGACCGAGGTCTTCCTGCGCTTCTCCACCGTCGCCGGCAACCTCGGCGCGGCCGACGCGGTCCGCGACCCCCGCGGCTTCGCGCTGAAGTTCTACACCGAGGAGGGCAACTACGACCTCGTCGGCAACAACACCCCGGTGTTCTTCATCAAGGACGCCATCAAGTTCCCGGACTTCATCCACACCCAGAAGCGCGACCCGTACACCGGCTCGCAGGAGGCGGACAACGTCTGGGACTTCTGGGGGCTCTCCCCCGAGTCGACGCACCAGGTGACCTGGCTCTTCGGCGACCGCGGCATCCCGGCCAGCTACCGCCACATGAACGGCTACGGCTCGCACACCTTCCAGTGGACGAACGAGGCCGGCGAGGCCTTCTGGGTCAAGTACCACTTCAAGACCGACCAGGGGATCAGGACCCTTGCCCAGGACGAGGCGGACCTGCTCGCGGGCAAGGACCCCGACAGCCACCAGCGGGACCTGCGCGAGGCCATCGAGCGCGGCGAGTACCCGACCTGGACGGTGCAGGTGCAGATCATGCCGGCGGCCGAGGCGGCCACCTACCGTTTCAACCCGTTCGACCTCACCAAGGTGTGGCCGCACGCGGACTACCCGCCGATCGAGATCGGCAAGCTGGAGCTGAACCGCAACCCGGAGAACATCTTCGCCGAGGTCGAGCAGTCGATCTTCTCGCCGCACCACTTCGTGCCCGGCATCGGCCCGTCCCCGGACAAGATGCTCCAGGGTCGGCTGTTCGCCTACGGCGACGCGCACCGCTACCGGGTCGGCATCAACGGCGACCACCTGCCGGTGAACCGCCCGCGTGCCACCGAGGCCCGCTCGCACGGCCGTGACGGCGCGATGTACGACGGGCGGCACGGCGGTGCGAAGAACTACGAGCCCAACAGCTTCGGCGGCCCGACCGAGACCGGCCGGGCGCTGTGGGAGCCGCAGCCGGTCTCCGGTGTGACCGGCGACCACGTCGCGCCCTCGCATGCCGAGGACGACGACTTCGTCCAGGCCGGCAACCTCTACCGGCTGATGTCCGAGGACGAGAAGAGCCGTCTGATCGACAATCTCGCGGGCTTCATCTCGAAGGTCTCCAGGGACGACATCGCCCAGCGGGCGATCGAGAACTTCCGCAAGGCCGACGAGGACTACGGCAAGCGCCTGGAGGCCGCCGTCGCCGCTCTCCGCGGCTGACCCGGCGGTCCGTCGAGACCGCGGTGGGCCGCGCCGGCGGTGCCTGATCGGCCCTGCGCCGACGGCGGCGGTCCACCGCACCTCGCCTGGAGGAGGGCGGGAGCTCAAGGCTCCCGCCCTCCGACGTGTGCGCGGCCGCGGTCAGGCCGAGACGGCCGCCGGCCGGCGGCCGCTGTCGGTCCAGCAGCGCACGACGTCCCGTACCGACACGATCCCGACGGGTTCGTGTCCGGCGAGCACGATCAGGTGGCGGAAGCCGCCCCGCGCCATCGCGGCGGCGGCCTCGTCCAGCGTCCAGTGGGGTGCGGCGAACACCACGTCGGTGGTGGTGTGCGCCTGCGCCCGTTCGACGTCCGGGTCCTCGTCGAGGCCGAGTGAGACGAGGATGTCCCGCTCGGTGAGGATGCCGATGCCGCAGCCGCCCGGGTCGTGCACGACCGCGGCGCCGACGCGGCGGGCGGCCATCAGCCGGGCGGCCTGGCGGAGAGTGTGGTCGGGGCCGATGGTGAGGATCACGGTGCTCATGGCGTCGCGTACGAGGATGGGCATAGGGGTGCCACCTCCATGGGTCCGTTTGTCCGCGTGTGAGCGAGCCGGCCCGGTCGACCCGGCGGCCGTTTGAGAGTGGATTCACAAACTCACAAGCGCGGGATTCTCATGTTCACACGGTGGCGGTCCGGCTACAAGGGGTGCGAACGGCGGGCCGGTGCGCACGGCGCACCACCGCCCCGCGCGGGTCCTCCGCACCGGCGCGGGGCGGTTCTTGAAGCGTGGGCGCGGCTCAGCCGCCCAGATACGACAGCAGGTCCTGGTGCAGCAGCCCGTTGGAGGCCGCCGCGTCGCCGCTGTGCGGGCCGGGGCGGCCGTCCAGTCCCGTGAAGACGCCGCCGGCCTCCTGGACGATGACCGCGGTGGCCGCCATGTCCCACAGCGACAGCTCCGGCTCGGCGCAGATGTCCACCGAGCCCTCGGCGACCATCATGTACGGCCAGAAGTCGCCGTAGGCCCGGGTGCGCCAGCACTCCCTGGTCAGGTCGAGGAAGCTGCCGAGCCGCCCCCGCTCCTCCCAGCCGCTGAGCGAGGAGTACGCGAACGACGCGTCTCGCAGGCGGCCGACCCGGGAGACGTGCAGCCGGGTGGCCGAGGACAGCGAACGCCCGGTGTAGGCGCCCGCGCCCTCCGCCGCCCACCAGCGCCGGTTCAGCGCGGGCGCCGAGACGACGCCGACCACCGGACGGTCGCCGCCCTCACCGCGTTCCATCAGCGCGATGAGCGTGGCCCACACCGGCACCCCGCGAACGTAGTTCTTGGTGCCGTCGATCGGGTCGATGATCCAGCGGCGCGGCCCGCTGCCGTCGGTGGCCCCGAACTCCTCGCCGAGCACGGAGTCGCGCGGCCTGGCCCGCTGGAGGGCGGTGCGGAGCAGTTCCTCGGCGGCCTTGTCCGCCTCGCTGACCGGAGTCATGTCCGGTTTGGTCTCCACCTTCAGGTCCAGCGCGCGGAAGCGTTCCATCGTGGCGGAGTCGGCGGTGTCGGCCAGCACGTGGGCCAGACGCAGGTCATCGAGGTAGTCGGACATGGGCGAACAGTATCCAGAGCCCGCCGGGAGCGGCCACAGCAGCGCCGCCGGCCGGGTGTCCGCGAGATGACCGGCATATGTCTTGACATCACCTGGCGGTCCGTCAATTCTGTGCGCGGGTCCGCCCCAGGGGCCCGGAAAGGTAGCCATGCCCACAGCGCGTGAGTCCCTGCTGGACGCCGCACAGGCGGTCCTCGTCCACCGGCCGTGGTCAACCGTGCGGATGGTCGAGGTGGCGGCGCTCGCGGGCGTGTCACGCCAGACGCTCTACAACGAGTTCAGCTCCAAGGAGGGCCTGGGCGCGGCGCTGGTGCACCAGCGGGTGGAGGTTTTCCTCAGGGGCGCCGCCGCGACGGTGGCCACCGCCCGCCGGGAGGGCGGCGACCCGGCGGTGTGCTGGGCCACCGGCGTGGTCTGGATACTTCACCGCGCACGCGAGGAACCGCTGGTCAGAGCGGCCATGACGGGCTGCTGGTCGTCCCGGTTACCCCTCCCGCAGGCGCCTCCCGAGCGGCTGCTGGAGCGACTGTGCGAGCGGATGCTGGCCGCGCTCGACGCCGCCGGCGCGGTCACCTGCTGGGAGGCCCCGGTGGTCCGGCGGGCCTGCGAGGCAGGACTGCGGATGGCGCTCAGCTACGTCGTCGCACCGCCCGACGAACCGGAGGCCGCCGCCCGGGTCGCGGACGTGGTGACGGCGATGCTGCGGCACCTCGGCGACGCCCCCGCCGACACCTGCCCGCCGGATGCCGCCGACCCGCCGGATGCCGCCAACCCGCCGGAGAACGGCCACGGCAGGACCGCTTAGTCGCCCTCGTGGTGTTCCCGCGTGGCGAGCAGCCGGCGCAGGGAGTCGAGCCGGGCCGGATCGGCGTGACCGGCCGCCACCCACTCGTCCAGCGCGCAGTCCGGCTCGTCGTGGCTGCACGCGCGGGGGCAGCCGGCGGTGCCCGGCTCCAGGTCGGGGAACGCCAGGACGACCCGCCCGGGCTCCACGTGGTTGAGGCCGAACGACCGCACGCCAGGGGTGTCGATGACCCAGCCGGCGCCCTCCGGCAGCGGCAGCGCCAGCGCGGAGGTGGTGGTGTGCCGGCCGCGTCCGGTGACCGCGTTGACGAGCCCCGTGGCGCGCTGCCGGTCCGGCACCAGGGCGTTGACCAGGGTGGTCTTGCCGACGCCTGAGTGCCCGACAAACGCCGTCACCCGGTCGGTCAGCAGCTCGGTGACGGCGTCCACCGGCTCGTCCCGGTTCACCGCGACCGCCCGGACGCCCAGCGGCGCGTACCGCCCCAGCAGCGCCTCCGCCGGAGCCAGGTCCGACTTGGTGAGCACCAGCAGCGGTTCCAGACCGGCGTCGTAGGCGGCGACCAGGCAGCGGTCGATCATCCGGGGCCGCGGCTCCGGGTCGGCGAGCGCGGTGACGATCGCGAGCTGGTCCGCGTTGGCGACGATGACCCGCTCGTAGGGGTCGTCGTCGTCCGCCGTGCGGCGCAGCACCGAGGAGCGTTCCTCGACCCGGACGACCCGTGCGAGGGTGTCCTTGGCGCCGCTCAGATCACCCACGACGGCGACCCGGTCGCCCACCACGACACCCTTGCGGCCCAGCTCCCTGGCCTTCATCGCGGTGACCGTGCGGTCCTCCACCAGGCAGGTGATCCGGCCGCGGTCGACGGTGAGGACCATGCCCTCGGCGGCGTCCTCGTGCCTGGGCCGCAGCCGGGTGCGCGGACGGGTGCCGCGCCGGCTGGGCCGGGCGCGGATGTCGTCCTCGTCGGTGTGCTTGCCGTACCGGCGCATCGTGCGCCTCTCAGTCCCGCCCGAGCATGCCGTGCCACAGCGCGGGGAAGTCGGGCAGCGTCTTGGCGGTGGTCTCGACGTTCTCCACCTCCACACCGGGGACGACCAGGCCGAGCAGCGCGCCGGCGGTCGCCAGCCGGTGGTCCTCGTAGGTGTGGAAGACCCCGCCGTGCAGCTTCCGGGGGCGGATGCGCAGCCCGTCGGCGGTCTCCTCGACATCGCCGCCCAGCCCGTTGATCTCCTTGGTCAGCGCGGCGAGCCGGTCCGTCTCGTGCAGCCGCAGGTGCGCCACGCCCCGCAGCACCGACTCGGAGTCCGCGAGCGCGGCGACGGCCGCGATGCCCGGCGTCAGCTCGCCCACGTCGCCCAGGTCCACGTCGATGCCGTGGATCTTGCCGCTGCCGGTCAGCGTCAGCCCGGCCTCGGTCAGCTCGCAACTACCGCCCATGGCGGTGAAGATGTCCCGCAGCGCGTCACCCGGCTGGGTGGTCCGGGCCGGCCAGTCCGGGATGGTGACCCGGCCGCCGGTGACCAGGGCGGCGGCGAGGAACGGCTGCGCGTTGGACAGGTCGGGCTCGACGACGAGGTCGCGGCCGAGCAGCGCGCCGGGCGTGACCCGCCACACGTTGGCCTCGCCGCCGGACTCCGGGGTGTCGACCTGGGCGCCGGCGGCCCGCAGCATGTCCACGGTCATCCGGATGTGCGGCATGGACGGCAGCGTCCCGCCGACGTGCCGCACCTCGACGCCCTGGTTGAAGCGCGGCGCCGACAGCAGCAGCGCGGAGACGAACTGGCTGGAGGAGGACGCGTCGATCTCCACCCGGCCGCCGTCCAGCGACCCGGTGCCGTGCACGGTCATCGGAAGGGCGCCCCGGCCCTCGTCGTCGATCCGGGCGCCCAGCGCGCGCAGCGCGTCGATGACGCCGTGCAGGGGCCGCTCGTAGGAGCGGGGGTCGCCGTCGAAGCGGATCGGCCCGTCGGCGAGCGCCGCGAGCGGCGGCAGGAAGCGCATGACCGTGCCCGCGTTGCCGACGTCCACGGTGGCCGGGCCGTGCAGCCCCGCCGGGATGATCCGCCAGGCCTCGCCGCCGCCGTCCGGGCCGACGCCCTCCTCGATGCCCACGCCCAGGTCGCGCAGCGCCTCGGCCATCAGCAGCGTGTCGCGGGAGCGCAGCGGGCGGCGCAGCCAGCCCGGCTCGGAGGCCAGCGCGGCCAGGACCAGGCCCCGGTTGGTGACCGACTTCGATCCGGGCACGGTGACGGTGGCGTCGACGGGGCCCGTCGTCTGCGGCGCGGACCAGTTGGTGCTGTTCGTGGACTCGTCGGTCATGGTGCTCACTTTAGTGGCTACCCCACGACCCGGTTCCCGGCACATAGGGCCCGCCCACGCGAGAAACCGGTCAGGAACGAACATGTTCGGGCCGCGGCCACGGCTACAGACCGAGCAGCCAGCGGCCGCCGCCGAGCAGCGAACACACCGTGACGACGTGGAAGAACAGCAGCCACACCACCGCCGGCACGTTCGTGAGCCGGTGCAGCTGGTCGACGTCGGAGTCCGGGGCACCGCCGCGCCTCCTCTTGTTCTGAAGCTCGAACACCGGCCGTACGCCCCCCAACAGGAGGAACCACACCGCCCCGTAGGCGAACACCGACTGCACCTCGGGTGCGGTCAGCCAGCTGACCAGCAGGAACGCGCCGCCGGTCAGGAACACCGTGAGTACCCCGTAGACGTTCCTGATCATCACCAGCATCACCACCAGCAGCGCGGTCGCGCCCCACAGCAGCGCCGTGATGTGGCCGGCTGCCAGCAGCCAGGCGCCCAGCAGCCCGAGCAGCGAGGGCGCGGTGTAGCCGGCGGCGGCCGTCAGCACCATGCCGAGCCCGGTCGGACGGCCCCGGGAGACGGTCAGCCCCGAGGTGTCCGAGTGCAGCCGTATGCCCTCCAGTCGGCGGCCGGTGAGCACCGCGACCAGGCCGTGTCCGCCCTCGTGGGCGATGGTCACCGCGTTGCGCGCCAGCAGCCACACCGGCCGGTAGGCCACCACCGCCAGCGCAAGCACGCCGACCAACACCACCAGCAGCACCGGTGGCGCCGGCTGGGTGCCGGTCACCCGGTCCCAGACGCCCGCCACCGGCCCCGCCGCCCACTCCGCCGCGTCCGTGCTGCTCACTGTGCCGCCCCCTCGGGTTCTCGCTTCGGCTCATCCGGCCAACGGACGACACCGCCCGGCCGTGCCGTGGCAGTGTGGCACCCATGTGCGGAAGGTATGCGGCCAGCCGTAAGGCGGAGGACCTCGTCCAGCTCTTCGACGTCCGGCAGTGGGACGGCGAGGAGACGCTGGAACCCGACTGGAACGTGGCGCCCACCAAGGAGGTGTACGCCGTACTCGAACGCCCGATACGCGGCAGCGACGACCCCGCTCCCGTGCGGCAGCTGCGGACGCTGCGCTGGGGGCTCGTGCCCTCCTGGTCCAAGAGCCCGGACACCGGCGTCAAGATGATCAACGCGCGGGCCGAGACCGTCCGGGACAAGCCCGCCTACCGGCAGGCCTTCGCCGCCCGCCGCTGCCTGCTGCCGGCCGACGGCTACTACGAGTGGGCGACCGCGAAGGACGAACTCGACCTGGAGCAGCAGGGCCGGCGGAAGCGGCCCCGGAAGCAGCCCTACTTCGTCACCCCGGTGGACGGCTCGGTCATGGCCTTCGCCGGCCTCTACGAGTTCTGGCGCGACCGCACCCTGCCGGACGGCGACCCCGGGGCGTGGTGGGTGACCTGCACGGTGCTGACCACCGACGCGGAGACCGCCCCGCTCCCCGGCGCCGGCGAGGGGCCCGGGCCGCACGCGCTGGCCGAAATCCACCCCCGGATGCCGGTCGCCCTGCCGCCCGACCGGTGGGACACCTGGCTCGACCCGCGCCACGACGATCCGGAGGAGCTGACCGCCCTCCTCTCGTCCCTGCCCACCGGACGCCACCGCGCGTACCCGGTCGGCACGGCCGTGTCCAACGTGCGGAACAACTCCCCGGAGCTGGTCAGGGAACTCGACGAACCCGAGATCGGCACGCTCTTCTGACCAGCGGGGCGGCGCGGTGGTTCGATAGCGCCATGACACGCTCTGACAGCCCCGACATCCCCGGAGCACCCGACGCCCCCGGAGCACCCGACGCCGCCGTGACCGTGCCCACCCCGGTCGGTGACGCCCGGATCAGCTGGTACCGGGCCGCGGCGCCGTCCGGGCCGCGCCGCGTCCTCGCCCTGGGGCACGGCGCGGGCGGCGGCGTCGAGGCGCGCGACCTGCGGGCGCTCGCCGCCGCGCTGCCCGCCCTGGGCTGCACGGTCGCGCTGGTGGAGCAGCCGTGGCGGGTGGCCGGACGCAAGGTGGCCCCCGCGCCGAAGACGCTGGACGCGGCCTGGACGGCGCTGTGGCCGGAGCTGGCCGCCGAGGGCGTGCCGGTGGTCGCCGGCGGACGCAGCGCGGGCGCGCGGGTGGCCTGCCGCACCGCCGCCGACCTCGGCGCCGCCGCCGTGCTGGCGCTCGCCTTCCCGCTGCACCCGCCGGGTCGCCCGGAGCGCTCCCGGGCCGCCGAACTGCTCGCCGCCCCCGCCGCCGGACTGCCGACCCTGGTGGTCCAGGGCGACCGGGACACCTTCGGCCGTCCGGAGGAGTTCCCGGCGGCCGACGGGCTGGAGGTGGCCGCCGTGCCCTGGGGCGACCACGGCTTCGCGGTGCCGAAGAAGGCCTCCGCCGACGGGATCGGCCAGGCCGGCACGCTCGGGACGATCACCACCGCGGTCGCCGACTGGCTCGGCGGGACACCCGGAGGCTGAGCGGAACCCGTCCCTCCCCATCCCGTCGCGGATATCTCCCGGCCGCGGGAATGCCAGGCGGGTGTCCGCTTGTTGGCACGGACAGTCGGTACGAAGTCGAGCGATGCACACGAGAGGGAGCCGCCCCCATGGGTTCTGTCGCCTGCCCCCAGCGTCCCCAGGCCGCCAGGCTGGACTGGGCCACTCTGGCGCTGGCCGGCGCCGCGGACGGCCACCCGGTCGACGCTACCGCTCGCGGCCTGCTACAGGAGCTATCCTCCGAGGCGGGCGTGCCCGCAGCGGCGTCGCCCGCCGCACGTCGCACCGCAACGGAGGAGGTGGGTCTGGTCGCCGGGCCCGAGGACGGAAGCACACGGTCGGAGACGGAGGCCGAGCGCAACGCCCGCTTCGAGCGGGACGCGCTGGAGTTCCTCGACCAGATGTACTCCGCCGCGCTGCGCATGACCCGCAATCCGGCCGACGCCGAGGACCTGGTCCAGGAGACCTACGCCAAGGCGTACGGGTCCTTCCACCAGTTCCGCGAGGGCACGAACCTCAAGGCGTGGCTCTACCGCATCCTGACGAACACCTTCATCAACTCCTACCGCAAGAAGCAGCGCGAGCCGCAGCGCAGCGCCGCGGAGGAGATCGAGGACTGGCAGCTGGCCAGGGCGGAGTCCCACATGTCGACGGGGCTGCGCTCGGCGGAGTCGCAGGCGCTGGACCACCTGCCGGACTCCGACGTCAAGGAGGCCCTTCAGGCCATTCCCGAGGAGTTCCGCATCGCGGTCTACCTTGCGGACGTCGAGGGCTTTGCCTACAAGGAGATCGCGGACATCATGGGTACGCCTATCGGCACCGTGATGTCCCGACTGCACCGGGGGCGGCGCCAGCTGCGCGGCATGTTGGAGGACTACGCGCGTGAGCGCGGCATGGTCCCCGCGGCCGCCGGTGGGGGCGCGTTGGAGGAGTCGCACAACCGGAAAGGCTCGGGCTCATGAGTAGCTCAGACCCCAATGAGAAGAACTGCTCTGAGGTCCTGGACCATCTCTACGAGTATCTGGACCAGGAGATGCCCGACTGCGACCGGGACAAGCTCGCCGAGCACTTCGACGAGTGTTCGCCCTGCCTGGAGAAGTACGGTCTGGAGCAGGCGGTGAAGAAGCTCGTCAAGCGCTGCTGCGGCCACGACGAGGTGCCGACCGACCTCCGGTCGAAGGTGATGAGCCGGATCGAGCTGATCCGGGCCGGCCAGGCGGTGCCGGAGCAGGCCGTGGTCGACATGGCCGGGTACACCCATCCGGCGCCCTCCGCCGAGGAGTCCGAGGAGGACCCCGCCGCCTCGTCCGGACCCCGCAAGAACACCCACTGAGCCGACGGCCCGCCTCCCGGGTCCCACGCTCGGGGGTACTTCCGGATTTCCCCTCGCGCGCGAGCGCACCCTGTCGCAAGCTGACCCCAGGAACCCTCCGGGTCTGTCCCCGACCGGCGGCACCCGTGGGTAATGAGCGCGCCTCGCGGCGGGCATGGTTGGATGCGAGAGCAGTTTTCCCGGCGACGGTTCGACGGCTTGACGTCGGACGTCGGTCGACGGGTACCGGCAAGGGTGTCTCTCAACCGACAGGCGGGAATGCAGGCGGGATCATCGTGAAGTTCTTCGGCAGGGCACGGCATCGGCCATCCACCGACTGGCGGCTGGCCACCGACCGCGCGTTCACCCTCATCGGCGACGGCCGGTACGAGGACGCGGGCGCGCTGCTCACCCGTGCCGCCGATCTCGAACCCTGGCTTTCGGAGTCCTGGTTCAACCTGGCCCTGCTGCACAAGTTCCGGCACGACTGGGAGCAGGCCCGCACCGCGGGGCTGCGGGCCGTGGCGCTGCTGGACCGGTCCGCCGGCGCCCCCGACTGGTGGAACCTGGGCATCGCCGCCACCGCACTCCAGGACTGGCCGCTGGCACGGCGCGCCTGGCAGGCGTACGGGCTGCGGGTGCCGGCCGCCGCGGAGGAGTCCGGCGACGAGCCGCTCGGCATGGGCCTGGGCAGCGCCGCGCTGCGGCTCTCCCCGGAGGGTGAGGCGGAGGTCGTCTGGGGCCGCAGGCTGGACCCGGCCCGGATCGAGGTGCAGTCCATCCCGCTGCCGTCCTCCGGCCGCCGCTGGGGCGAGGTCGTCCTGCACGACGGGGTCCCGCACGGCGAGCGACTGTTGACGATGTCCGGCACGCCGACGGCCTTCCCGGTGTTCGACGAGATAGAGCTGTGGGCGCCCTCCCCGGTACCCACCTGGGTGGTCCTGCTGGAGGCCGCCACGGAGGCCGACCGGGACGCCCTCGAACAGCTGGCGGCGGACGCCGGCTTCGCCGCCGAGGACTGGTCGGCGTCCGTACGGCTGCTGTGCCGCTCCTGCTCGGAGTCGCGCATGCCCAGCGACGAGGGCGACGGCAACCACCGCCAGGACCCGCACGACCACAGCGCCCCGGGGCAGCCCGGCCCGCTCGGGCACATGAACACCGGCGGCCCCGGCCAGCTGTGGCACCCGGAGCGAGAGTGCGGTGTCGCGGCCCCGGCCGGCCTGGTACGAGGCCTGCTGGACGGCTGGGTCGCGGACAGCCCTGACACCCGCGAGTGGCGGGATCTGGAAGAGGTCTGCTGAGCCGTCCCGGTCGGCCCCGTACCCTGTAGGGCGACACCCGGCGGACAGTAGGACGGCCGGCAGGTTCGAGGAAGGCGTACGGCTGAAGATGGCCCAGCAGCAGGAGACCCGCTCCCAGGACGCGGCGGACGGCCCGGACGAGTTCATCGTCGACACCGAGGACTGCGCGGCGCGTGAGGAGGCGCACCGGCTGCGCGGCACCGCCCGGCCGATCACGGTCGTCGGCAACCCGGTGCTGCACCGGGAGTGCCGGGACGTCACCGACTTCGGTCCGGAGCTCGCCGCGCTCGTGGACGACATGTTCGCCTCGCAGCGGGCGGCCGAGGGCGTGGGCCTGGCGGCGAACCAGATCGGTGTGGACCTGAAGGTCTTCGTCTACGACTGCCCCGACGACGAGGGCGCCCGCCACGTGGGCGTCGTCTGCAACCCGGTGCTCGAGGAACTGCCCGCCGAGCGGCGGCGGTTGGACGACAGCAACGAGGGCTGCCTGTCCGTTCCCGGCGCCTACGCCGAGCTGGCCCGGCCCGACTACGCCGTGGTGCGCGGCCAGGACCTCGAGGGCAAGCCGATCGCCGTGCGCGGCACGGGCTACTTCGCGCGCTGCCTGCAGCACGAGACGGACCACCTCTACGGCCGGCTGTACATCGACCGGCTCTCCAAGCGGGACCGCAAGGACGCGCTGCGGCAGATGGCCGAGGGCACCCCGCGCTACGAGACCGTCCCCAACGACTGACCGCCCCGGGGACGGGGGCCCTTTCACAGGTCGGCCCACTGGCGTTTCCGCTGGAAACCCGGTGAGTTGTTGACGTGTTCCGGCGGTTGGGCGACGCTCTGTTGTCATGCCCGGACGCGGTGCGCACACCGTCGTCCGGGCACCGCTCACGCGACCTGACCAGCACCGTGATCGACCGTCACCGTGAAGGGGAACACTCCTTGAAGACCACCCTGCGCCGCCTCGCCGCCGTCGGCACGGCCCTGGCGCTGCCGCTGCTCGCCGTGCCCGCCACCGCCCAGGCCGCCGCGCCCCCGGCCGCCGGCGAGGTGAGCGCCGCCGCCAAGCTCACCCACTCCCAGGCGACGACGATGTTCCGCAACGCCGGCATCACCTGGTCCTCCAGCGGCAACTGCTCGGACCGCAACAGGCCCACCTGCACGTCCTTCGAGCAGATCCGCGAGGACACGGTGAAGGGCGCGATCACCCTGAAGCGGGCCAGTGGCTGCGCGCTCAACGTCACCGGCGGCACGGAGACCGGTCACGCCAGCGGCACCTACAGCCACTGGAACGGCTACAAGCTCGACTACTCGCTCTCCACCTGCGTCCAGAACTACGTGAACGCCAACTTCAGCTACATCGGCGGCAACAAGTGGCGTTCCGGTTCCGGGAACGTCTACTACCGCGAGAGCAACCACTGGGACGTGACGTACTACAACTGCGGCGGCTGCTGAGCCCCGCGACCGACACGGCCGGCCCGGGCGCTCCCTTCGGGGCGCCCGGGCCGGACGGGCTCTAGAAGTCGTCGTCGAAGGAGACCGAGCCCTCGACCGCGACCTGGTAGGCGGAGGCGCGACGCTCGAAGAAGTTCGTCAGCTCCTGCACGTTCTGCAACTCCATGAAGGAGAAGGGGTTCTCCGAGCCGAACACCGGCTCAAGGCCCAGCCGCACCAGCCGCTGGTCGGCCACACAGCGCAGGTACTCGCGCATCGACTCGGTGTTCATGCCGGGCAGCCCCTCCCCGCACAGGTCGCGGCCGAACTGCAGCTCGGCCTCCACCGCCTCCTCCAGCATGGCGGTCACCTGCTTGCCCAACTCCTCGTCGAACAGCTCGGGTTCCTCCTGGCGCACGGTGTCCACCACGTGGAAGGCGAAGTCCATGTGGCAGCTCTCGTCGCGGAACACCCAGTTGGTGCCGGTGGCCAGACCGTGCAGCAGGCCGCGCGAGCGGAACCAGTACACGTAGGCGAAGGCGCCGTAGAAGAACAGCCCCTCGATGCAGGCGGCGAAGCAGATCAGGTTGAGCAGGAAGCGGCGGCGGTCCTCCTTCGTCTCCAGCCGGTCGATGTTCTCCACCGAGTCCATCCAGCGGAAGCAGAACTGCGCCTTCTCCCGGATGGAGGGGATGTTCTCCACGGCGGCGAACGCCTCGGCGCGCTCGTCCGGATCGGGCAGGTAGGTGTCGAGCAGCGTCAGGTAGAACTGGACGTGCACGGCCTCCTCGAAGAGCTGTCGCGACAGGTACAGCCGCGCCTCGGGGGAGTTGATGTGCTTGTAGAGAGTCAGCACCAGGTTGTTGGCGACGATCGAGTCTCCGGTGGCGAAGAACGCCACCAGCCGCCCGATGAGGTGCTGTTCGCCGGGGGAGAGCTTGGCCAGGTCGGCCACGTCGGAGTGGAGGTCGACCTCCTCGACGGTCCAGGTGTTCTTGATGGCGTCCCGGTAGCGGTCGTAGAAGTCCGGGTAGCGCATCGGGCGCAGGGTCAGCTCGAAGCCCGGGTCGAGCAGGTTCCTGACCCGCTCGGCGGCGTTCTCACCGGCGGTCGGGGCGTCGGTCTCGACGGGGGTGTTCACTGGCAGGCCTCGCAGGACTCGGGGTTCTCAAGGGAGCAGGCGACGGCGTCCTCGGCGGGCGCCGTCTGCTGGGTCGGCAGTTGGGCGGCGGCGGAGGAGCGGGCCGACTGGGCGATCCGGGTCGCCGGTCGCGACCGCAGGTAGTACGTGGTCTTGATGCCGCGCTTCCAGGCGTAGGCGTACATCGAGCTGAGCTTGCCGATGGTCGGCGCGGCCATGAAGAGGTTGAGCGACTGGCTCTGGTCCAGGTACGGGGTGCGGGCCGCGGCCAGGTCGATCAGCGCCCGCTGCGGGACCTCCCACGCCGTGCGGTACAGCGCCCGCACGTCCTCGGGCAGTCCGGGCAGCTCCTGCACCGAGCCGCCTGCCTCCCGCAGCGCCTGCCTGGTCGCCTCGTCCCAGCGGCCCAGCCGCTTCAACTCCTCCACCAGGTAGGTGTTGACCTGAAGGAACTCACCGCTGAGCGTTTCGCGTTTGAAGAGGTTGGACACCTGAGGCTCGATGCACTCGTAGACGCCGGCGATGGAGGCGATCGTCGCGGTGGGCGCGATGGCCAGCAGCAGCGAGTTGCGCATCCCGGTGCGGGCGATCCGCGTCCGCAGCGCCTCCCAGCGGTCCGGCCAGGTGGGCTCGGCGTCCGGGTAGTGGTCCGGGTGCAGCACGCCGCGCGCTGTGCGGGTGGCGGACCACGCCTCGTGCGGGCCGTGCCGCTCGGCGAGGTCGGCGGAGGCCTCGTAGGCGGCGAGCATGATCCGCTCGGAGATCCGGGTGGAGAGCGCCTTCGCCTCGGGGGAGTCGAACGGCAGGCGGAGGCGGAAGAAGACGTCCTGGAGTCCCATCAGGCCCAGGCCCACCGGGCGCCAGCGGGCGTTGGAGTTCCGGGCCTGCTCGGTGGGGTAGAAGTTGATGTCCACCACCCGGTCGAGGAAGGTGACGGCCGTTCGGACGGTGTTGTCCAGCCGCTCCCAGTCCAGAGTGCCGTCCGCGTCCAGGTGTGCGGCGAGGTTGACCGAGCCGAGGTTGCAGACGGCCGTCTCGCCGTCGTCGGTGACCTCCAGGATCTCGGTGCACAGGTTCGAGGAGTGCACGACCCGGCCCGGTTCGGCGGTCTGGTTGGCGGTGCGGTTGGCGGCGTCCTTGAACGTCATCCAGCCGTTGCCGGTCTGCGCGAGGGTGCGCATCATGCGGGCGTACAACTGCCGGGCCGGCACCGACCGGACGGCCAGACCGGCGTCCTCGGCGGCCCGATAGGCGGCGTCGAACTCCGCCCCCCACAGGTCGACGAGCTGCGGCACGTCCACGGGGGAGAACAGCGACCACTGCCCGTCCGCCTCCACGCGGCGCATGAACTCGTCCGGGATCCAGTGCGCGATGTTCAGGTTGTGGGTGCGCCGCGCCTCCTCGCCGGTGTTGTCGCGCAGCTCCAGGAACTCCTCGATGTCCGCGTGCCAGGTCTCCAGGTAGACGCAGGCGGCGCCCTTGCGCCGGCCGCCCTGGTTGACGGCGGCGACCGAGGAGTCCAGCGTCCGCAGGAACGGCACGATGCCGTTGGAGTGGCCGTTGGTGCCCCGGATCAGCGAACCGCGGGCCCGGATGCGGGAGTAGGAGAGCCCGATGCCGCCGGCGTGCTTCGACAGCCGGGCCACCTGGTGGTAGCGGTCGTAGATGGAGTCCAGCTCGTCCAGCGGCGAGTCCAGCAGGTAGCAGGAGGACATCTGCGGGTGCCGGGTACCGGAGTTGAACAGCGTGGGCGAGGACGGCAGGTAGGAGAGCGTGCTGGTGAGCCGGTACAGCTCGGCGACCTCGGCGAGCGCGCTGCTCTCGTCGGGGTCGGCGGCGTCCGCCAGGCCGCAGGCCACCCGCAGCAGGAAGTGCTGCGGGGTCTCGACGACCTGGCGGGTCATCGGGTGCCGCAGCAGGTAGCGGGAGTGCACGGTCCGCAGGCCGAAGTAGCCGAAGCGGTCGTCCGCGCCCTCCGCGAGCGCCCGCTCGACGAGTGCGTCGAGCGCGGCCGCGTGCCGCCGGACGAACGCTGCGGTGGAGTCGGCGATCAGCCCCTCGCGGTGCCCGACGGCCACCGAGGCGGAGAAGGACTCCGCGCCCTGGCCGGCGGCCTCCTCGCGGATGGCGAGTGTCAGCAGGCGCGCGGCGAGCCGGGAGTACTGCGGCTCGTCACCGATCAGTCCGGCCGCCGCCTCGATGGCCAGCGACCGCAGTTCGGCCTCGTCCGAACCGGGGTGCCGGCCGCGCAGCGCGGCGGCGGCGACTCTGCCCGGCTCGGTCGCGGTCAGGTCGGCGGTCAGATCGGTCAGTGTGCGCAGCAGTGCCGCTGACACGGGCTCCGTGGGTGCGATGGTCACGGGGCGTGCTCTCCCTCGCTCGGCGTGGCCTGCGCGGGCGGGCGGGGGAGCGCGCACGTGACGGTCCGCACGGCCCGATGGCCGTACGGCGTGTCAAATGGCGTCCCTCAGCCCATCCCACGAGACCCGGACGTCTTCGAAGGCCGCCGGCAGGTCTTCGGACTCGCGCCGGAGCCGTGTTCCGGCTCGGCGCACACCGTTGCGGGACAGTCCCGGACTCGCACCGGGTTCCCCTGCGTCAGCGGCGAGGATGAGCATACATCTAGTGGCGCGGTGTTGACGCGCCCCCATATGTTGTGTCGCCCACGGTGGCGTCCCGCGCTCAGCAGCAGCGGAAGCCCTCGCGCGGATCGGCCTCCCTGGCGTCCGTCCGGCGCCGCTCGAACTCGCGTCGGCTGAGCACCGCCGCGCCTGGCTCGTTTCGGCGGGCGTGCGCCACGTAGCGGTCGTAGGCGGCCTCGCCGGTGGCCTCCCGCCAGAACCACCGGACGCGGGCGGCCAGCGCCCGCAGCCGCGCGGCGTGCCTCACGCCCGCCTCCCGACGGGCTCGGGGCGCTCGTCCCCGGACCCGCTGTCGCGCGCGGCCGCCTCCGCGGCGGCGAGCTCGGCCTTCTCCTCGGCGGTCGCGAGGAGTCCGGCCGGCGCGATGATCCTCGACTGCTCGAACGGCGCCTCGTGCAGCCGGATCTGCTCCGGGTGGCGGATGGCGCGGTAGCAGACCCGTCCGGCGTCCAGGATCACCACGATGATCAGTACCGCGAACAGGGCGGCCAGCACTCCGTCGACCGTCGAGTTGGTGACGATGGTCCGCATCTCGCCCATGTCCTTGGCGGGCGCGATGAGTTCGCCGGCGTTGATGCCGTCCTGGTAGACCTGCCGCTGGGTGAAGAAGCCGACGCGCGGGTCCCCGGAGAAGACCTTCTGCCAGGTCGCGGTGAGCGTGACGGCGACGTCCCAGGCGAGCGGGACGCCGGTGACCCACGCCCATCTCAGCCGTCCGGACTTCACCAGCAGTGTGGTGCAGACGGCCAGTGCGACGGCGGCGAGCAGTTGGTTGGCGATGCCGAAGAGGGGGAAGAGCTGGTTGATGCCGCCGAGCGGGTCGTGCACGCCGACCCACAGGAAGTAGCCCCAGGCGCCGACGACGACCGCGCTGGTGAACCACACGCCCGGTGTCCAGCTGACTTGCCGGAACGGCTTGTAGAGGTTGCCGAGGGTGTCCTGGAGCATGAAGCGGCCGACGCGGGTGCCGGCGTCGAGGGTGGTCAGGATGAACAGCGCCTCGAACATGATCGCGAAGTGGTACCAGAACGCCTTCATCGCGCTGCCGCCGACAACCGCCGAGAAGATCTCCGACATGCCGAGCGCGAACGTCGGGGCGCCTCCGGTGCGGGAGAGCAGGCTGTCCTCCTCGACCGCCTCGGCCGCCGCCGCCAACTCCTGCGGCGAGATGGTGAACCCGAAGTTCGCCACCGCAGCCGAGGCCGACTCCACGGTCGAACCGATCATCCCCGAGGGCGAGTTGACGGCGAAGAACAGCCCGGGGTCGATGATGCAGGCGGCGATCATCGCCATCACGGCCACAAACGACTCGGTGAGCATGGCGCCGTAGCCGACCATGCGGACCTGCGTCTCCTTCTGGATCATCTTCGGCGTGGTGCCGGAGGCGACCAGCGAGTGGAAGCCGGAGAGCGCGCCGCAGGCGATCGTGACGAAGACGAACGGGAAGAGCGAGCCGGCGAAGACCGGCCCGTCGCCCCGGGCGGCGAAGTCGGTGACCGCGGGCATCTTCAGCGTCGGCGTCGCGACCAGCACGCCGATGGCCAGCAGGACGATCGTGCCGATCTTCATGAACGTCGACAGGTAGTCGCGGGGCGCCAGCAGCATCCACACCGGAAGCACGGAGGCGACGAAGCCGTAGACGACCATCCAGATGACCAGCGCGCCCGGCGAGAGCGTGAAGGTGTCGGCCCAGGAGGACTCGGCCACCCAGCCGCCCGCGACGATCGCCAGCAGGAGCAGCAGCACTCCGATGACCGAGACCTCGGTGACCCGGCCCGGGCGGAGGATTCGCAGGTAGAAGCCCATGAAGAAGGCGATCGGGATGGTCATGCCGATCGAGAAGACGCCCCAGGGGGAGTGGGCGAGCGCGTTCACGATGACCAGGGCGAGCACCGCGAGCAGGATGATCATGATGGCGAACACCGCGATCAGGGCCGCCGCACCGCCGAACGGGCCGATCTCGTCGCGGGCCATCTGGCCGAGCGAGCGGCCGTTGCGCCGGGTGGAGAAGAACAGCGTGACCATGTCCTGAACCGCGCCGGCGAAGATCACGCCGACGATGATCCAGATGGTGCCGGGCAGATAGCCCATCTGCGCGGCGAGCACCGGTCCGACCAGCGGTCCCGCGCCGGCGACCGCGGCGAAGTGGTGGCCGAAGAGCACCCGGCGGTCGGTGGGGTGGAAGTCCACGCCGTTGTCGAGCCGTTCGGCCGGGGTGGCCCGGTTCTTGTCGACGCGCAGCACCCGGGTGGCGATGAAGCGGGAGTAGAAGCGGTACGCGATGGCGTACGTGCCGAGGGCGGCGGCGACCATCCAGGCCGCCGAGATCTCCTCGCCGCGGGCCAGTGCCAGCATGCTCCAGCCGAGGCCGCCGGCCACCGCGACGGCGGCCCAGCCCGCCATCGCGGCCGGGGACATCCGGCTTCGGGCCGGTCGCCCGGCCTCGTCGGGTGGCGCTGCGGCGCGCTTGGTCATGGCGCGGCTCCGTTCCTGCGAGGGCCGACCACCCCCGGTGGGACGCCGGAGGTGGTCGCGTCCGCTGATCTGTCAGAACGCGCAGGAATCTAGGGCCGGTGGTGGCGGGCCGTCATCAGTGCGACGGCCGACCGGCGGACGAGCGGTCGTGTTCTGCGCCGAACGGTGCCCGGTGTCCGGGGAGCGGACACCGGGCACCGGGAGCTCAGTCCGTCGGGCGCTGGAGCCTGGCGACGAACTTGTAGCGATCGCCGCGGTAGACCGAACGCACCCACTCCACGGGTTCGCCGTCCCGGTCGAAGGAGTGCCGGGACAGCATCAGCATCGGCAGGCCCACGTCCGTGCCGAGCAGTCCGGCCTCCCTCGGGGTGGCCAGCGAGGTCTCGATGGTCTCCTCGGCCTCGGCGAGGTGGACGCCGTAGACCTCGGAGAGCGCGGTGTACAGCGAGGCGTACCGCACGAGGCTGCGGCGCAGCGCGGGGAAGCGCTTCTGCGACAGGTGCGTGGTCTCGATGGCCATGGGTTCGCCGCTGGCCAGCCGCAGCCGTTCGATGCGCAGCACCCGGCCGCCGGCCGGCACGCCGAGCAGGGCGGCGAGCCGGTCGTCGGCCGTCACGTAGCCGATGTCCAGCAGCTGGGACGTCGGCTCCAGGCCCTGGGCGCGCATGTCCTCGGTGTAGGAGGTCAGCTGCAGGGCCTGGGAGACCTTGGGCTTGGCGACGAACGTGCCCTTGCCCTGGATGCGCTCCAGCCGGCCCTCGACGACGAGTTCGCTGAGCGCCTGGCGGACGGTGGTGCGGGAGGTGTCGAACTCCGTCGCCAGGGTCCGCTCCGGCGGGACAGGGGTGCCGGGCGGCATGGTTTCGGTCATCTCCAGGAGATGACGCTTGAGTCGGTAGTACTTGGGTACACGGGCGGTCCTGGTGGCACCGGCCGGGCCGTTCTCGGCCGCCGTCCGTCCGTCCGGCCCGTGTTGTGCTGCTGCCGTCACCGCTTCCTCCGACTCCTACGTTGCGACCCGCGTCCGACCGCGCGCGGCGGGTGGCGGGTCCCGGTTCCAGCCGTCCGCCTGACGGCGGAGTGCCGCCGGGCCCGGGCCGCCCGTGCTGGGCCGTACCGCGCCGCCGGCTTCAGGTGGCTGGGTTGTCCCTTCTTATACACCGCGAGCGCGGCCCGGGTCCCGTCCCGGTCCGGAGCCGTTTGGTCTACACCATTAAAGGTCGCTTCCGTCGCGCTGACCAGGGCCGGTGCGCCGGCGTGTCGGTTCTTCCCAACGAGCGGCGGCGGGAGGGCGGCTGGAGTACGTGTCGGTCCGATAACGGACCGGTCCGGGCCTTTCGTACTCTCTTGACACCCCTAAAGGTCTAGGCCAAGCTGCGGGGCACTGGTCCAGACCATTTGGGCCGGCGTCCCAGCCCCACGGGCAGTGCTCGTTGTGTGCCTCCGCGGTGGGCGGGAGATCATTGGCATCCCCGAGGAGGGTGTGACGTGCAGCGCAAGCTCATAGCGGCCATCGGAGCCGTCGCGATGACGGCCTCGCTGGCCGCCTGCGGTGGCGACAGCGACAACTCGTCCAAGGACCCGAAGGACCGGGACGAGACGCTCACCGTGTGGCTGATGAACGACGCCGAGAGCACCTGGCCGGAACTGGTCAAGGACGTCAACGACCAGTTCAAGAAGAAGTACCCCAAGGTGACCGTCAAGGTCCAGTACCAGCAGTGGGGTGACAAGGCCAAGAAGCTCGACACCGCCCTGGGCGGAAGCAAGTTCCCGGACGTCGTCGAACTCGGCAACACCGAGACGATGACCTACATCCTCAACGGCGCCCTGGCCGAGATCGACGAGAAGAAGTACGAGAACTCGGACACCTGGATCCAGGGCCTGAAGGACACCTGCAGCTTCGAGGGCAAGCTCTACTGCGTGCCCTACTACGCCGGTGCCCGCGTCGCGATCCTGAACACCGAGATGTTCGACAAGGCGACCGGCTCCAAGGAGCTCCCGCAGACCGAGGACGACCTGAAGAAGGCGCTCGCCAAGGTCGGCGACGAGTACGGCAAGGACAAGGCGTTCTCCTCGCTCTACCTGCCGGGCAAGTACTGGTACGCGGCCATGTCCTACGTCGCGGCGTACAACGGCAGCATCGCCGAGTACGACGAGGGCAAGAAGGAGTGGAAGGGCAACCTCTCCAGCCCCGAGTCGCAGAAGGGCATCAAGCACTTCGTCGACCTGGTCAACACGTACAACAACGCCGACAAGACCAAGGACGAGCAGGACCACGCCAACGTCATGGCCAACGAGAAGGCGGCTGTGATCTACGGCAACGGCTGGGAGGCCGGCTCGGTCGTCACCGGCGAGAGCGGCAACCCCAAGCTCGAGGGCAAGATCGCCACGGCCGGTATGCCGGGCCCGAACGGCAAGGCGCTGCCGTCCTTCATCGGCGGCTCGGACCTCGCGGTCATCGAGAAGTCCAAGGTCAAGGACCTCGGCGAAGAGTGGATCTCGATGTTCACCAGCGGCAAGTCCATGGAGGTGCTGGCCTCCAAGAACATCCTGCCGAACAACACCAAGCAGCTCGAGCCCCTGAAGGACAACCCGGAGACCGCGCCGATCGCCAACGCGGTGCCGGACGCCTGGTTCACCCCGATCGCCCCCGGCTGGACCGCGATCGAGAAGCAGCTCGTGCTCGAGAACATGCTGCTCGAGGTCGTCCGCGGCGGCTCCGTCGAAGCCGCGACCAAGAAGGCCGACGCCAAGATCAACGAACTGATCAACAGCGAAGCCTGACCGGACGGACACGACACGCGCGGGTGGGGGCTGACGACTCGCCTCCACCCGCGCGCCCCCGGGTGAACTGACAAGACGGAAGGCCAGCACAGTGACTGCCGCCGACACCAAAGCCGCCGAACCTCCGGTAGCCGACTCCCCGCCCACGGGGGAGGCCGGCGGGTCCGGGAAGGGCAAGGGGAGAGCACGCCGTCCCGGCGGCTCCAGATCCGGCGGCCTCCTGCCCTACCTCCTCATCGGACCGGCCATCGTCGCGATCGCCGCCGTCTTCGCCTGGCCCCTGGTGAAGACGGTGATCATGTCCTTCCAGGACATGGGACGCCGCGAACTGTGGACCGGGAACACCCCGCCCTGGGTCGGCTTCGAGAACTTCAGCACGATCCTCGCCGACTCCCACTTCTGGTCGGTGACCTTCAAGACGGTCCTGTTCATGGTCGTCTGCGTCACCCTCACCATGGGCCTCGGCCTGCTGCTCGCCATGATGATGCAGCGCATGTCGACCTGGGTCCGGCTGCTGCTGACCGGGGCGCTCGTCGCCGCCTGGTCCATGCCGCTCCTCGTCGCCACCTCCATCTTCCGCTGGCTCGCCGACTCCGACTACGGCGTCATCAACAGCACACTCAGCAAGATCCCCGGCCTCGACTTCCAGGGCCACAACTGGTTCCTCGACCCGTGGCAGGGCTTCGGCGTCATCGCCGCCGTCGTCGTCTGGGGCGCCATCCCGTTTGTCGTCGTCACCCTGTACGCCGCGCTCACCCAGGTCCCGCAGGAACTGGAGGAGGCCGCCCAGCTCGACGGCGCCGGCCGCTGGGGCGTGTTCAAGCACGTGATCTTCCCGGTCATCAAGCCCGTCTTCCAGATGGTCGCCACGCTCTCCGTGATCTGGGACTTCAACGTCTTCGGCCAGGTCTTCCTGATGCGCGGCAACAAGCCCGAGCCGGAGTACGAGCTCCTGGGCATCTACTCCTTCCAGAAGGCCTTCTCCAGCTCCTCGTTCAGCCAGGGCACCGCGATCGCCCTGATCACCGTGCTGCTGCTGTCCGGGGTGGCCGTCTACTACCTGCGCCAGCTGCTCAAGACGGGAGAAGTCGAGTGAGCGCCCCCACCTCCACACTCAAGGTCCCGGAGGCCGGCGGCACCCCGCCGGTCAAGCCGCCCGCCCCGGCGGCCCTGCGGCCGGACCGCAAGAAGCGCCGCATCGGCTACAACGTCGTCGGTCTGATCGCGTTCGTGTTCATGGCCTTCCCGGTCTACTGGCTGCTGCTCAGCGCCTTCCGCCCGAACCACGAGATCCGCAGCTACGACCAGTCCCTGCTGCCGACCTCGATCACCTTCGACAACTTCGTCCGCGCCAGCGAGACCCGGTTCTTCTGGACCGCGATCCAGAGCAGCCTCATCATCTGCGTGACGTCCGTGCTGGGCGCCATCGTGCTCGGCACCATCGCCGCGTACGCCATCGGCCGCTTCAACTTCATCGGCCGCAAACCGTTCATGATGGTGCTCATCCTGGTCCAGGTGCTGCCGCCGACCGCGATGCTCATCCCCATCTACGTGCAGCTCAACGCGATGGGCGCGCTCAACGAGTACTGGGGCGTCATCGTCGTCTACCTGGTGTCCGTGCTGCCGTTCAGCATCTGGATGATCCGCGGCTTCGTCGTCAACGTGCCCAAGGAGCTCGAGGAGTCGGCGATGGTCGACGGCTGCTCCCGGATGGGTGCGTTCTGGCGGGTGATCTTCCCGCTGCTGGCACCCGGCCTCGCCGCCGCCTCCATCTTCGCCCTGATCACCGCCTGGAACGAGTACCTGTTCGCCTATGTCCTCATGCAGGACAACGACAAGTACACCCTGAACGTGTGGCTGATGAACTTCACCACCGACCGCGGCACCGACTACGGCGGTCTGATGGCGGGTTCCGTGATCATCGCCGTGCCCGTGGTCATCTTCTTCATGATCGTGCAGAAGAAGATGGCGGCCGGTCTCACCTCCGGCGCAGTGAAGGGATAGGACCGCATGACCACGCTCGTGTCCGAGACCGACACCGTCACCCGGGACGCGCTCGCCGTCCTGCAACCGGGATTTGTCGGCACCACTGCCCCCGACTGGCTGCTGCGCCGACTCGACGACGGCCTCGCCGCCGTCGGCCTCTTCGGCCGCAACATCCAGTCCCCGGAGCAGCTGGCCGCGCTCACCACCCAACTCCGCGCCGTGCGCCCCGACGTGCTGGTGGCCATCGACGAGGAGGGCGGCGACGTCACCCGACTGGAGGTGCGCACCGGCTCCTCCTTCCCCGGCAACCTCGCCCTCGGCGCCGTCGACGACCCCGAACTGACCCACCGGGTCGCCCGGGAACTCGGCCGCCGCCTCGCCGCCTGCGGCGTCAACCTCAACTGGGCGCCCTCCGCGGACGTCAACTCCAACCCCGGCAACCCCGTCATCGGAGTGCGCTCCTTCGGCGCCGACCCCCAGCTCGTCGCCCGCCACACCACCGCCTACATCCAGGGCATGCAGTCCGCCGGAGTCGCCGCCTGCACCAAGCACTTCCCCGGCCACGGCGACACCAACGTCGACTCCCACCACGCCCTGCCCCGCATCGACGCCGACCTGAGCACGCTCAGCACCCGGGAACTCGTACCGTTCCGGGCGGCAGTCGCCGCCGGCACCAAGGTGGTGATGAGCGCCCACATCCTGCTGCCCGCACTGGACGCCGCGCTGCCCGCCACCCTCAGCCACTCGGCGCTCACCGGGCTGCTCCGCGCGCCCGTCACCGCCGGCGGGCTCGGCTTCGACGGTCTGATCGTGACGGACGCCGTGGAGATGAAGGCCATCGCAGACACCCACGGCATCGAGCGCGGCACCGTGCTCGCGCTGGCCGCCGGCGCCGACGCGATCTGCGTGGGCGGCGGACTGGCGGACGAGGACATCGTGCTGCGGCTGCGGGACGCCCTGGTGACGGCCGTGCGCTCCGGTGAACTGTCGGAGGAGCGGCTGGCCGAGGCCGCCGGGCGGGTCCGCGACCTGGCCCGCTGGACCGCCGAGGGCTCCGGTGCGGGGGAGGGGGGCGCACCGGAGCCCGAGGTCGGCCTCGTCGCCGCCCGGCGCGCGCTGCGGATCACCGGCGCGGAGTCCTACACCCCGCCCACCGAGCCGCCCTACGTCGCGGCGCTCACTCCGATGGCGAACATCGCCGTCGGCGACGAGACGCCCTGGGGCGTCGCCGCCGAGCTGGCTCGGCTGCTGCCGGGCACCCGCACCGGCGACCTCGGGCGCGACCAGGCGGGTGACGTACCGGCCGCGCTGCGGCGGGTGCTCTCCGAGGCCGGCGACCGGCGGATCGTCGCCGTCGTCCGCGACGCGCACCGGCACCCGTGGATGACGGCGCTGCTGGACGCGCTGGTCGCCGCCCGGCCCGAGACGGTCGTCGTGGAGATGGGAGTGCCGCAGGCCCCGCCGTCCGGGGCACTGCACATCAGCACCCACGGCGCGGCGCGGGTCTGCGGGACGGCCGCCGCCGAGGTCATCGCGGGCCGCCGCACGGCGGACTGAGCTACCGCCGGACGGCCGAGAGCCGGCCACCGCGCATGCGGTGGTCGGCTCTCGGCCGTCATGTGTCGGCGCTGCCTGTGTCGGGCACCGCTTGTGTTCGAAAGTCGAACGCTGACTGGGGGCGGTCGTGCGCTCGGCACGGCGGGCGAGAAGGCCCCGGACCCCGGAAAACACTTCGGGCCGCGGCGCCTGGGAGGGACCCTCAACCCACCCGGCACCGCAGCCCGGAGCGATCGGAGACCGGTGCGCGGTCAGGGCAGAGAGCGCATCGGTCTCGTTCCGCCCTCCTGTGCGGGGAGAGCAGAAGTCTTCGTTTCGATGCCATTCTGGACTAGACCAGGCGGATCTGTCCATGCCTTGAACAGAAAGGATCGGTGTGAGGGCCGTGCGGCCGCACCACCGGCCGTCGCGCCAGGTGCCGGCCGCGGGACCCGCACCGGCTAGGCTCGGCCCCGTGCCCTCCATGAACGATCTCGTACGCCAGCACACCGCGCTCGGCGAGTCCGACCTCGAATGGCTGCACCTGCTCGTCTCCGAGTGGCAGCTGCTGTCGGACCTGTCCTTCGCCGACCTCGTGCTGTGGGTGCCGACCAGGGACGGCACCCGGTACGTCTCCGTGGCCCAGATGCGGCCGAACACCGGGCCGACCTCCTACCAGGACGACATGGTCGGCCATCTGGTGCCCAGGGGCCGGCGGCCGCTGCTGGACTCCGCGCTGGACGAGGGGCGCATCGTCCGCGAGGGCGACCCGGAGTGGCGCGAGGAGGTGCCGGTGCGGGTCGAGTCGATCCCCGTCCGGCGCGCCGGACGGGTGCTGGGAGTGATCGCCCGCAACACCAACCTGCTGACGGTGCGCACCCCGAGCCGCCTGGAGCTGACCTACCTGCAGAGCGCGTCCGACCTGGCGCAGATGATCGCGGCCGGCGAGTTCCCGTTCGCCGAGCAGCAGGGCGACATGGACGTCTCGCCCCGGGTGGGGGACGGCCTGATCCGGCTGGACGCCGACGGCGTCGTCCAGTACGCGAGCCCCAACGCGCTGTCCGCCTACCACCGGTTGGGCCTGGCGGCCGACCTCGTCGGACTGCACCTCGGGCAGACCACCGCGCGGCTCGCGCCCTCGCGCGGCCCGATCGACGAGTCCCTGGCGAAGCTGGCCAGCGGCTGGGCGCCGCGCGAGGCGGAGATCGACGGTGACGAGTGCGTGGTGCAGTTGCGCGCCATCCCGCTCAAGCCGAAGGGCAGCAGAATCGGTTCTCTCGTGCTGCTGCGCGACGTCACCGAACTCCGCCGCCGCGAAAGAGAGTTGATCACCAAGGACGCCACCATCCGGGAGATCCACCACCGGGTGAAGAACAACCTCCAGACGGTCGCCGCCCTGTTGCGGCTCCAGGCCAGGCGGATCGGCTCCCAGGAGGGGCGCGAGGCGCTGGAGGAGGCCGTGCGCCGGGTCGGCTCGATCGCCATCGTGCACGAGACGCTCTCCCAGAACCTCGACGAGCGGGTGGAGTTCGACGCCATCGCCGACCGGGTGCTGGCGATGGTGGCGGAGATCTCCCCGGGGAAGGTCGTCGGTCGGCGCGGCGGCCGGTTCGGCATCCTGGACGCGGAGGTCGCGACGCCGCTGTCCATGGTGCTCACCGAGGTGCTGCAGAACGCGCTGGAGCACGGCTTCGGTCCGGGCGAGCACGGCACGGTCGAGGTGGGCGCCGTGCGGGGCGGCCCGCCGGGCAGGGACCGGCTGCTGGTGACGATCCTGGACGACGGCAAGGGACTGCCGTCCGGTTTCGACGCGCGGACCGGCGGCAACCTCGGACTCCAGATCGTCCGGACCCTCGTCGAGGGTGAACTCGGCGGCACCTTCGGGATGGAACCGGGGGAGGAGCGCGGCACCCGCGTCACTTTCGACATCCCGCTGGGGACCGGCCGCGCTTGAGGCGCGGCCCGTCGCACACCGTCGCACCCCGTCGCTGACGGGTCGTCCACGGCCGCCGGCGTAGGCGCCCCGGCGTGCCCCGCCACCCGCGCGCCTGTCCAAGCACCCGTGCGCGCACCTGTGCTGGCCACTCGTGCGGGCCACTTGTGCCGGCCGTCGCACACACGGCGAACCCCGGCCCGTCGGGGACGGGCCGGGGTTCGGCCGATGTGGTGAGTGCGTACGGGTTTCTCACCCGGTGCACTGCGATGCTGCGTCTCGGGGGGCAGCGGGCGATGCGGTGGGGCGCGTCAGGCGGTGGCCTTGCGCGCACGGTTGCGGGCGGCGCGGCGCTTCATCGCGCGGCGCTCGTCCTCGCTCAGGCCACCCCACACACCGGAGTCCTGGCCGGACTCCAGGGCCCACTGCAGGCACTGCTCCTGAACGGGGCAGCGGCGGCAGACGGCCTTGGCTTCCTCGATCTGCAACAGCGCAGGACCGGTGTTGCCGATGGGGAAGAAGAGCTCGGGGTCTTCCTCGCGGCAAACGGCGCGGTGACGCCAGTCCATGGCTGCTCCATCTCCTGTGTTTCGAAAAGGTTGCTTGTGAATGTGAACGCTTTCACGAATCCCTGGGCAACGGAAGATCCGCACGGATAATGTGATGCGGGTCCCATGTCTGCTGCGTGGAGGGGATTCCGGCTCTCAAGGGGCCCTGTGGGCTCTCCCGATCGCCAAGAAGAGACTCGCAAACCTCGGCGGCGGACACAAGCCCTTCCGGCAAGTTTTTTTCGATTCCTTGGTGTCGCCTGGCTCACAGCCGTACTTCTAGTGGGTGGAGGCTGGCCTAAACGTTCGACTGGAAGGACTTTGCAGCCTTCTACTTACACAATCACACGCAGTGCACGGCGTACGCCTGTGAAGGTGACGCTCCGACGCAGTCCCAGGTGGTCACCGTCCATCTGAAACGGCAGTGGCGCCTGCGATTCCAAGGTGAACTCCGTGAGGTCGTGCAGTGTCACCGCGTGCTTGCCGCGCAGTCCGCGCTCGGGCGAGGAGGTGAGCAACTGGGTGCCGTAACGGGTCACCGCGCCGGTGGACAACCTCGCCAGGCCCAGCACGTCCAGCGCGCAGTCGAAGGACGCCTGCGGTGCCGCGTACACCGGACGATTCCCCAGGTAGGTCCAGGGAGCGGTGTTGCAGACTATGGACAGCGCCAGGTCGTGCACGGGCTCCTGCCCCGGCACCGACAGCGTGATCGTCCCCCGCCGCCGGTGCGGCTCCCCGACGAACTGACGCAGCGCCTGCCGCACGTAGAGGGCGTGTGTTGATCTCTTGCCGCGCTCCCGCGCCTGTTCGACCCGGCCCACCACGCCCGCGTCGAACCCGAACCCCGCGCAGAAGGTGAACCAGCGCCCGGGGACCGCCGAGTCGTCGGAGCCCTCCGTGCCGGCGGCCAACCCGAGACCGATGTGCCTTGACCGCCGCGCGGCGAGTGCGTCGAGCAGCGCGCCGGTGGCCTCCACCACGTCGTTGGGCAGCCCCAGCGCCCGCGCGAAGACGTTTGTCGAGCCGCCCGGCACCACGGCCACCCCGGGCAGCCGGTCCGGATCGGGGCCCGCGTGCAGCAGCCCGTTGACGACCTCGTTGACCGTGCCGTCGCCGCCGAGCGCGATCACCAGCTCGACCTCGCCGCCCGCCGCGGCCTCCCGGGCCAGGTCGCGGGCGTGCCCCCGGTACTCGGTGGTGGCCACTTCCAGCTTGAGGTCGCTGGCGAGCGCGTGCGTCAGCACATCACGGGTCCGCGTACTGGTGGTGGTGGCTTTCGGGTTGACCACTAGGAGCGCACGCATGCCTGAGAGGTTACCTCGCTGGAGTGTTCCTCCACCCTGCACCGGCCGGTCGCCGCCGCCGCACGCCCCCGGGCTGATAGGGGCGTGACGCGCCGCGCGCGGGGGCGCGTCACGCCCCTATC
>NZ_VJYK02000070.1 GCF_007097205.2 Streptomyces alkaliterrae
CACCCCGACGTCCGCCGCCTCACCCCCGACCTCGAACAGCAGGTCCGCGACGGCACCCTCACCGCCACCCTCGCCGCCCACCAGATCCTCACCACCTTCGGCGTCTGACGCGACGCGCAGTGGGCGGCGAACGACACAACACGCCGGCTGGGCAAAGGTGAGCAGCCGCGAGGATCACCCCTGTGACTGACGCAACCTCCGATAGTCCGCGTCACCCGGTCGCAGTGATCTGCAAAGAGGCGGCTGAGGCCACGAGGCGCGGTTGGTCGAGACACACGGCGTCTGCGTCCTGCTCGCCCCGGAGGCCGGCGCCAATCTTGTGGTGGCCTATGACGAGCGAGAGGCCGCGCTCTGGATCGACCACTACAAGTGGTCGGAATACGAGTGGACGACGGAGGACCAAGGCGAGTTGGATTCACTCGCGGGGGCTGTCCGCGCGGTCCAGAGCGGCGACGCGGAGCTTCACTTCCGGCAGGAAGGGCGCAACCTCGGCTTTCTCGGCGGTCGCGTCGGGCTGTTCCCCAGGGGAACAGCCCGACGCGACCTGCTAATCGGCCTTGGCCGCGAAGCAGGATGAAAAGGTCTCCGGTGCCCGTTCTGCCAGCCCTGTCTGCCGGTGCCTCTCAGCGACACTACGGCACTACAACCTCAACGCAGACAAGCCGGCGAAGATCTCACGGTGACAAGTGGTCGCGAACACTGCATAGCAGGACGATTGCTCCGGCTGCCACCGTGGTGTGATCCCCGGAGCAATCGCCAGAATAGCTCAGTCTGTTGTCCGCTCTTCAGCGCTCGACGGCCGTCGGAGCACGCGCCTTTCGACGGCATCCATGGCTGTCAGCGTCGCGAAGCAGGCCCCGGCGGGCCAGTACCACGCGAGATCCAGCAACAGGGCGACGCCCAAGATGCAGGCGAAGGAGGTGGGCCAGAGCCACCACGGTCGACGCAACTTCACTCCTTCAGTAAGGGTGGCAGGCGCACACACGGACGCTACTTGCAGTTACCCGCGCTCACTTTACTCAGCTTGCCGTTCTTGGGCATCAGCCTGGTCTGATAGCAGGCGGTTGCTTTGAGGCTCTTGTCCTTGACGACGTGCTTCAGGAAATTCCCGTAGTCCTTGAGTGTCTTCAGTCCCACGGCGCCACAGATCATTCCTGCCACGCGCTTTACGACTGCATGTGGGATCTTGTCGAGGACATTGCATGAAGCCAGGTTCGTGAAGTACGCCACGGTGGCAGCCCCGGCGGCGTAGGATTTCCACTCGGCGCCGGAGGCATTGAAATAGATTCCTACGCCGTACGTCAGCTTCGGGTCGGCGACGACGGGGAAATGCGTCTCCTCGTCTGTCGATATGTGCTGTACGAGTTCGCCGTTGATGATCTCGTACCTCGTCGGCACTGGGTTGCCGTTCTTGTCCTTTGCCCAAGGGGCTTCGACCGAGCCGAGTGACAACTTCACTCCGTCTGCGGTCTTTTGAGCGATCTGGTATCCCCCGTCGGGAGTCTTCTCCAGCTCGGAGCCTTCCGGCAGTCTGAGGTCGAACCGGTAGGAACGGGGAGCCGAGTCGTTCTTGAGCGTGATCAGGGTGCGTGCGCCGCCGTCTGTGGTGGGCTGAACCGCGAGGTCGGCAGCCTTGAGCGCGTCACGGTATGTCACCGTGCCGGCACTGGATACGGCGCCACGAGAGCTGGCCGCGCCAGGTAGTCCAAGACTGACAGCGCCGGCGGCGGTGCTCATGCGCACTGCACCGTCTGCGGTGTCGGGGACGTGGACAGTGACGTTGCCGGCGGGTGTGGGAACGGTTGCCTCGGCAGCGGCCCCTGCTGCGTCCTTGGACGCGGCGATGTCGTCGGTTCCTGTCACTGTTTCGACGAACTGAAGATGGTCGCTGGAGATGTTGTCGGTCGACGCCTGTGCGTAGCCCGCGTGAATAGTTCCCGCGATGGCGAGAGCTGTCAGCACTGCGGTTGTTCGTATTCTGGCTGTGCTGTTCATTTCCCCGAATAATTCTGATTCGCAGAAAGCCTGGTCAGGGCTTCTGAGGATGTGCCATCTGCAAGTAGTTGCAGCGGTGTGAGTATATACGGTCGATGTTGATGGTGTCCAAGCTTCCAGTCGCCGGCTCTACGTTGCGGTCACTCGTGTTGCCGAGATACTTCGCCACTGCCGCTCCGAGTGGTTCGAGATCCCAGCGGTCCGCGATTGCTGAGTCCGGGAGCGGCGTCGCTCAGGTAGGCCCTTTTCGGCCGCACGTGTTCGCGTCCTTCAGGGGCGCACTCCGGGAGCTCGTTTGTCGCCTCGGAGGACGAACGCGACTCGAGGTGGCGGACCCGCGGACGGTCGGCGGACTCGTAGCGCAGAACGAGCGTCGCCCGCGCGCTGTGGCGTTCGTCGGCTTGCTGAGTTGCAGCGCCAGCTTTGTCGGCAAGCGTCCTCGTCTTTCCCCGCGCGATGTTCACCGATCTCGGCCGGTCCGGGCCCGGCGTGAGGTGGTGCGCCGAGTAGAGCTCGTCGCGGCATGGTCGTGCACCGCCACTCCGTCGTTCCCCACGATCCTCAGCCAGGCCGCTGTGTCGGTGCACCTCGTCAGGACAAGGGGGAGTCCGACTACCGCCATTTCCGTCGCACACGGCGATCTTCCTGGAGGCTGGCCGAGCGTTTGTGGCATCCGGCACGAACACCTCAATTCTGTTGACGTGCAGGGCGTGCGCTCGTGTCTCCGGCGCGAGCGCGCTTCGACGCGGACGGGAGAGCGCCGGCAGCCCGCCGGGCATCGGCGGGCGTGAGCGTGTCGGGCGCCTGCGCCGCAGTGCGGCGCTGCGCGCCGGGCGTGGGCGCTGGTGCTGCGGGTTCACACGTTCCGGGCAAGTGCCGTTGGTATGGGACCTGGCGGTGGGCGGCGGGGCGCATGATGCGGGGACACACGGCGGTAACGGGGATCTGACCGTCGCGAAACGCTTGCAGGCAAGGGTCGAAGTGACCGAGCGAGGAAGGGGGAAGGGCGTTGCATCTGACTCCGCACGAGCAGGAGCGGCTGATGGTCCACGTCGCGGCGGACGTCGCGCGGCGGCGGCGCGAGCGCGGGCTCCGGCTGAACTACCCGGAGGTCATGGCGCTGTTGACGTCGCACGTGTACGAGGAGGCACGGGCGGGCGCGACGGTCGACGAGATCATGGAGTCCGGCCGTCATGTGCTCAGGCGTGCCGAGGTCATGGACGGCGTGCCGGAGATGATCTCCAACGTCCAGGTCGAGGCGACGTTCCCGGACGGGACGAAGCTGGTGACGATCCACGATCCGTTCGACGAGCCGACGGCCGATGTGGTCGTCCACCCGGGGAAGTTGGAGTTGCTTCCTGACGACTTCGAGCACGACATCGTGCTCAACGAGGGGCAGGAGCCGGAGGTGCTGCCGGTCGGGAACCACTCGGACCGGCCGGTGCAGATCGGTTCGCACTACCACTTCGCCGAGGTGAACGAAGGGCTCGACTTCGTCCGCGAGGACGCGCACGGTAAGCGGCTGCACATCGCGTCCGGCACCTCGGAGCGGTTCGAGCCGGGGGACGAGCGGGAGGTGCGGCTGGTGCCGATCGCCGGCGAACGCGTCGTGCGCGGGCTGCGGCCAGGGAAGAGCGACGAGGAGGCGCGCCTTGACGACCGACAGGGAGACTGAGGACCCGCCGGGCCGGCTGCGGCGGTCCCGTTACGCCGACCTCTACGGTCCGACGACCGGGGACCGGGTGCGGCTGGCGGACACCGGTCTGGTGCTGCGGATCGACGACGACTGGTGTGGCGGCCCCGGTCGCGCCGGCGACGAGATGATCTTCGGCGGCGGCAAGGTGATCCGGGAGTCGATGGGGCAGTCGCACATCCCGCGTGACGACCCGCGCGAGCCCGTCGACACGGTGATCACCGGCGCGCTTGTGCTGGACCACTGGGGCGTGGTGAAGGCGGACGTCGGGCTGCGGGGCGGGCGCGTCCACGCGATCGGCAAGGCGTTCAACCCGGAGACGATGACGCCCCGGCCCAACGACGACCCGCGCGCCCGCGACTTCGTCGTCGGCCCGGAGACGGAGGTGATCTCCGGGAACGGCCGCATCCTCACGGCGGGCGGCGTCGACACGCACGTGCACTTCCTCTGCCCCGGGCAGATCCACGAGGCGCTGGCCGCCGGAGTCACGACGCTGATCGGCGGCGGCACAGGCCCCGCCGAGGGCAGTTCGGCTACGACCGTGACGCCCGGCGAGTGGCACATTCAGCGCACGTTCGAGGCGTTGGACGAGTTCCCCGTCAACATCGGGCTGCTCGCCAAGGGCAGCACGGTGTCGGAGAAGGCGCTGCACGACCAGGTCGCGGCCGGCGCGCTCGGCTTCAAGATCCACGAGGACTGGGGTGCGACACCGGCGGTCATCGACGCCGCGCTGCGCGTCTGCGACGCGACGGGCGTGCAACTGGCGCTGCACGCCGACTCGTTGAACGAGTCGGGGTTCGTCCACAACACTCTCGCCGCGACGTTGGACCCGGAGGCGGACGACGAGCGCTACCGCAGTCTGCACGTCTTCCACGTCGAGGGCGCCGGCGGCGGCCACGCGCCCGACATGATCAGCCTCGTCGGCCGCCCGAACGTGCTGCCAGCGTCGACGAACCCGACGCGGCCGCTGACGGTCAACACCGTCAAGGAACACGTGGACATGATGATCGTCTGCCATCACCTCAACCCGGAGGTGGCGGCCGACATGGCGTTCGCGGACTCCCGGATCAGACCGTCCACCATGGCCGCCGAGGACCTGCTGCACGACATGGGCGCGATCTCCATGATGTCCTCCGACGCGCAGGCAATGGGCCGCATCGGCGAGATGATCATGCGGACCTGGCAGACCGCGCACGTCATGAAGTCCCGTTACGGCCACCTCGACGAGGACACCGCCGACGCCGACAACTACCGCGCCCGCCGCTACGTCGCCAAGTACACGATCAACCCGGCGATCACGCACGGCATCGACCACGAGGTCGGTTCCGTCGAACCGGGCAAGCTCGCCGACGTGGTGCTGTGGGAGCCGAAGTTCTTCGGCGTGAAGCCGCACATGGTGATCAAGGGCGGGCAGATCGCGTACGCGCAGATCGGCGACGCCAACGCGTCCATCCCGACGCCGCAGCCGTTCCTGCCCCGCCCGGTGTGGGGCTCCTGTGGACGCGCGCCCGCCTCCAACTCGGTTAACTTCGTCGCCGAAGCGGCCGTCGGGGGGCCGCTCGCCCAGCGCGGGCTGGGCAAGGAGCTGCGGGCGATCAGGTCCACGCGAGGCGTGACCAAGGCCGACATGATCCACAACAACGGCCTGCCGGAGATCGTCATCGACCCCGACTCCTTCGACGTCACCATCGGCGGCGCCACCACCTCCGACGTGCGCACCACCGTCGACGGCCGACTCGTCGGACGCCACTACGCCACCGAACTCCCGATGGCGCAGCGGTACTTCCTCTTCTGAGCCATATCGACGCCGTCTCTACCGGCGAAAGGCGGACCGCTCACCCGATGCCCCGCACCGCCCTGCTCGTCCTGGCCGACGGCCGCCTTCCCGCCGGTGGGCACGCCCATTCCGGCGGCGTCGAGGCCGCCGTCACCGCCGGCCGGGTGCGCGACGCCGCGGACCTGGCGGCGTTCTGCCGGGGCCGACTGCACACCGCCGGGTTCACCGCCGCCGCGCTCGCCGGCGCGGCCGCCACCGGTCACGACGCCCTGACGCTGGACGACGCCGCCGACGTCCGGACGCCCGTACCGGCGCTGCGGCAGGTCAGCCGCCGCCTCGGGCGCCAGCTGACACGCGCCGCCCGCGCCGCCTGGCCGTCACCCGAACTCGACCGGCTGCACCGCGGGCGGCCGCGCGGCGCGCACCAGCCCGTCGTGCTCGGCGTCGCCGCCCGCGCCGCCGGGCTGACGGCGTTCGACGCGGCGCTGGCCGCCGCCTACGAGAGCGTCGGCGGACCCGCCTCGGCGGCGGTCCGCCTGCTCAGCCTCGACCCGCTCGACGCGACGGCGCTGCTCGCCCGGCTCGCCGTCGAACTCGACGACGTCGCCCGCCGCGCCGCCGACGCGGCGGCCCGTGTCGCCGAGGAGGGCGTCGACGCCCTGCCCGCCGCGTCCGCCCCGCTGCTCGACATCACCGCCGAACTGCACGCCGCCCGTCACACCCGCCTCTTCGCATCCTGAACCCCCCTCGCCACCAGGAGAGTTGCCGTGCACCTCGACCATCCGACCACGTTCCCCGAGCGCCATACCCACAGCGCCGAGCCGCTGCGCCCGGACGGCAGCCGCCGCCACACCCTGCGGGTCGGCCTCGGCGGACCCGTCGGCTCCGGCAAGACCGCCACCGTCGCCGCGCTCTGCCGCGCCCTGCGCGACGAGGTGTCCATCGCCGTCGTCACCAACGACATCTACACCCGCGAGGACGCCGAATTCCTGCGCCGCGAGGCCGTACTGCCGACCGAACGCATCACCGCCGTCGAGACCGGCGCCTGCCCGCACACCGCCATCCGCGACGACATCTCCGCCAACCTCGAAGCAGTCGAGCACTTCGAGGAGACGCTGGACCCCCTCGACCTCGTCCTCGTCGAGTCCGGCGGCGACAACCTCACCGCGACGTTCTCCCGCGGCCTCGTCGACCTCCAGCTCTTCGTGATCGACGTGGCCAGCGGCGACGACATCCCCCGCAAGGGCGGCCCCGGCATCACCACGGCCGATCTGCTCGTCGTCAACAAGACCGACCTCGCGCCGTACGTGGGCGCCGACCTGGACGTCATGGCGGCCGACGCGGAACGCCAGCGCGGCGCGAACCCCGTCGTCTTCACCAGCCTCGCGACCGACGACGGCATCGTCCCCGTCGTCGACTGGCTCACCCCCCACCTCGCCGAGAGGCGCGCCTCCGCCGCGCGCCGCGCCGAGGCCACGGCATGACCGTCGACACCCGCCCGCCGCCGCCCGCCCCACCGACTCCGTGTCCGCAGCCCCGGCTCCGCGCCGAACTCTTCGATACGCCACGCCGCTTGTCGTCGCGTCGCTGCTGCTCGGCGGCTGTGCGCTGGAGGACGATCCCGCCTCGGAGAAGCCGGGCGAGGGCCGCCCGTCGTCGCCGTCGGCCGGTGGCGCCGTCACCGCGCTGGCCAAGCTGACCGTCAGGGAGTCGGGTGGCAAGGAGGGTTACGACCGGCGGAAGTTCGGCTCGCCGTGGGCCGACATCGACGGCAACCGCTGCTCCACCCGCAACGACATCCTCCAGCGCGACCTCGACGACGTGAAACTCGCCGACGACGACTGCACGGTGGAGAGCGGCACCCTGACCGACGACCCGTACACCGGAACGACCGTGGAGTTCACCCGCGGCCGCAGCAAGGTGGACATCGACCACGTCGTGGCGCTGTCGGACTCCTGGCAGAAGGGGGCGGCCGACTGGGCGCCCGCCAAGCGCATAGCCCTGGCCAACGACCCGCTCAACCTGCTGGCCGTCGAGGCGTCCGCCAACCGGCAGAAGGGCGACTCGGACGCGGCGGAATGGCTGCCCGCCAACGAGTCCTACCGCTGCGAGTACGTCGCCCTCCAGATCGCCATCAAGCAGAAGTACGAGATGTGGGTGACACCCGCGGAGAAGCAGGCGATGTCCGGTGTGTTGAACACCTGCGCGGACCAGCGGCTGCCGGCGCCAGGCGAGGCGCCGACCGAGGCTCCGGACCGCTTCTCGGCCCCCGACTAGGGCCTGTCCGGCGGGTCGCAGCGGCGGCGCGGTGCCGGGCACCCGCGCTCTCCGCTCCGCCTGCCTCCGGCCGGGGGTACCCCCAGTCGTCGGTCGCCGAAGCTCCGCTTCGACTCCCTCCTCCGCCTTGAGACCGCAGGCACCAGACGCCGCTCCTTCACCCGCTCCGATCCGCCGGACAGGCCCTGGTTGCCGGGCCGCCGTCCGGGCGGGCCGGCAACCAGCGCCGCGGTCGGCCGGTTTGGCGCACGGGCCGGTGGTCAATAGGATCCGCCAATGATCATAGGAAGGCGGTCGGCGGCGGCGCTCTGCGCGATGCTCGTCGGCCTTGTGGCAGCAGGACTGCCCGGCAGTGCGGCGGCCGAGCCGGTGGGCGAGGACGCTCCGCCGCCGAAGGTCAACCTGGTACTCGACGTCAGCGGCTCGATGCGGGCGAAGGACGTCGGGGGACAGTCCCGGATGGCCGCGGCCCAGCAGGCGTTCAACGAGGTCATCGACGCGGTCCCGGACGGAGTCCACCTCGGCATCCGCACGCTCGGCGCCAACTACCCCGGTGAGAACAAGAAGTTGGGCTGTGTCGACAGCGAGGCGCTGTACCCGGTCGGGGAGGTGGACAAGACCGAGGCGAAGACGGCGGTCGCGACACTGCGTCCGACCGGCTGGACCCCGATCGGCTACGCGCTGCGCGGCGCGGTGAAGGACCTGGGCGACGGCGAGGGAAGCCGCCGGATCGTCCTGATCACCGACGGCGAGGACTCCTGCGGCCAGCCCGACCCGTGCGATGTGGCGCGCGAACTCGCCGCCAAAGGCACCCAGTTGACCGTCGACACGCTGGGTCTTGCCGCCGACGACAAGGTGCGTCGACAGCTCGGCTGCATCGCGGAGGCCACCGGCGGCACCTACACCTCCGTCCAGGACACCGACCAACTCTCCGACCGCCTCAAGCAGTTGGTGCGCCGCTCGGCGGACACCCCGCTGGAGAACCCGGCGCCCGCCGAAGGCGGCGAGCGGTGCGCGGACGCCCCGCTGCTCACCTCGGGCGTCTACAGTGACCGCGCCGAGTTCGGCCAGCACCGCTGGTACCAGGTCGAGTTGCAGCCCGGCCAGGAGTTGCGCGCCGCGCTGAGCGTCGCGGCGGACCGGGCCGTCGACCGCGACTACGCGGTACTGCTGCGGGCGGTCAGCGAACGTGGCACCGAGCTGGTGCGCGGACGTGAGGCCGGCAGCGGTCGGACCGACGTGCTCTCCACCGGACTGCGCTATCCCTGGAACGGCGAGGAGGAGCGGACCGTGTGCCTGGAGGCCTCCCACGCCTTCTCCGCCCCGGCGTCCGTACAGCGCACTCCGGGACTGCCCGTCGAACTCACCGTCGACGTCGTCGAGGCGGCGGACACCGCCGATGTGGCGTTCTTCGGACTGGCCCGCGGTTGGATACCGGTCCTGCTGCTCACGGTGACCGGGCTGGCCGCCGGCCTGCTGGCCGGTCTGATCGGCCGCCTGCGCAACCCCGTCAGGAGGGCCTGATGCGCGTCAGAAGTCCGAGGCGTGCCCACCGCCTGCGCACCTGGACGGCCGCCGCCGCGCTCGCCGCCACCGCCCTGATCGGCGGCGCCGCCCCCGCGCTCGCGGACGGCGACAACGGCGGGAACAGCGGTGACGACGGCGGCGCGGTGACCGAGGCGGGCACCACCTTCCGCGGCGCGACCGTGCTCGAACCCGGGCAGGAGGGCAAGGCGGCGGCGTCCAGCAGCGACTACCTGTACTGGGCGTTCGGCGCCGGAGCGGGCCAGCGCCCCACGGTCTCTGCGACCGTGCGCCTGCCGGAGTCTTCCACCCGCAGCGGCACGTCCCGCTGGCAGCTCTCGCTGCACGACGGACTGCGCCGCGCGCAGCCCTGCGCGACCGGCACCCACACCCGCACCGCGCGGCAGGACGTGGCCGAGGTGCGGCTGCGCTGCACGCTGCGGCCGGTGCAGCCGTGGGCCGACACCTGGTCCGAAGACCCGCTGCCCGGCGCGTACTTCGTGCGGGTGGCGGCCGTCGGCCTGCCGGAGCAGGACCGCGGGCTGCCGATCGAGGTCTCGGTGGAGGTCGACGCCGGTTCCGCCGGCGGCGCCCGCCGGGGCGGCGGCGACCTCGGCGGCCCGCTGGTGCCCTCGCTGCACGCGGGCACCGCGCTTGCCGGGGGTGACGCCGCAGACGGCACCGGCGGCACCGGCGGCACCGGCGGTACCGAGGGCGACGCGGAGGCGGATCGCCGGACGCTGGAGCTGGCCGAGCCGGACGGCGGCTGGTCCGGGTCCTGGTGGTCGGACCGCTGGCTGTGGACGGCCGGCGGGGGAGTGGCCGGCGCGCTGGCGGCCGTCGGCGGCTATCTGTGGGTCCGCCGCCCGCGGGTCTGAGGCCGGCGCGTCCCGGGAGCACGGCGCTCCCGGGACGCGCCGACCGGTGGTGGGGGACCGCCTGCCGACCCGTCACCGCGGCGCAGTACCGTGTGCCCGGTGAACCCGCGAACAACCGTGACAGACAACGCCGCTGACGCCCCGCCGCCCCTCGGCAGCACCGGCCCGACCGCCACCCGGGAGGTGTCCGGTACCACCGTCGGCCCGGTGCGCACCGAGTACGCGCCCGACCCCGACGGCGAGCCCGACCCGGGCGAGATCGTCTGGACCTGGGTGCCCTACGAGGAGAACGACGGTCGCGGCAAGGACCGCCCCGTGCTGATCATCGCCAGGGAGGCCGGGGACACCGTGCTCGGTGTGCAGCTGACCAGCCGCCGGCGGGACGACGACCACGAGTGGGTGGGCATCGGCAGCGGCCCCTGGGACTCCGCCGGCCGCGAGAGCTGGGTCGATCTGGACCGGCTGCTGCGGATCCATCCGGCCGGGATGCGCCGGGAGGCCTGCGCCCTGGAGGTGACCAGGTTCGCCGGGGTCGTACGCGGACTGCGGCGACGCTACGGCTGGCGCTGAGCGCCCTGCCAGGACGGACGGCAGAACGGACGGGCGGTTGGTCGGACGGGCGCGGCGTGCTCAGCGCCCCATCACCAGCCCGTCGTCGGCGGCGCCCCGGCTGAGCACGGCCCGGCTGATCAGCTCCCGTGCCCGCCGGTACTCGCCGGGCTCGTCCGCCCGGCCCCGGCCGCGGGCCAGGTTGACGATGTCCACGCGCGGCCGGTTGACCACCAGGTGCGGTACGTACTCCGCGCGGGTCACCCGCCAGGCGCCGCCGGGCCGCTTCGGCGGTGCGAAGGCGAACCGGGCGGCGCTGCCCATGGCGCCGCGCGGATCGCTCATCTCACCTACGAGCTGGTCGCCCATCCCGTAGACGACCCAGGTGCCGTTGACCTTCTCGTAGGCCTGGGGAACGTGGGCGTGGGTGCCGATGATCAGGTCGATGTCCCGGCGGCCGTGGAACCTGGACGCGGTGAGCTGGTCGGCCAGCCGTAGTTGGTCCTCGTCGGGCTCCTCCTGCCACTCGGTTCCCCAGTGCGTGCTCACCACCACGACGTCGGCGCCGGACCGTCGGGCCGCCCTCGCGTCGGCGATGATCCGGTCCGGGTCGATGAGGTTGACCAGCCACGACTTCGGCTTGGCCATCCGGACGGGGTCGGTGCCGGGGCTGACGTTGCTGCCGTAGGTGTACGCGAGGTGGGCGACGCGGGCGTCGCCGGCGCGCAGGATCGGCGGGCGCGCCCGCTCGGTGGCCGAGCGCGCGGAGCCGACGTGCCGCAGCCCGGCGGCGTCCATCGCGTCGAGGGTTCGCACCACACCCGCGCGGCCGGCGTCCAGGGTGTGGTTGGAGGCCGTGGAGCAGGAGTGGTAGCCGGTGTCCCGCACCGCCTGCGCGATCTGCGGCGGGGTGAGGAAGGTCGGGTAGCCGCTGAAGGGTCCGTCGGCCGCGCCGAAGACGGTCTCCATGTGGCAGATCGCCAGGTCCGCGCCGGCGATCGCGGGAGCCGCGCCGGACAGCATCCTTCGGAAGTCGTGGCCGCGGCCGCCGGCGTCCCGGCGGGCCTGCTCGATCACCGAGTCGTGCGGCAGGATGTCGCCGGTCGCCACCAGGGTGAAGCCGGTGGTTGCCGGCCGATCGGCCGTGGTGCCGGAACGATTCTGCCCACTCTCGGCCGACTGTGTGGGGTGCCGACCTGGAGCCTGCGTCGATGGTGGCTGGCCGGCGCAGCCCGCCGCGCCGCCGAGCAGGACGAGGGCGAGCGCGAGTGCCAGGGCGACGCGTGTGCCGGTGACGGTGCCGAACCGTGCCACCATCTGACCCCCGTTCAGTGGACGATATGACTACTCCACTCATCGGCCCTTGGTGGCGGCGCGGCGGTAGCCGCGCCGGACGCGTCACCCGCTCGGAGCGCCGGTACCGGCCGGACGGCGCAACCGGCCCGGGCCGCGAGCCGGGTGGAACGCCGTGGCCCGCCCGCCGCTCACTCCGTGTGGCGCACCCTGATCCGCGACTGCTTGTGCGGCAGCTCGTCCCATGCCGGCATCGGGTGCGCGCGCAGCCCGTAGGACTCGGCGAGCGACAGCAGCGTGCGCGTGCGGTAGTAGAAGTCCTCCCGCAGCACCTGGTGTTCGGTGCCGTCGGTGCGGTTGTAGGTGAAGTCGAAGAACCCGCCCGGCGCCAGTACCCGGCCGACGTGCGCGAAGCACTCGTCGATCACCTCCAGCGGGGAGTGCGAGAAGACGCTGTGCGCGTGCACGACCGTGAAGTAGCCGTCCGGGAGATGGGCCAGCCGCAGATCACGGACCAGCGTCAGATACGGCAGCTTCTCGCGCAGCCCGTACTCGGCGACAGTCTCCTGCGCGGCCAACAGGATGTCCGGTGAGATGTCGATCCCGTGGTACTGCCCGGGGCCGAGGTGGTCGATGAACAGCCGTCCGGCGCGGAGGTTTCCGCAGCCGATCTCCAGCATCCGGTCCGCGGGCGTGAGACCGTTCGCGGTGAGGAAGTCGAACTGCATCTGGCCCAGGGCGAGCCAGCGGTCGTGCGTGGCGCTGCCGACCGCCGCCTCGGGGTTGCGGCTGGTGTCGTCCTTCATCACGGCGCGGTAGTAGGCGATGTGGTCGCGGCCCGCCTGCCCGCGCAGCCGCAGGTCGCGCACCAGGCGGCGCAGATACGGCGGCACCCGCTCGGGGTGCCGGGCGGCGTACCGGATGCGGTGGCCGAGGGAGGCGCGGTTCGCGCGGTGGGATTCGGTGGTCTGGGCCATGATGCTGCCTTTCGCCGTGGGCTCCTGACGTGCGGTCGGCCGAAGGACGCGCCGGTCGCGCCTCCGGCCCCCACCACCAGCGTGCTGTGTGACGATCGTTTTGACAGCACGGCGCGACAGGGACCACCCGAGGAGGGCACACGTGGCCGAACGACAAGAGGCCCGAAAGCTGGAGGACATGCCGCAGGACTGGGAGCGCGCACTGGCGGTCGTCGCGCACCCCGACGACCTGGAGTACGGCGCGGCGGCGGCCGTCGCGCACTGGACCGACCAGGGCAAGGACGTCCGCTATCTGCTGGCCACCCGCGGCGAGGCCGGTATCGACGACCTCGAACCCGGGCAGTCCGCACGGGTCCGGGTGGCCGAGCAGCAGGCGAGCGCTGCGGTCGTCGGGGTGTCCGAGGTGGAGTTCCTGGACCACAGGGACGGGGTGATCGAGGAGGGGATCGCGCTCCGCCGCGACCTGGCCGGCGCCATCCGCCGCCACCGCCCGGAGCTCGTCGTGATGCTCACCCACACCGACACCTGGGGCCCTGGCTACTGGAACTCCGCCGATCACCGGGCCGTCGGCCGCTGCACCCTGGACGCCGCAATGGACGCCGGCAACCGCTGGATCTTCCCGGAGCAGCTCGCCGAGCAGGGCCTGAGGCCCTGGAACGGCGTGCGGTGGGTCGCCGCCGCCGGTGCGCCGGACCCGACGCACGTCCAGGAGGTCACCGACCGGGACGTGGAACGGGCCGTCGCCTCACTGGCCGAGCACCGCGCCTATCTGAGCGCCCTCAGCGACGAGGAACCGGCGGAGTACGCCAGGACCTTCCTGAACGGGGTGCTCGAGGGCATGGCGGAGCAGACCGGCGGGCGGCAGGCACTCGGCTTCCGGCTCTACCCGCGCTAGTGACCTGTCCAGCGGATCCGCCGGACAGGACCTAACCCGGCCCGGACGTGTCCGCACCCGAGGCGGCGGACGCGTCCGCCGGCTCCGGTGCTGACGCCCGCCTGCCGAGCACGTCGAGCACGACAAGCGCGGCGACCGGCAGCAGCAGGGCGGCGGCCAGCGCGTTCAGCCAGCCGTACCCGGCCTGGGCGACGACCAGCCCGGACAGCGCGCCGCCGGCCCCGGCCGCCGCGTTCATCGAAAGGTCGGACAGGCCCTGCACCCCCGCCCGGGAGGGCTGCGGCACGCTGTCCGTCAGCAGCGCGGAGCAGGCCACCATGCCCGCCGACCAGCCGAGCCCCAGCAGGAACAGGCCCGCCGCGCTCTGCGTGTGGTGGCCGCCGGCGGTGCCGGCCAGCGCGGTGGCCCCACCTGTCAGGGCCACGGCCAGCCCGATGACACTGAGCCGCCCCAGCCGGTCGGCGAGCCAGCCCAGTAGCGGCGAGAAGGCGTACATCCCGGCGATGTGCCCGCTGATCACGAGGCCGACGAGCTGGAGGTCGGCGCCGTGGTGGTGCAGGTCGATGGGGGTCATCACCATCACCGACACCATCGCGGTGTGCACCCCGGTGATGGTGACCAGGGCGAGCCGGGCGCGCGGCGAGGCGGCGACCGCCGCCAGCGCCGCGCGGATCGACCGGTCCGCGCGGTTGTCGCCCTCGGCATCGCCGGCGAGCGCCCGCGCGGTCAGCAACGGGTCGGGCCGCAGCAGCGCCCACACCAGAGCGGCGGCCAGTAGGAAGATCAGCGTGCCCCAGACAAACGGACCCGCGGCCTCCGGGAGGCCCAGCTCGCGCGCGCTGCGCCCGGCCGGCGCGGCGATGTTCGGCCCGGTCACCGCGCCGACCGTGGTCGCCCACACGACCAGCGAGATGGCCCTCGCCCGGTGGGCCGGCTCGGCCAGGTCGGCGGCGGCGAACCGGGCCTGGAGGTTGGCGGAGGAACCGGCGCCGAACAGCGTCATACCGGCCAACAGCAGCGGGAAGCTGCCGACCGTCGCAGCCAGGACCACCACCGCGCCCCCGGCGGCGCCGAGCAGGTAGGCGAGAGTGAGGCCCGCGCGCCGCCCCCGGGCGGCCATCAGGGAGGCCAGCGGCAGCGACAGCAGAGCCGTGCCGATGACCGAGGAGGTGGTGGCCAGTCCGGCGAGCGCGCTGGACCCGCTGATCTCCTCCGCGAGCACCGCCGCGAGCGCGATGGCCGTCGCCACGCCCAGTCCGCCGAGCACCTGGCTGGCCACCAGGACGGCCGTCGTGCGGCGGCGTACGGCGGGCAGATCGTGTTCCGAGAGGGCCACGAGTGCCGCGGGGCGCGGGCGTCTCGGCACTCGGTCCGCCGATGGCCGTGCGGGGGCTATGTCGTCCACGGGGTCGTCCACGGCGGAAGTCTGCCAGGCCCCGACCTGCGACCGCACGGGGTTTGCGGCCCGCCGCCGACCGGCCTCCCTCCCCTGACCTCAGGGGAACAGCGGTTCCGGCAGCACCCCCTCCAGAGCGAGCAGCGTGCGCTTGGTCTCCAGCCCGCCGCTGAAGCCGCCTATGCCGCCGCCGCTGGCGACGACCCGGTGGCAGGGCACGATCACCGGCAGCGGGTTGGCGCCCATCGCCACGCCGACCGCACGCGCGGCACCCGGCTCCCCCACCCGCCGGGCCAGCTCGCCGTACTCGACGACGGCCCCGAACGGGACCGTGTCGAACAGGGTGCGCAGCACCCGGGCGTGGAACGCGGAGACCAGCGCCCAGTCCAGCGGGAGGTCGAAGACACGCCGCGCGCCCGCGAAGTACTCGTCGAGCTGGTCGGCGGTCGCGGCGAGCAACGGCTGTTCCGGGGCCTCGACCGGCGCGGCGGCGAACCGGTCGGCGAGCCTGTCGAGCGCACGTGCCAGCACCGCGTCGCGGGCGTGGAAGGCGACGGTCACCAGCCCGGTGGCCGAGGCGGCGAGCAGCAGCGGACCGACGGGGTACTCCCGGACGGTCCAGGAGACATCCGAGGACGGGTTCCCGGTCATGTGACGACCATAGGGCCCGCCACCGACAACGCCGCTCGCCCCGGCTGTCTGCCGGGGCGGGCGGCGTCCGCACGGGTGTCGCCGGAGGAGTGTCAGCCGCCGGCCCGGCCGCCGACGGCGTCCCTGACCACGTCCGGCCGGTTGGAGATGATCCCGTCCACACCCATGTCGACAAGTCGCCTTGCGGTCGCGGCGTCGTCGACGGTCCAGGTGAACACCTCGAGACGCTGGCCCTGCGGGCCGCGCAGCCGGTGGACCGCGTCGACGTACTCCCTGGTGACGGTGGTGTGACGGGGGTTGATCTGGTCGGCGAACCGCGCGTAGTCACGCAGCTGCGAGACGGGCGGAGTGCCCAGGAAACCGGTCTTCACCCGGGGGGCCTGCTGGTGCACGACCCGGACCGAGTCCGCGTTGAAGCTCTGCACCACCAGGTCGCGGCGCTTGCTGTAGTTCAGCCAGCCCTGGTCGCGCAGCTCCTTCAGCACCTCCCGCTCGATCCCCGGGTAGAGCTCGGGCTTCTTCAGCTCCAGCAGCAGCTTCTGGCCGTTCTCCGTCATCCGCGCGAGGAACTCCGAGAAGGTCGGCACCTTCTCCCCGGCGTACTCGGACGAGAACCAGCTGCCCGCGTCGAGCTGGGCGATCTCCTCCGCGGTGAAGTCGGAGACCTTCCAGGGCGCCCGGTCGGGGAAGACCCGCTCCACGTCGGTCGTCCTTGCCAGGGTCTCGTCGTGCATCACCACGAGTTCCCCGTCGCGGGTCCGCTGGACGTCGTTCTCGACCCAGTCGATGCCGAGGTCCCGGGCCTTGTCGGCGGCGGCCAGGGTGTTCTCCGGGGCGTACGCGGAGGCGCCCCGGTGGGCGATCACCCGGACGCCGACCGCGCCGCGGGGCAGCCGCTCGTCCGGCGCCGCGGTGGTCGGCAGCGGTACGGCGGACACCCGTTCGGCGACCGTCCGGGTCGGCGGGGTGTCCGGGCCGGCGGCCGCCTGCTGGAGCGGCTGGGCCGGGCCGATGGTGAGGACCAGCGCCAGGACACCCAGGAACGCGGCGGTGAGAACGGTTGCGGGGCGAAGGGGCACAAGATCTCCTCACGTCTGCTGGTGCGTGACGGGGCCTGCGAGGGCCGCTCCGACCCTCCGGACCGGCCCAGGACGAGCGTCACCGCCGCACCCGACGCGGGGATGGGCGGCAGGTGGGTGTCGGATGGCCGTGCGCTGAACTTTGTCGGTGGTGGGCCGTACGGTGGATGACATGCGGCCCGTATCCGAGATCACACGCAAGGTGGCGCCTTTCGAGGTAGTCAGCCCCTACCAGCCCAGCGGCGACCAGCCGACGGCCATCGCCGAGCTGGCCGGACGTATCGAGGCAGGGGAGAAGGACGTCGTACTGCTCGGTGCCACCGGCACCGGCAAATCGGCCACTACGGCGTGGATGATCGAGAAGTTGCAGCGCCCGACGTTGGTGATGGCGCCCAACAAGACGCTGGCGGCCCAGCTCGCCAACGAGTTCCGCGAACTCCTCCCGAACAACGCTGTCGAGTATTTCGTCTCTTACTACGACTATTACCAGCCGGAGGCGTACGTACCGCAATCCGACACGTACATCGAGAAGGACTCCTCGATCAACGAGGAGGTCGAGCGGCTGCGGCACAGTGCGACGAACTCGCTGCTGACGAGGCGGGACGTGGTCGTCGTGGCCTCCGTCTCGTGCATCTACGGTCTTGGTACGCCGCAGGAGTACGTCGACCGGATGGTCCCGCTGAAGGTGGGTCAGGAGATCGACCGGGACGCGCTGCTGCGCCGACTGGTGGAGATCCAGTACTCCCGCAACGACGCGTCATTCACCAGGGGCACGTTCCGGGTGCGCGGCGACACGATCGAGGTCATCCCCGTCTACGAGGAACTGGCCGTGCGGATCGAGATGTTCGGCGACGAGATCGAGGCGCTGTCCACGCTGCACCCGCTCACCGGCGAGGTCGTCACGGACGACCAGGAGGTCTACATCTTCCCCGCCTCGCACTACGTGGCGGGCGAGGAGCGGATGCGGCACGCGATCGCCGGCATCGAGCGCGAGCTCCAGGAGCGGTTGGAGACGCTGGAGCGGCAGGGCAAGCTGCTGGAGGCCCAGCGGCTGCGGATGCGGACGACGTACGACCTGGAGATGATGCAGCAGATCGGCAGCTGCTCGGGCATCGAGAACTACTCGCTGCACATCGACGGCCGGGAGGCGGGCTCGCCGCCGCACACCCTGCTCGACTACTTCCCCGACGACTTCCTGCTGGTCATCGACGAGTCGCACGTCACGGTGCCGCAGATCGGCGCGATGTACGAGGGCGACGCCTCCCGCAAGCGCACGCTCGTCGACCACGGTTTCCGGCTGCCCTCCGCGATGGACAACCGGCCGCTGAAGTGGGAGGAGTTCCTGGAGCGCACGGGCCAGACGGTCTACCTCTCGGCGACCCCGGGGAACTACGAGCTGTCCCGCTCGGACGGCGTTGTCGAACAGATCATCCGGCCGACGGGCCTGGTGGACCCGGAGGTCGTGGTCAAGCCGACGGAGGGCCAGATCGACGACCTGGTCCACGAGATCCGGCTGCGCACCGAGCGGGACGAGCGCGTCCTGGTCACCACGCTCACCAAGAAGATGGCCGAGGACCTTACGGACTACTTCCTGGAGCTGGGCATCCAGGTGCGCTACCTGCACAGCGACGTGGACACGCTGCGCCGGGTCGAGCTGCTGCGCGAACTGCGCGCCGGCGAGTACGACGTCCTGGTGGGCATCAACCTGCTGCGGGAGGGCCTGGACCTGCCCGAGGTCTCGCTGGTGGCCATCCTGGACGCCGACAAGGAGGGCTTCCTGCGCTCCGGCACGTCCCTCATCCAGACCATCGGCCGGGCCGCGCGGAACGTCTCCGGCCAGGTCCACATGTACGCCGACAAGGTCACCGCGGCCATGGCCAGGGCGATCGACGAGACCAACCGCAGGCGCGCCAAGCAGATCGCCTACAACAAGGAGAAGGGGATCGACCCGCAGCCGCTGCGCAAGCGCATCGGGGACATCGTCGAGCGCATCGCACGCGAGGAGCTGGACACCGAACAACTGCTCGGTACCGGCTACCGCCAGGAGCGGGAGGATGCCCGGAGGGCCAAGGCCCCCGTGCCGGACCTCGGCCGGGACAGCCGTGCCGCCAGGGTCGCCGCCGACGCCGTCGCCGAGGCGAAGGGCGGCCGCAAGGCCGGCCGGGGGGCGAAGGCCGACGGCGCGATCGTCTCCACCGACAAGCCGGCGGAGGAACTGGCCGCCCTCATCGAGGAGATGACCGAGCGGATGCGCGCGGCCGCCGCCGACCTCCGGTTCGAGGTCGCCGCCCGGCTGCGGGACGAGGTCGGCGAACTCAAGAAGGAGCTGCGGCAGATGCGGGAGGCCGGCATCTCCTGAGCGGGTATCTCCGGAGCGGGCGTCCGCCGGGTGCGCGGCGCGCGTGGGCCGGACGGGTCGCGCCCGCGCGCGCCGGGCGCGCGCGTACCGGGCCATGTTGCAAGACCGCCACAAAACCGGGGGACCCGGTGGGGTCTGTCAGAGCCAGTGCGTAGGGTTCTCAGGAGCCGTCGGGAGACGGCGGCGTGGGTATGTCGAGAGGGGAACACGCGTGTCGGTCAACTTGTCCAAGGGACAGGCGATCAGTCTTGAGAAGTCCGGCGGCGGCACCCTGACCGCGGTGCGGATGGGTCTCGGCTGGCAGGCCGCCGCCCGCCGTGGGCTGTTCGGTAAGCGCACCAAGGAGATCGACCTCGACGCGTCGGCGGTGCTCTTCGCTGACAAGCAGCCGGTCGACGTGGTGTTCTTCCGTCACCTCACCAGCGACGACGGCTCCGTGACGCACACCGGCGACAACCTGGTGGGCGGCGCCGGCCAGGGCGGGGACGACGAGGCCATCCTCGTCGACCTGCAGCGGGTGCCGGTGCACATCGACCAGATCGTCTTCACGGTGAACTCCTTCACCGGCCAGACGTTCGCCGAGGTGGAGAACGCTTTCTGCCGCCTGGTGGACGAGACCAACGGCCAGGAGCTGGCCCGCTACACGCTCGCCGGCGGCGGCCAGTACACGGCGCAGATCATGGCGAAGGTGCAGCGGCAGGGCAACGGCTGGTCGATGCAGGCCATCGGCGAGCCGGCCAACGGCCGCACCTTCCAGGACCTGATGCCGGCGATCCTGCCGCACCTGTAACGGGCGCGCGGACGTGTGGCCCGGCGCAGCCCGCCGGGCCACAGCTGTTCCGGTCCGCCCGTCCACGAGCGGACCGCGCAACCCCGGTGTGGAAACCGGGATGACACGAGCACACGAGCGACGAGCACGCGACACCCAGTGGTGGCGGCGGCAGCGACGAAGGGGCGCGACGATGACGGCCGAGCTGGTGCGGGGGCAGAACCACGCCCTGCCGGAGAGCCGACTGGAGATACGGATCTCGGCCGGCGACCCGGTACTGGCCGGGGCGGTGCTCGTCGACGCCGCGGGCCGCACCTCGGACGCCGGTCGGGTGGCCCACCCGGGCGCCCCGAACCTGCCGGGGCTCGAGTGCTCCCGGCAGGCCGCCGCCTTCCACCGCCTCGCCGTCGACCTCCAGGCGCTGCCGGCCGGCGTGGAACAGGCGCGGGTACTGCTCGCCCTGCCGCAGGGCGTGGGCGGCCCGCTCTCCTTCGGCCCGCTCGCCGCGCCGTTTGTCGCCGTCACCGGTGCGGACGGCAAGGAGATCGCCAGCTACACCATCGTCGGACTGGGCAGCGAGTCCGCCCTCATCGCCGTCGAGCTGTACCGCCGCCAGGGCACCTGGAAGGTGCGCGCGGTGGGCCAGGGCTACGCCGACGGCCTCGCCGCCCTCCTCGCGGACCAGGGGCTGAGCGAGCCCGACAAGCTGGCCGAGCGCATGCACCAGGCCGTCGCCGGCGGCATGGCCCGCTCCCTGGCCGCGCCTCCCGGACGCGGTGCGGGTCGCGGTGCCGCGGGCCGCGGCGAGCCCGACCGGGACGCCGAGCCGGCGTCCGGCGCCCCGGACCCGGCGGCCGGCGGCGGACCCGGCCCCTCGACCGGTACCGGCGAGTCCCGGCAGGCGCCCACCCAGGGCGACACCGGCCGCGTCGACTACCGTCACCCCCGCCGGCAGACCACCGCCC
>NZ_VJYK02000700.1 GCF_007097205.2 Streptomyces alkaliterrae
CCCCGTGTCAGCGTCGACGTCTCCGCCCCCACCCGGGTCGACGTGTCCGGACTGCTCCTCGGCCCCGACGGCAAGGTCCGGTCGGACGCCGACTTCGTGTTCTACAACCAGCCGAACGCGCCGGGCGTGCGGCACGGCAGCGGCGGCGGTGCGGACACCATCACCGTCGACACCTCCACCGTCCCCTCGGACGTCGAGCGGATCGTGGTCACCGCCAGCCTCGACGCGCCGGGCGCGACGTTCGCCGGTGTCGAGCCGACGGGCACCGTCCGGGACGCCGACAGCGGCGCCGTCCTGGCGAGCTTCACCCCGCCCCGGCTCGGGCCGGAGACGGCGCTGATCGTCGTGGAGGTCTACCGGCGCGGCGGGGCGTGGAAGGTCCGCGCGGTGGGCCAGGGCTACGCCGACGGCCTGGCGGGCATCGCCACCGACTTCGGCGTCTCGATCGAGGAGCCGGAGACCGCGCCCGTCGCGGCCCCCGCTCCCCCGC
>NZ_VJYK02000701.1 GCF_007097205.2 Streptomyces alkaliterrae
GGCGGGGACGAAGTCGGCCTCCGCTCCGAGGTGGACCTCGATGCCGTCGCCTCGGAACCAGCAGCCGCCTCTGGCGGCGAGGACCGGCGGCTTCTCGATCTCCGAGAGGCCGAGGACGCCGGACCAGTAGGCGCGGCAGCGGTCCTCGCTGCCCGTCGGGACGGAGAGCTGGACGTGGTGGAGCGGGCCGATGGTGAACGCGCGGGCGGGTGCGTGGTCGGCGGCGGTCCGTGTGGTCATGGTCGGTCGTCTCCCGGTTCGCGGCTGTCCCCATCGTGGCTGGGGGCGGTGGTCGCACGCCAGTGGATTGCGAGAGGTGTCACAGGTGTGTGAACACCCGCCGGTGAACCGCGGGTTGCCCTCGCCAGGTGGTCGTGGGGGCTGGTGGCCGGCGGGGAGGATCGACGAAAGTCGCGGGCGGCGCGTTCGCGGACGGCTGGGGCCGTGACCGGCGGATCGTCGGGTTCGGCGGTGGTCGCTGAGCGGGGT
>NZ_VJYK02000702.1 GCF_007097205.2 Streptomyces alkaliterrae
GGGTGGGGGTGGTGGTGTCGGTGTTGCTCGGGGTGGCGTTGCTGCGGCGGTCGGCGGTCGCCCTGGTGGCGTTGCTGTTGCCGGTGGCGGCCTGGACGTATCTCTTCGGCGGGCTGTTGCTGCCGGCGGCGGCCGCCGGGCCGCGCGACCTCGTGGTGGTTCAGCACAACGTCAGTGACGAGAACGTAGATCCGGCGGGCACGGCGCGTGCGCTGGCCGACGTCGGGGCCGATCTCGTCGGGCTGCAGGAGCTGTTGCCGCACGCGCTACCGACGTACGAGAGGGTGCTGGCACCTGACTACCCGTACCACGTGGTCCACGGGACGGTCGGGCTGTGGTCGAAGCACCCGCTGACAGAGGACGACGTGGTGGACATCAAGCCGAGGGAGATCACCGAGCCGTGGAGTCGGGGGTTGCGGGCGGTGGCCGACGCGCCGCAGGGGGAGATCGCCGTGTATGTGGCTCACCTGCCGTCGGTACGGGTGGGGG
>NZ_VJYK02000703.1 GCF_007097205.2 Streptomyces alkaliterrae
GTGCCGGAGGGGGTGCCGGGGCGGCGCGGCCTGGGGCGTGGCCTTCGGCCGCGGCGCCCGGGGCCGGGCCTGCGGCGACGCCGGCACCGGCACCGGCGGCTCAGTCCGTCCCGCCTGCGGCGCACGGTGCGCCGCAGCGCCCGGCGGCGCCGGCCGCCGGTGGTGGCGGCGGTGATGCGGCGCAGGTGCGGCAGATGTGGCCGCAGATTCTGGAGGCGGTGAAGAGCCGCCGACGTTTCACGTGGATCTTGCTGAGCCAGAACGCGCAGGTCACCGGTTTCGACGGGACGACTCTCCAGCTCGGCTTCGCCAACCCCGGGGCGCGGGACAGTTTTGCGAGCGGCGGTAGCGAGGAGGTGCTGCTCTCGGCGCTGCGGGAGCAGTTCGGGGTCCAGTGGAAGCTCGAGACGGTTGTGGACGCGGGCGGTGCCTCGTTCGGCGGCGGGTCCGGTGGCGGGGCAGCGCCGGCGGGTGGCTTCGGGTCGTCGG
>NZ_VJYK02000704.1 GCF_007097205.2 Streptomyces alkaliterrae
TAAGAGACAGGGGGGAGGGAGAGGGCGCTGGTCGCGGCCGGTCCCGTGCGCCAGTCGTGGGCGGTGACGGTGTAGCGGGCGCTCGATCCGTCCCGGTAGTGGACGCGGCCGGTGGCGGTGACGGGATCGGTCGGCCCGTGCGGGGAGGTGGCGGCGAGCAGCATTGTCAGGGCCGGCCCCCGGCCGTCCACGGCCACGAGCTGGCCGTCGGCCCGCACGTTGTCGGGCTCGCCCGGCGTCCGGTCGGGCCAGGTCAGCGGGGTGGCGTCGAGCAGCAGCCGACTGCCGGGCGTCCAACCGGCTGCCGTCAGCCCGGATGCGGGGAGCGAGTTTCCCGACCCGTCGAAGTCCGCCGCCTCCGGTCGGTCGGCGTGGCTGACGGCCCGGTTGTCGAAGTAGCTGCGGAGCGGCCGGGGCTCGGCGGCCGGCGCGCGGAGGGCGGCCGGGTGCGGTGCGGCGGCACCGGCGTGCGGGGTGAGGGCGGGC
>NZ_VJYK02000705.1 GCF_007097205.2 Streptomyces alkaliterrae
ACCCCCGCCAACGGGCCGCCGCCGCAGGTCGGGCGGGCGGCCGTCAGGCGGGTGGCCGTCAGGCGGGTGGCGGTCGGGCGGGTGGCCGTCGTCAGGAAGTCGGCAGTGGTTGCGTGCGGTAGACGGTCCCGCCGCAGGCGCCGGTGAGGTACGCGGCCGGCAGCCTGGGTTCGCCGGAGGCCGGGGTGTAGCGCAGGACGACGGCCGTGTCGCCGGCCGCACCGCCGCCACCGGTGCCGAACGTGTCGAGGCCGTCGGCCTCCTCCTGCTGGTCGGGCGTCTTGCCGCCACCGGTGCCGCCGCCGGTGCCGCCGCCAGAGCCGCCGGTGGAGCCGCCGCCGCTGCCGTCGCCGCCGTCCTGGTCGCCGCCGTCGCCGTCCGAACCGCCGCCGCCGGTGGTCGGTGTCTCACCGCCGCCGGTGGTGGGGTCCTCGCCGCCGTCGCCGCCGCCCCCGTCGGTGCCCGGGGTGGGCGTGGAGCCGCCC
>NZ_VJYK02000706.1 GCF_007097205.2 Streptomyces alkaliterrae
ACCCGGCCGACCCCCTCGACGACCCGCACACCCTGGACGCCGCCGACCCCGGCGCCGACTTCGTCGACCTCACTCTCGTCCACCTCGACCTCGCCGACCAGCGGCGGGAGACCGTCGAGGCCACCCGCTGGCTGGAACCGGACGACCGCACACTGCTCTCCCTCTGGTGGCTGGAAGCCGCCGGCCGCCTCACCCGCACCGAAGTCGCCACCGCGCTGGAACTCAGCCCCCAGCACACCGCCGTCCGCGTCCAGCGTTTGAAGGCGCAGTTGGACGCCGCCCGGGTCGTCGTACGGGCGCTCGCCGCCGTCCCGCCCTGTGACCGGCTCCGCCAGACCGTCGGCGTCTGGGACGGCGTCCCCTCCGCGCTGTGGCGCAAACGCATCGCCCGCCACGCCCGCGAGTGCGTGCGCTGCACCGGCCACTGGAGCGGCCTGGCACCCGCCGAAGGCCTCCTCGCCGGCTTCGCCCTCCTCCCCC
>NZ_VJYK02000707.1 GCF_007097205.2 Streptomyces alkaliterrae
GCGTCGCCGGCCGCGGGGGGTGGCGCCTGTGCGCCGGCGCCGCCGTAGGCGGGCTTGCCCTCGTCCCCGCCGCAGGCCGCCAGGGCGAGCAGCAGTGGTGCCGCACACAGGGCGATACGTGCTCGGATGGTGACCGTCCTCATGACCCGTCCTCGTCGTCCGTCGCGATCGTTCGTCCGCGACCCGTAACCGTCGCGTTCCGTCGTCGCACCGGGAATACGGCCGCCTCGGGCGGGTGACTCGGGCGTCGGCCGGTCTTGTAGCGAACTGCCAAAAACCGGCCCGGAGTTGAGCAGCGCCGCGGCGGTGGCCGTCAAGGGGGTGAGCGCGCCGCCCCAGGCGGCCAGCACCGCCAAGGGAGCACCGCCACGGCAGCTCCTCACCGAAAGGACACACACATGCGAAGGCGCATTTGGGCCCTCCCGGCCATGGCACTCGCCCTCGGTCTGCTGGGCACGCCCGCCACGGCCGCCCCC
>NZ_VJYK02000708.1 GCF_007097205.2 Streptomyces alkaliterrae
GCCGAGGGTGCGGGAGGCGGCATTCCAGTGGGTGGCGGCGGTGGTGGCGTCACCGAGGCAGGCGTGGAGGAGTGCGGTTCCGGCGAGTCCGTAGCAGAGGGTGTGTGCGGCGCGGCTGGATACGGCGTTGATGACGGCTTCCGGGTCGCGGAGGCTGCGGGCCAGATCGGTGGCTCTGGCGGCGGCGAGGGTTCGGGTGTCTGGGCTCATGGGCGGTGGAGGAGGTCGGCTGCCAGGGTTCTCGCGATGCGTTCGTAGCCGGGGTCGATGGCGAGGAGTCGGTTGGCGTGCATGTGGATGACGTCGGAGGCCACGAGGGCTGCTGCCTGGGGTGGCAGCGTGTCGCGGTAGGTGATGAGTGCTTTGTGGCGTTGTTCGTGTGCGGCGGCCAGGTCTCGGGGCAGAAGCGCCTTGGCGCCGTGGCGGGTGGCCGGGCGGAGGGTGTCGCGGTGGCGGCGTTGTGCGGGGGTGAGG
>NZ_VJYK02000709.1 GCF_007097205.2 Streptomyces alkaliterrae
GGGTCTTGGCAATGCCCAGACCCATGGCGCCGAGTCCGATCACGCCAACCTTCCGGTCAGCCGCCGATTGCGTCATGAATGGCTCCTGAAATCAGTCTTGCGCTGCATCGCGGCCCTCGGCCAAGCGACGTGCGGCATTGAACATGTGGGTCTGCGCGGCATTGCGTGCAGCGAGTGCGTCGCGGTGGCGGATCGCTTCGACCATCGCGCGGTGCTCGTCGCGGACCTGGCGGGCGAAGTCTTCGCGGCGCGCTTCGTTGCTGCGCGTCACGCCGATCGCTTCCTCCAGGTATTGGCTGAAAAAGCCGAGTGCCTGCACGAGGAACGGATTGCCGCTGGCGGCCGCGATGGCGCGGTGAAAACGCAGGTCTTCGGTCACGCCGTCACCGCCGGCCGCCACCGCAGCGTCGATGCTGTCGAGTGCGGCGTCGATCTCGATCATCTCGGCGTCGGTGCGGCGCTGGGCCGCGA
>NZ_VJYK02000071.1 GCF_007097205.2 Streptomyces alkaliterrae
GCGGGATATGCCCCGGCAAGCCGGGGCATAGAGAACGCGCCGCGCAAGCGCGGCGCGGATTCCCCCGCAAGCGGGGGAATCGGATTCCGCAAGCGGAATCCCTAAAAGTGGGTACGATTCGCGCAAGCGCGAATCGTAGGACACCCGCGCAAGCGCGGGTGTCGAGGCTGGCTACAGGGGAGGTGCATCGCGCGCGGACCTGTGTAGGGCTTGGGAATCCCAGCCATCACCCCCGCAACGAGAGTGACGGACCGTCGGCCCGATCGGGTGCCGGGCCCCCACCGCAGTGACGGGCTCCGCTGCGCTCCACCCTGACCACTCCCCCACCCTCGAAACCGACCGCTCACGTTCACCAATGCCCCGCCAGCATACCCCATGAACCGTGCGCACGGGGCGAGATTCAGCCAAGTATCAGCCTAGAGAGGGAAGTCGCCCCAGGGGTGATGCATCACGGGTGCTGACTGTGTAGAGTCTGGGATCAGACACCACCACCCCAGCCCGCCACTCACCGCGCGCCGAACTCTCATTCCTATCACGCACCGCATTCCACGAAAAGGAGAACACAGGGATGGCCGCAAAACTGCGTGAACACCAGATTGAAGCCGTATCCGCCATCGTGCGCGGTTTCGATATTCCGCCGGGTGGCATTCCCTGGAATGGCCTGCGTGGGCAGGTGCACGCCGCGTGCGGAACAGGAAAGACCGTCATCGCGGCAGCCTCCGCAAAGCGGATTGTGCCGAAGGGCCGCATCCTGGTGCTCGTGCCGACCCTCGATCTCCTGGCACAGACGATCAAGGAATGGGCTGGGTCCGGTCCCAAGGTGCCGGCGGTCGCGGTGTGCGGGCCGCTGGAAGACCCGGATCTGTGGGCGCTCGGTGTGCGGTGCACCACCAACCCGGTGCAGCTGGCGCTGTGGCATGGGACGGGACCGGTCGCCTTCTTCGCGACTTACCACTCCCTGGGTGTGATGGCGGAAGCGTTCGAGGGTGCGTACGGGCAGCAGTTGGAGCCGCTGGACCTGGCGGTGGTGGACGAGGCGCACCGGACCAGTGGGTCGATGGGTAAGGCGTGGGCTGCGATCCACGACCAGGCGGTGATTCCGGCGCACCGCCGGCTGTACCTGACGGCGACGCCGCGGATCTGGGAGGAGCGGCTGAACCGCGAGGTCGCCGAGGGGGTGCGCGATCCGCTGCCGCGGGAGATGGCGGCCTCCATGGACGACGAGAAGGTCTTCGGGCCGGTCCTCTACAAGCTCTCGCTGGCGTCGGCCGTGTCGCGGAAGCTGCTGGCGCGGTATCAGATCATCGTGCTGGAGCTCCAGGACCCGGTCGTCACCCCGGAGCGGCTGATGGGCGAGGAGCGGCACAGCGAGGAGGTCCGCGGGCAGCGTCTCGGGGCGCTCCAGGCCGCGCTGCTGCACACGATGGAGCAGCACAACCTCCAGACCTGCATCACCTTCCACCACCGGACCATAGAGGCACAGGCGTACGCGGAGGGCCTGGAGCGCGTGGCGAAGCGGCTGCACGCCGACCAGCCGGAGAAGTACCCGGCTCAGATCTGGGCGGACTGGCTGTGCGGCGAGCACGTCCCCGAGCGCCGGCGGGGCGTCCTGGCCGACTTCGGTTCCACGGCGCGGCGGGCTGTGCTCTCGAACTGCCGGGTCCTGGGCGAGGGCGTCGACATTCGCGCGGTGGACTCCGTGGCGCTGCTGGACCCCAAGGGCGCGCCGCACGACATCGTCCAGGCCATCGGTCGGGCGCTGCGGCAGAAGCCGGGAGAGGGGAAGCTCGCTTCGCTGATTGTGCCGGTTTTTCTCCAGCCGGGAGAAAGGCCGGAGGATATGTTCACCTCGGGGTCGTATCGGCCTTTGGTGAAGGTGCTTGAGGGTCTGCGAGCTCACGATGAAGAGGCAATCGAATTGCTCGCGATTCCGCAGGAGCCGCAGAAGGACGTGGCGCAGCCGTCCGAGTACATCGGTCCGCCGCCCGAGGAAGGCGAGGCGGAATCCCGGCTACTGCTCCGGTTTGCCGCTCCCAGGGATCCGGTGATGGTCGCGGACTGGGTGAGCTTCAACGTGATCGACACGGAGAAGCAGGACTGGGCGCGCGGCTGGGCGGCGCTGAAGAAGTTCACCGAGCGTGAGGGGCACGCCAGGGTTCCGTACGGGCACAAGGAGGGCGCCTACCCGCTCGGGCAGTGGGTCGCGGAGCAGCGGCGGGCCTACGGGGCCGGGCAGATGACCGGGCTGCGGGCCCAGCGGCTGGAGAAGCTGGGCATGGTCTGGAGCCTGGCGGACGAGCGGTTCCAGGAGAACCTCGAGGCGGCCAAGGCGTACTACGAGGAGCACTGGACGCTGTGCGCGCCCCGGTCCGCCACCGCGCTGGACCGGCCGATCGGGCAGTGGCTGTCCAACCTCCGCCGCCCCGGCGCCCTGGACGCCCACCCCGAGTGGAAGACCGCGCTGGAGGCCGTCGACGAGCACTGGAACCCGCAGTGGCCGGCGGTCTGGCAGCGGCACTACGCCGCCGTCCGCGAACTGGTGCGGGAGGAAGATGACCCGGCGGTCGTCGTGCCCGGCATCACGGTGCACGGCATGGACGTCGGGAAGTGGCTGTCCCGGCAGCGCCAACACGACGTCTGGACCGCTCTGATGGCCGGCCAGCGCGAGCTCTTGGAGGCGATCGGCGTGACACCGCTGCCCCCGGAGCAGGAGACGCCCGTCAAGGCCCCCAAGACGGCCGTGAGCGCTTTCGACAGGGGCGTTGCGGCCCTGACGCAGTACAAGACCCGCACAGGCTCTGTGAAGGTCCCCAGGGCCCACGTAGAGCGGTTGGAAGACGGCACGGAGATCAAGCTCGGGGTATTCCTCAGCAACACCAAGAGCAGGCGTGCCAAGCTGAGCGCGGACAAACTCCAGGTGTTGGCGGAGCTCGGGCTGGAGTGGGCTGCATAGAAGGCAGCAAGTCTGTGCGCATCTCGGCATGGAGGCGAAGTTGATCATCTTCGATACGAACGCGGTGAACCTGCTTCCGCCCGACGGCCTGCGGGCGGACATCATCCGGAAGCTGCGGCAGTCCGGTCACCACCGGGTCGCGGTGCCGTGGATGGTGCTGGAGGAGATGGCCGCCCACCAGGCTCGCTTCTACCCTGACAGGTACCGCGCGGTTCTGAAAGCTGTGGCGAAGTTGAGTGAGGTTCTTCCCTGGGAGCCAGAAAGCTCGCTGGAGCCGCTGGACCTCGAGCGCCTTCTCGATCACTGGCGCGATGCCTATGGCGAGATCTTCGAGGTGATCGAGACCAGCGACACGGCTATCCGCAGGGGATTCCAGCGTGAAGCGATGGCGCTTCCCCCGGCCAAGCGTGTCAAGGATCGTTCGGAGGGTGGCCGCGATGCGGCGATCTGGTTCTCCATCCTGGAGTTCCTTGAGCAGAACCCGGAGGAGCACGTCTGGTTCGTCACGAACAACAGCAGCGACTTCGGCGACGGATCCCTCTTCGAGTACCCCATGGATGAGGACATCCGCGACCTGGAGGGCCGGCTCACCTTGCTGAAGGACTTCGACCAGGTCGTCTCCCGCTTCACCACGGAGGTGTCCGGGGAAGAAGCAAAGGCCGCTGCAGCCGAGCTGCTGGAGTCCGCGTCGGTTCGGGCCCGGGTCGCACACACGGCGATGGGTCTCAGTTCTCTCACCGGCTTCGTCGGTCTGGGCGACGGAGGAACAACGGAGGAGTGGTCCGAGTGGCTGGCCCAGCCCGAGGTCGAGCTGCTCAGCGTCACGGACGTGACAGGCCACACAATCGAGAGCGACGTCTGGTACACAGCCAACACCCACTGGCTGCTGTACGGGCCCGCTGGCGACGAGGCGGGCACACTCATCGGCTACATCGCCTGCGTGTGGCCGATGAAGGTTCTGTTCTCCACCCGCGACGACGAGACGCCGACTCTGCTCACCTCGGAGGACCCCTCACCGCCGGACACCGATGACGAGCCGTGCATGAGGACTCTGCAGGCACTCAAGCAGCGGGCTGCTGACATCGTGGCGGGTGCCAAGCGCAAGGCTCTGACTGCGCAGAACTCAGCTGGTCGTCTGCTCGCCGAACAGCTTGCGCCTTCCCTCGCGAACCTTGACACCGCCGCCAGCCAACTCGCCCGGCAGGCCGCCGCGCGCCACGCAGCGCTAGTTAACGAGCCCGTGCAGCGCCTCGCCCGGAAGATGGCAGCCGACCAGTTGGCGCTGATCAACAACCCGCTGCACCGCTTCGCCCAGCAGATGGCAGAGTCCATGCCCAAGCTGGACATCGCCGCGGACCTACGCCGGCCAAGCAGGCGGGAGGAGACCGTTGACGAAGAGGTCGAAGGGTCGGCCTCTTCCGATACCCCGGAAGCCCGCGCAGCAGAGCCAGACGACACGCCGGCGGACGACGAGCACGAAGGCGAGTGACCACGCCCTCGGAGCGCCTGGACCTGGTGGGCCGTGGGGACCAGCGGCGGGCAGGAGTACTGCTGCGATGCAGGCGCTCTGTCAGTTGTCGGTGCGGTTCCTCTCGGCAGTGCGCAGACTGCGGGCCATGCCTACCTGCGCGCGGATCACGGCCTCGAACAGGGTGTCCGGATCGCCGTCGGGTCCGGCGTTCGCGGACAGCAGCATGGTGACAAGACCGGCGAGGACGGTGACCAGGTCCGCCGTCCCCACCGGGCCGCGGACTTCGATCAGTTGACGTACGGCGTCGTCGATGCGGTCCATCGCTTCCTCGCCCTGGAGGAACAGCCCGAGCCGGTCGGCGAGGAACATGCGGACGACCGCCACGCTGTCGGCCAAGGCGGTGTCCACGTTGAAGTCGGCGCGCGCCTTCTCCGACTCCTTGAGCACGGCCGGGATCGTGTACGTCTGCTGCTCTGGAATGAGGCCCTGCTTCCGCCACTCCTCGTACGGGATCGGGCCGGCGGCGTCGCGGCGGGCCCGGTGGTGGTCGGTGGGATGGCCGCCTGAGGTGCGGCAGGCGCGCCCTGCGGCCGTCTTGCAGGTGGGGCACTCGAGGCGGCGGATCCAGGAGCGTACGAGATCCATCTGGTGATCGGAGCGGAGGTGTCGCCGCCACTGGCCGCCCCACGGGATGCTCTGCGATCCGTTCTCCACGCCCATTGCCCCCTGGGGTCCGGTGGTGTGTGCCGTCTTGCGGGCCGTGAAGCTGACCGTACCTGCGGGTGGCGCCCCTCAGCGGTCGATCGGGGGAATGCTGTCCAGGCCGCTCTCGGCAAGGATCTGTTGGACCGTGTCGTCCAGGGTGCTGGCCGCGTCGATGACGGTCTCCAGGCTGTTGGGGAGCAGGTCCTTCTCTCGGTACCAGTCGCGTAGGTGGCCGTCGTTGACGTGCGCGAGGTACTCGGCATCTGGTTTCGTCGCGTGCCTGAGCACCGTCTCCTCAAAGGGCACGTGGAGGTAATAGCACCGTGTGACGCCTTGGTGGGCGTGCAGCAGGTCTTGGAGCATCGTGCCGTAGCGGTCGGCGTACAAGATGCCTTCCAGAATGACGTGGAAGCCGTGGTCCAGGGCGTAGCGGGCGGTGAGGTCGATCAGGCCGATGTTGGCGCCGTCGGGCCGGTCGTGTTCGCGCAGCACGATCCTGCGCAGGTTGTCCTGGGCGACGATGGCGAGGTTGCGGCCGAACTTCTCGCGCAGGCCGGCCGCGACGGACGACTTGCCCGAGGCGCTGTTGCCGCGGATCACGATCAGGCGCGTGTCTCTGGTCCCCACTGTGCCGTGAGCGGCCTCCGTCACCCGCGGCTCACCTGGATGCGGTTCTCGTGAAAGTGCGCCCAGTCCATGACCAGGCGGAAGCGGCGGTGGGCCTCCAGGCGCTCCGCGTCGGCCAGTTCCTCGCCACGCTGAACACGGGCGTCGCCGGACGTCACGAGTTCCGCGAGAGCGAGCCGGACGTCGTCGACGTCCTGTCCCGTGGCTGCCGCAAGCTGGTCCAGGGAGGTGAGAGTCTCCGCCGGTTCACCCAGATCGTCGATCAGGTGGGCAATGAGGGTGTCGAGGAGCGGGCCCGTGCGCCTCGTCCAGCGGATCCCGTCGAGGCGCTCGGTGAGTTCGGGGTCCAGGGGGAGCAGATCGCCGGGCAGCGGTAGCGCGGCAGGCATCGACCACCGGGTGCCTTCCGAGGTCTCCTCGCGGGTGGCCAGGCCCCACGTTAGGTAGAGCTCAGACAGGTCCCGCACCGTTTGGGGCACCGGGAAGCCGGCGGTCGTCAGCATGGTGCTGAACTCCTCCCAGCGGGCCGCCTCGCATGCCTCGCGGCCCTCCGGCGCGGCCTCGTAGTCCCATTCCTCATTCGGCCAGGAGAAGGTGAGCGCGCCGTCGAGGTCGCCGCCGATCATGTCCCAGCGCCCGTCGAAGATCTCGTGCAGCAAGTCGTCCAGTGAGCCGGTGAAACCGGGCTGGCTCGCGGTCCCGATCAGCATGGTCAGCGGGAAGCCCTGACGGGGCAAGACGTGCTCCCAGCCTGACAGCCACCAGTCGTTGTGCATCGCCATGCTCCGGCGCGGTTCGGGCACGGGCGAGTTGTCAGCCATCCGGTGAACTCCTCGAGAAGGCAGCGAAGCGTTTGCAGCGTACGCACTGTGCGGGAGCTAGTTCAGATGATCCAGCGCGTACAACTCGTAGGGGACGGTTCCGTCGTCGGTGTCTCGGTCGGCCGTGCCGACACGGGTGAAGCCTGTTTTGAGCAGGACGCGGCCGGAGGCGGGGTTGCCGGGGTGGTGCATGGCCTGCAGGCGATCCAGGCCGGCGGTGGTGAAGGCGAATTGGACGACGTATTCGGCTGCTTGGGTGGCGTAGCCGTTGCCCCAGGTGTCTTCGCGGAGGATGTAGCTGATGGTGCCCATGGACGGGGATCGTCGCCGCAGGGCGATCAGGCCGATCAGCTCTTCCTCGTTGAGGATGCCCCAGCTCCACTGCAGGCGAGGGTTCGCGGCGGCTCGGGCGAGGGCCGTGCGGACCTTCTCGCGGGCTTGGTCGAGGGTGAGGGGCTTGCCGGTGGTGTGCCGGATGGAGGCGCCGCTGTAGACGCAGGTGAGGGCGGCAGCGTCGTCAAGCACCAAGGCGCGCAGGGTCACCATGCGGCGGTCAGCTCCTTCGCGGTGGGGCGGTCGGCGGGGTCGGGGGCCAGGCACGCGGTGATGGCGTCCTCGAACTCGGGGAAGGGCCAGGGCCGGACGTCGCGCAGCGCGGTGGTGGCGCCCCGGGCGATGACGGCCAGCTTCTCCAGCCGGTCGAGGCCGTCGTCGTAGGCGACGGGCCGATGGGCGGTCCAGCACCAGAACAGAGAGGCGCCCCGGGCTCCAGACGTCGGCGGAGGGCTGTGGACCGGCGTCAAGTGCGCCTTCCCTGCCGGGCCGGGGCGGCCTTGGCGAAGGACCGGTGGTCCGCCCGGTGGCACGGTCGTTAGGCCGTGCGACTCCATGAAGCCGGGCACGGGGGTGTCATGGCTGACCCCCGGGCCCGGGGGTGGTGCGGAAGGCGGCTAACGCATGAGCGCGTCAAGGGCCTGCTCGGCCATCTGGATGCCCTGCGCTGCCGCCATGGTGGAGGCGCCCTCCAGGAGCTTGTCCTTGAGCTGGGTGGCGAACTGGCGCAGGCGGCCCGGCTCGGGATTCCCGGAGGTCGCCTCGTCGTGGAGCTCCTGGGCGACGCGCTCCAGCTCCACGCGGTCCTCGTCGGGCAGGCCCAGGATGGGACTGACCTGGCCGACGTACCCGGCGAGCTGGACGAACAGCGTCGGGTCGACACCGTCGGTGTTGTTCTGCGTGAAGTTCTGCTGCTCGCCGATGATGACGCCCTTGGCGTTCGGCAGGTAGGTGTTGTACGTGGTGCCGGGGCGGGGCTGGTTGACGTGGTCCTGCACGCTTCCTCCTGCCAGGGCGCAGCGGGTGCCCTGGGGTGTGGTGGCGACCGTGGGCGGGTCGGTGTCGATGTGTTCGATGAGGTTGTGCTCTGCGAGGTAGGCGAGCGCCTGGTGCAGATCGGTTTCGCTGATCTCGGTTCCGGCGAAGTAGGAGTCGGGTGTCGCGAGGAACAGGGCCGGGTTGACGGGTGTGTGGTCACTGGCGGTGTCGAAGAGCCATCGCAGCAAGGCGTCCGTCGTGTGGCGGATCCGGGCGGCGCGGTCCTTCTGTAGATCCTTCAGTCCGCGCACCGTGACGCGGCCGGCGTCGGTGAGACGGACATGGTTGTGGGGCCCCATGGTGCGGAGGATCTGCACCAGGTCGTGCTGGTTGAGCTGGAGCGCCAGGATGGCCGGGTCCTCGTCCTCCAGCTGGAGCTCTTCGGGGAAGGCAGCGACGTTGATGTACCTGCCCGGGTTCTGCTTCTCGCGGTCGTCCAGCCACAGCAGCAACCGGGCCAGGTAGCCGGTCACGTCACCGGGCACCGCGCTGGAGGTGGCTTCGATCTGTGCGGAGATACGAGGTGGGTTCCGCCGTTGAGCCCGCTCCAGGCTCTTGTTGGTCTCCTTGACCACGTCTCTCGCCCACTTGTCGAGATCGCGCTTGTTGATGCCGCTGCGGGCCACGTTGCCCTCCTGTCTCAGGTACCTCAGCCAAGGGTACGGACCGGGTCTGACAGCAGGCTTTCCGTTTCTCGGGACCTTGAGGGGCGACCGCCGTGCACTGACGAGATGCTGGGTGGGGAGCAGGTTCAGCTGCCGGCCTCGGCATCGAAGCGCTGGAACAGTGCTGGTAGGAATCGTTCCATGAGGACTTGGGCATCGCGGGCATCTTCGAGTTCGTCATGGCCGAACCGGAAGACCTCATACCCCCTGAGCTTCAGGTCGCGGTCGGCGGCCATCATCTCGGCGTACTTTGCGGTGTCGGGGCGCTGGCCTCGGTCGCGGGTGTAGTGCTGGGATCCGTCGACTTCGAGAACGATGCGTTGTTGGTGCGGGAGCAGGAGCAGGAAGTCCATGCGGGAACGCAGCAGGGCCTGGGGGCCGCGCGCGCGGACGGTCTGGTGGTCCCAGTGCAGCCACACCTCGGGCAGCAGGGCGGGTAGGTCATAGGCCCTGTCGCCGAGGACATGGTGGTAGGCGCCGAAGAGGTTCTGCTGCCCCGGGGAAGTGTCAGGCAGGCAGCGGTGGAGCCGTTTGTAGAGGGAGGTCTTGGCTTCGGCTTCATTCGGGATGTTGCGTGTGTCCTGCCACCAGGCCTGAAGGTCACGCCAGCGGAGGCCGTGATCGGGTGTCGGGCGATCGTAGACCAGCTGATTGTCTGTGTCGCCGACGATCTCGATGTCGTTGTCCATCGCGTTTAAACGGATGTCGGGCTTGGTGAGGGACGCGAAGATGATGTTCTTCGGCTTCCGGTTTCCGGCGAGCCGGGTGGAGACGAGGGTGAAGCGGGGGTAGCCGCCTTCAGTGCCTGTTTCCCGCAGTTCGACGGCCGCACTGCGGACGTGCTCGTTGATCGCGTCTACGAGGAGCCGTTGTGCGGACTCGTCGAGCAGGACATCGGCGGAGACCATCGCTTCGAGGAACCGGGCGAACCTGGCGTCGCCGGCCTCGAATGCGCCGAGGTTCTCCAGGAGAGTCTCGGCCGTCCAGTCCCCCGGGTTCCGGAAGACGTGCTTCTCGATATCGCGCCTGAGGCTGGGCCCGGGGGAGCCGAAGAACGCGTCGATGAGTGGGCTGAGCTCCTCCCCGAGTACCCAGAACCGGCTCAGCATCGCCATGAACCTGGGTTGGTTGGGGGTCATAGCGGCCAGGTCGAGGGACCGGGCCAACTCGCGCCGAATCCGTATGGGTATCTCCGGAGGCGAGGACTCCGCCCAGAGCACATCCTCGATCCGGAACCTCTGCTGAGGACTCCCCTGGCCCGTGGCCAAGACACGGTTCGCAACGAGGGGGAGGTCGGTGTCGGGAACCTGCGCGAAGCTCCGTTTCACCCGTTCGCCCTTGGTTCCCTCCTCCGGGACTGCCGGCATCCCCAGCTCCGCGAACGCCGCGTTCAGCCTGGCGTGCGAGTTCCCACTGAGCCGAGCGACGACGTCGCTCACTACCTGTCGAAGAATCGAGCGATCCCTGCCATCGGCCATCGGCCGATGCTCGCAGAAGGCACCGACATCCGTTGGGGATTCGCGGGTACTCCAGGCGGGGAGTCGGAGCAGCTGACGGGCCCGCGATGACTGGACGCCCCTTGTTCGGCAAGGGTGAGCGCGCAGCCCAGGAGGGGAGAGCGGCACGGCCGTGTCGGGCGGCCTCGGCGCAATCCGGTGCGTGCTGGACACCTCGGCCCTGCATGACTCAGCCGGACGGTCGGCGCTCGTCCAGGACTTCGTCGAGGAAGGACGGCTTCGACAGGCAGTTCGCCGACACCCGCGCTGTAGTCGAGGCCCGGGATCGAGTGGATGTGCTGCGGGGCATCGAGCCACACCCGGTATTCAGCGGCCTCGTACGGCGTGAGTCTCGGTGTTGCGATACGAGGGCCGGCATTCCTTGGGCGACTACCCGCCGCCGCACGTGGAGATGGCACGGAAGGTCGCCGGGGTACTGGAGGAGCCGCGGCCGGCACCCGCATCACACCGGGGGCACAGATTCGGCGAGGCGGTCCAGCCGGGTGTAGAGGGCCCGTACGAGGCGGGCCCGGTTCTGGACACAGCAGGCGGTGCCCTTGAGCGGGGCGGACAGACGGCGGTCGGCTTCCTCGAGGACGACTTCGGCGAGGGCGCCGCGGCCGTCGCTCTTGGGCAGGGCGGCGGTGAGACGCCGGACGTCGGCAGCGACCGCGCGGGCGTGGCCGGTGAGCTGGAGGGCGATCTGCTCGTAGTCGCGAGGCGGGAGATCCGGGTCGTGACACGCGAGGATGGCGGTGACGAGTGCCTCGTGCGGGGCGCGGTCCAGGGGGAGTTCGGCCTCGATCAGGCCGTCGGGGTCGTGGAGCACGATGTGGGTGTCGCTCATCGGGCGCCCGCCGCGTCGTCGTCCTGGTCGTGGTCGCCGGTGGCGGCGTCCGGGGCCTGGACGGCGAGGAAGCGGGCGTAGCCGCGGGCGGCGCGTTCCAGTAGCGCGGGTGAAGGCCGCCCGAAGTCGGGCTGCTGGAGGCAGGGGCCGTCGGGTGCGGGGCCGGCGGGTGTGGGTGCGCTCATGGGCACCGCCTCCGTGTGCTGAGTGCCTTGCGTCGGTGTCGTTCGACGCTACGGAGGTCGCCGCTCGGTCCTCAACGAGATTGCGGGGAATTGCGGAACTTCACCCCAGGGCGTCGATCGCCGCCCGGATGAGCGCGCGGGCCTCGTCGCCGTAGACGGCCATCTCCGCGAGGCCGGCGAACGCCCTGGCGTAGTCGGCGAGCTCGCGCGGCTGCGTCACCTTGATCTCAGCCGTCAGCGTCTCCACGACGGCCATGGTGTCGTCGTGGACGTAGAACGCCTCCAGCGGCCACACGGTGCGCTGCGCGGTGAACGGGATGATCCCCAGCGACACGGAGGCGAGCGGCATCACGGCCAGGAGGTGGCGCAACTGTCCGCGCATCGCCTCGGGGTCAGCGGTACGGAACCGCAGGACCGACTCCTCCATGAGCACGACGTAGCGGTGTCCGCCCTCGTAGAGGAAGCGGGAGCGCGCCACTCGGGCGGCGACCGCTTCGGAGACGTCGTTCGGCGTGCCTTGGAACGTCGTGATCTGCCCCATCAGGGCGGTCGCGAAGGCCGGCGTCTGGAAGAACCCGGGCGGGACGTTGGAGACGTAGACCCGGCAGACGCGGGTCCGCTCGTGCAGGGTGTTCCAGTTCTGCTGGACCTTGCGCATCCCGTCCTTGTGCAGGCGGCGCCACTCCAGGTACATGGAGTCGACGGCGCGGGCGGTGGCGATGAGGTCGTCGGCCTGGTCGTCGGCGCCGCACGCCGCGCACCAGGCGCGGATGTCCGCGTCGGAGGGCGGGGCGTCGCCCTTTTGGATGCGGGTGGTCTTCGCGGGGTGCCAGCCGCACCGGGCGGAGAGTTCCTTCCCGGTGAGGCCGGCGTCCTTGCGCAGGTGCGTGAGCCGCACGGCGAGCGCTTCACGGGCCGCCTGTGCGCTGGACGAGGGGGATGCGCTCACGGTGCTCTGCTCAGTGGGCCTGGACGGTGTACTTCTCGTGCGGGATGCCGCGCTCCCACACGGTCTCGAAGGCGGCGTGGCACAGCGCGACGGCGGCCGGGTCGGTGGTGCGCTCCTTGCCGTCCGGTGCCCAGTCGCCGGTGCCGGTGAAGTGGTGGAACTGCACCAGCCGGTCGTCCAGGAGCCAGAAGTCGTTGCCGGGCAGCGCGATGTCGGAGGCGCGGCGGCGGGGCAGCCAGCGCACGCCCTCTCCGGCCTGGAGGTTGAGCGGGGTGATGGCGTGCTCGTAGCGGATGTAGTCGGTGACCGGCTCGGAGACGATCCGCGCCCGGCGCATCACCACGCCGCGGGCGACCGCGTCTTCGACGAGCGGCATCCACTGGGGCCAGAACGAGCGGGCCGGGTCAAGGTTCGGGACGCCGGTGAGCAGGAAGGTCTCGAAGTCCTCGGCTTCGTCGCCCACCGCGTAGACGTCGCGCATCTCCAGATGAACCGCCGTGTGGTGGGTGTCGGCGAGCAGTTCAGCGAACGTCGCAGTGTTCAGCTGCTGCGCGTTCAGCGGCATCGCACGCCTCCCTCACGATCTGCACCATGCGGAACGGAATCCGGATCACCCGCTCGTGCGGCGGGATCCCCGTCTTGTGGCCGGCTACCCACTCGGTGGAGCCGACCAGGGTCTTGAGGAGGGCGTCGGCTTCCTCGCCCTGGAGGACCAGGTCCGCGCTCTCCTCTTCCACCCACACCGTCGGTGATCCCTCGCCGCCGGTGTTGGGGTCGATCCCGACGAACCGTAGCGTCATCACGTACTCCCCTGGGACTCGGTTGCGCATAGTTGCGCCGACCGTCCCGCAGGCCGGGTCCGGCGTCAAGGGCGCCTCCGCTGCCGGAGCATCCGGCGCCGGGCTGCGGGCCGGGAACGGCTCCTGGTCCGTCCGGGTGAGCACAGGGCCGTGACGGCGAACTCCGGGCACGCGGACCTCTAGCGTGCGGTCATGGAAGACACCCAGATGCCCGAGCCGCTACGCCGGGCGATCCACCAGCTGGTTGCCGAGGGCGTGCAGAACTGCCAGGAGGTGCTGCGGTACACCGAGCCCGACCAGGCGCACACCTGGAAGCGGATGACGCTGTACCGGGCCACGGACGCGGCGGACACCATGAACATGGTGGCCATGCTGATCGCCGCGTACTGCCAGCACACCGGCATGGCTCGCGACACGCTGCAGAGCTACCTCCAGGTCGGGCAGCAGGACCTCCGGTCCGACGGTCCGCAGGAGGAGGACCGCGCGCACGTGGCGGGCCTGATGGGCGAGGCGCTGTCGTACGAGGCGATGCGGGCGCCAGCGAACCGGATGCGGTACCACCGGGGCCAGCTGCAGGCCGAGCAGGCGCAGCAGCCCGAGGACGACCCGGGCAAGCTGTTCACCGAGGCGGTCCTGCACGGGCTGAGGGCGAAGCTGTGCGACGAAGTCGACGCCCTGGACACCTACCTACCGCCGCAGACGGCCACGATGGCCCGCCGGGTCGCGGCAGCTCTCGAAGTGCCGGAGCCGGCCACCGCGTGAGCCGCAGGACGGAGCGGCGGCGTCCCGCCCTTCCGTCACCTCCCGGCGCGCTCGTCTCAGGACTGGGTGTCGTCGTAGCGTCCGGGTCGGTGAGCCAGGTGACGACGTCGGCGTCGGTCATCCAGATCGCCTGCGTCTCGTGAACCTCGCTGTACTGGATGACGTGCCCGCGGCCATTCGGATCGGCGCTGCTTGGGGCGGGGCCGGCTATCGCGGCAAAGCGCCGCCAGGTGCTCGCGCTCACACACGCGAGGAGCAGGGTGGCGACTGGTCGCGGGCGGTGAGCGCGAGGCCGCCGGGGGCTGGCCGTTGTAGAAGACCTGTACGGAGCTGTGGGCCCGAAGTGACCGCTCTCAGCGGTGTGGCGGCTCAGCGATGTGGTCGGGGTTGGGGAGTTCGGGTGGGAAGTGGCGTTCCAGGATCTCCGCCCATCGGTGGAGGACAACGAAGCCGGTGGTGTCGGCCTGCGCTTGGACCAGTTCGCTCAGGGCGTCGATGAAGGGCTGGGCTGCGGTGCCGGCAGGTTGCGCGGCAGCGGCCCGCCTGAGCCGTTCGTGCGCAGCGGGGAAGACGTCCTTGGCCCATGCGTCCTGCTCTCGGACGCGCTTGCTTCCCTCCTCCATGTTGATCCACCAGATTGCCAGGGCGGGGCAGTCTGAGGTGTGCCAGGTCTCGCTGATCACACCGCTCGTCTTCACGTGCGCGATGCGGGCGTTGTCAGAGCTCGGCAGGGCGTGGCAGTCGGCGCAGTCGATGCGTTCTGTGTCGGTCATTGCGGTGTTCCCTTCGGGTGCGGCAGAGCTTGTCATCCCGGTCTTCGGATGGCCAGGGGTCTTCGGAGTGATTGACCACAGCTCAATAAACGTGCTTTAATTTACACATGCGGGGTGGCAGCCCCCGCCCAACCACCTCTTCAAGGAGTGCATGTGACAACCACTGAGAGTGAGATCGCTGAGAACTTCCGCCGTATCGGCCAGCTCGTGACCGCGCGTTGGCCGAAGGCCACCGCCAAGGTCACCGACTCCGCGTTCGCGGGGCCGGGCATCCTCCTGGAGCACCCTGTCAACGACCTCGCCGTTGTGCTCCTCGACGGCACGTGGGAACTGATCGTTCAGCACCCGTACGACAGGGACTGGATCCTGGTGTGTGACCTTGGGGAACCGGCCGATCTCGCCCGGGCGACCGTGAACGCGATCGAGGAGTCGGAGCTGTACGCCTGATTCGCTCGAACGGCCCGTCGGGCAGCTGCGTGCTGCCCGACGGGCCGTTCCCTGTTCTTGTTCACGTCCTAGCTACGCGTTCGGCGGTAGCTTCGCCGGGAGGCCAGGGCCCGACGAACGGTGCTGCCCCACCACTGCCCGTTCGCATCGGCGGGGGGCCATTGCTCACGCGTGACGTAGCTCCAGAGGGTGTCTGGTGCGAATCCGGCGAGGTCTGCGACCTCCCTGGCTGTGTAGAGCCGGTCATCTTGGATGGGTGGGATCTCGCGCGTGTGGTGGGTGGCGATGAAGGCGTTGACGTCGCCTGGGTGGAACTCTTGTCGGCGGCCGCGCTTGCCGATCGACTGAGGCCATTCCGGGTGCCGGCCCCAACGGGTGTTCTCGGCGACGTAGCGCGTGGACCGGCCGACGTGGGCGGCGATCTCCTCGAAGGTCACGCCGGGGCGTCCCGGTGGGGCGGATAGCATGGTGGTGGTCCTCTTGATTGGGGATCGGCGTTGGCCGACGGGGCTTGCCCACCGCGTGAGCGGATTGCCCCGTCGGCCGTTTGTGTCAGCGGAGGGTGCTGCTGGCGACGTCGAGGGCGTTGGTGAGGCTGGTGGCGGTGTGCTCGTGCCCGGCGCTGTCGGGCGCGGGGTTGAGGGTCCAGCCCCAGGAGTTCCCCTTTCCGTCGAGGGTGATGGTGTCGCCTCCGGCGTGGATGGTGACGGAGAGTGCTCCGGTGGGGTGGCGGTGGATGTCGGCAGTTGCGGTAGGTCCGAATCGTTCGGTGACCGCGGTTTCGATCTCGGGGGTGGTCATGGTCTGCTCCGTCAGGGTGAGGATGAGGGCGCGGCCGTCGGGGTCGCTCATCTGCCGCCGGCCCGGCGCGCGGGTACCAGCGGGCAGGGTGAGGCCGAGTCGGAGGCCAGCGTTCGCCGGGCGGCGCGGCGTGGCGGGGTAGAGCTCGAGGATGGCGCCGTTCTGGAGCTGGGCGGCGTAGTGCTCGGGGCCGGTACCGTGCTGCTCCTTGGCGAAGGCGAGGCCGAGGTCGCTGTAGAAGGCGTGGGCGGAGTCGAGGTTGTTGGTGTAGAGGACGAGCAGGTCGATCATGTCGAGGTCCTTCTGGGTTGTTGGGGAGCCGGGTACCCGCCCCGCTGGGTGCGGGGCGGGTGAGTCGTCTACTTCGCGCCGGGGCGGTGGTAGACGACTTCTCCGGTGCGCCTGCTGGTGATGGTCAGCTCACCGTTGGGCTGTGCGGTGATGACTTGGCCCTTGGTGAGGGCGGTCACGCTGCCGTCGGGGTGGCGGGTGGTGAAGTCTTCCCGGGGGAAGTACATCCGCCCGTCGGACGCGAGCCCGGCGTTGGGATTGAAGGGGACTCCGCTGTGCTCGTCTTCCACCTTGGTGAGGGTGGTGTCGAGCTGGTGGAGTGCTTCTTCCGCCGTGCGGGCCGGAGGTAGATCGCGGAGGCGCTGGTAGACGAGTGCTAGGCGCTCGTGGATCTCCATGAGACTCCCTCTGTTGAGTTGAGAATCGGCGTGTTGGTTGGGGTGCCCACCCCTTCCAACAACACATACTTTACATGATTCAACCCATCTTTTACAAGTGATGCGCGAGAAGATTCTCCCCTCGCCTCGCCGCGCGGCGAACGTGACCACAGCCGGTTCGGCTTGCGGGCTACGAAGGGCGAAGGGCGATGGCGTCCAGGAGACGCTGCGGCGCCGTCCGGCCGAACCTGTGGAATACCTCGCCAGCGGGACCGTGAGCGCGCAACAGCTCCAGAGTGGTTGCCACCAGCGGGATCTTCCCGTCGTACGCGTGGGGTCCACCGCCGTAGCCGTCCTCGCCCTCCCAGTGAGGTCGAGTGAGAGCTGACAGCCTCTGCACTGTGAGGTCGGGGTTCCGGGCACCGACGCGGTTGAAGACGATCAGGACCGGCGGATAAGCGCTCCGGCGGCGGAGGCCGGAGAACCCCGACCACCGGGTGCTCCACAGCTCTTGCTCTTGTCCGTCGGTGTCTCGTACGCGTCGCCGAAAGAAGCGTGCGTAGCGGTCGATCTTCGCAGCGAGTCGTTCGGCTGTCTCGTGGCAGTTGTCGACCTCGACGAACAGCAGGGGGAGATCGTCTTCCGGAGCGGTGAGGACGAGGTCTGCCTGAGCGCCGCCGCGACCCGGTCGTGCCCATGTGCCGGTTGCAGGGAGCGGTACTTCGGTGGCGTAGCCGGAGAGGGAGCCGAGGCCGGGAGATGCGTGGGCGGCGGCCTGTGCGGCGTGGCGAGCGGCCTCAGGCTCGTTGGCGACCAGGTCCAGGTTCGGGGCGGGGCGTAGAAGGGCGAGGATGGTTTCGGTGACGGCCAGCGGGTGCGTGCCGCCGGCGGCTGCGGCGGCGCGGGCGGTGCCTCCCATCTCTTCCGCTGGGCGTCCGAGTTCGTAGGCGGCGGCAGCCAGTCCGCGTGGTGTCAGTGTGCGGAGGGCGTCGCCGGTGCGCGTCCAGCCGCCGGTCTCGACGAGTCCGTGTCGGCGGAGGTCGGTGAGTGCGGCGTTGTACGCGCTGGTACGTGCGGCCTTTCGGGCGCGCGCGGTTGGCTTGGTGGTGTGCCGGTAGGTGAGGTGGGGGGCGGTGAGGCGTTGGATCTGGTCGGCGGTGGCGATCTTTACGACGCCCAGGGCGCGGAGTACGTCGCTGCGCAAGGCGCTGCTGGAGCCTGCTGGATTGGTGTTGCGGACAGGCATGTAGACCCCTCCCCTTGTCTGTTGGTGGCTCGCCGTCGCGGGCGAAGACGATTGTTACTTCCTCTCATTGCTCATAGAGAGGTGTGACAAGGGGCGGGGTCGGTTGCCCGTGGGGTTTGACCTGCGGCTTTGCTCTGCCGGGCGGATCGGGTGATCAAGTGGGTGTTGCAGTGGGTGTTCGAGTGGGTGTTGCAGTGGTGGTGGGTAGGTGGTCAACCTTCTCGGGCGACTTGGGCGACGAAGGGGTACTCCTCGTCGAGGGAGGTTTCCCGCCAGCCGTCGGGGGCGAGCTTCCAGCCGGCCTCCTTGAGGGTTCGCGTGGCGGCTTGGGGGTCGAACGGCTCGTCGGGTCCGACACCGGTGCAGTAGCCGAGGTCGCCTCGCTCGGGGCAGGTGAGGAAGAGGTGCCAGTCGGTGTCGTAGGCGGCCACCACGGTTACGGGGAATCCATCGCTCATAGCGGCAGCGTACGGAGCGCTGGTCGAGGCCGGGTGGGATTGCGGCAAGGCCGCTCAGTCCAGGTGCTGGCCTGCTAGTGCGGTGTCGGGGGTTGCCCCAGGTTGGAGTCGGTGGGGTGGGTGGTTGTCACGGGGTGCTTGAGGTTGCCCCGCCGGGTGACTCCGCTCTGGTTGGCCGGTTGACCTGCGGTAACGGCGTTTGAGGGCACCTTGTTGGGCAAGGGGTGCGGACCACAGTCCACGGCAGTGAAAGGAAAGGGGAGCTGCCGTGGAGAACGCTTTCGATCTGGTGCGGGCCGAGTGGGGACAGATGTGTGCCCAGCCGGGAACGGTGGAGCGGGTCCACTCGTGGCTGGTCGAATCCGGCGTCCCCGTGGATGTGGACGCGACGGAAGGGCTGGACGGTCTGCTGCGCGCGTTGAAGCGCGGTTCGGTACCGAGCGATCGGTGGCTGGCGGTTCTGGTGAAGCGGGCGGCGGCGGGCTGTGAGCTGGCGGCGTTGGTTGTGGTGGTGGCGATGGTGCCGGCGGCGCTGCGTTCGGTGAAGCAGCTCCGGCTTCGGTATGAGGTGCCGGTTGATGAGGTGGCTCAGGTGGTGGCTGCCTCGCTATACGAGATGGTGCGGCGGTATCCGCTCGCTCGGCGGCCGGAGAAGATCGCGCTGAACATCGCGTGGGACACGTCCAAGCGGGCTGCGCGGGAACTGCAAAGCGAGCTGCCCAGCAGCGATCTGGAGTGGATCGAGGAGTACGTCGGCTCGCTGGTTGACGAGGAGGATCCGGTTCGGCTGGCGGAGCAGGCGCAGCTCGCGGAGGACGTCGTCACGGCCGGTCTTGGGGAGCTGGGTGACCTTGAGGGTGCGCGGGCTGAGATGGCTGAGCTGTTGGTGTGGGCGCTGCGGGAGCAGGTGCTGGAGCGGGCCGGCGTGGAGACGCTGGTGACGTTCTATCGCGAGGGCGCCCCGGCGGATGCGGTGATGGCGCGGCAGGTGGGGGTGAGCGCCGCGGTGTTGAGGAAGCGCCGCAGTCGGGCGGTGCAGCAGCTGCGCGCGGCGGTTCCGCGATGGCGGTTGGCGCAGGCCGCGTGAGCGTCCCCTTCAAGAAAGTTCTCGGGTTGGTGTCACATCTAGCCCTGTGCCGGGGCTTTCTTCTGGCGAGGTCTCGCGTGAGGTCTCTGAGCCGGAAGGGAGTTTGAGGATGGTGGAGCGGGTGCCAGCCGGAGAGGGCGGCGGTGTAGGGGCTGAGCTCGAGGGGTTGAGCGAGCAGGAGGTTCTGCTGGTGCGGTCGCGGCGCACGTCGAAGAGGTTGGCCGCGCAGTTGGAGGCGGCGCCGTGGGCGCCGGAGACGGTCGCGAGTTTGCAGCGGTACGTCGAGGACGGCGACGCGGAGCGGGCGATGAAGGCGTGGGCGGAGTTGAAGGCGTGCCCGCCGGAGGTGCTGCGGGCGCGACTGGAGCAGCTGGTCCGTGCCGGGCGTCGGCAGGTGGAGCCGTGAAGAGCTTCGGGCGGCGTCGGGCCGATACGGAGGAGTGGGGCTGGCAGATGTCCACCGGCGGTGTGGCGTTGGTGTCGAGGGCCGCGCGGTGGGGGCTGTGGGGATTGGTCGCGGCGGGTCCGGTGCTGGCGGTGGGGGCGTGGGCCCACAGCGGTGAGGCGGCTTCGATGCCGGTGCCGAAGGTGGCGGCCGAGCCGGTCGCGGTGGCGGACACGGCGGGGCCGGCGGGGATCGCCGAGCTGTTCGTGACGAGCTATCTGACGGCGTCGCCTCGAGAGGCCGAGCAGCTGGATGTGTTCTTGCCGGGCGCTTCAGCGCGGGTGGCCAGTGCGCGGCCGGTGGTGGTGGAGCGGTCGGCGGCGGTCGAGGTGGAGACGGTCCGGAAGGGCTACTGGTCGGTGTCGGTCGCGGTCGTGCTCAAGGAAGCGGGCAAGGAGACAGGCAAGGACCGGGAGGAGCGCGGCGAGGGCGAGCCGGGTGGGGTGCGGTTCTTCCGTGTGCCGGTGGCGGCTGCCGATGGGGGCTTTACGGCGGTGGCGCTGCCGAGCGAGGTGGCCGGTCCGGTGGACACGGACAGCGAGGCGCGGGGGTTGGGGTACGGGCGGCCAGGGCCGGCCAGTAAGGGCGATCCGGGCGCGGCAACGCTCCTCGGGTTCTTCGAGGCGTATCTGGCCGGGCGCGGTGATGTGGAGCGGTTCGTTGCGCCGCAGGCCTCGGTCCGCGCGGTGACAGGGGCGCCGTACACGCAGGTGCGGCTGGTGGAGCTTGCGGTGCAGGGAGCGGACGACGGCGTAGTGGCCGCGGAGGTGCCGAGGGAGGGCGAGCGGCGTGAGGTGGTCGTCGAGCTGGAGGCGTTGGAGGCCGGTGGTGGGTGGCGGCCGATGACGTACGCCGTGTCGCTGCAGGTGCGGGACGAACGGTGGGAGATCTCGGCGCTGCGGGCGGCGCCGGCGCTGGCGAAGGAGAAGGGGAAGAGCAAGTGATCGATGACATTGGTGCACTCGCGGGTGACCTGGGCGGGCTGTTGGAGGGCGCCGTGATGGGCCTGCTGGTGGCGGCGTTCGTCGCGTTGACGTGGGTGAAGACGAAGTCGGTGGGGGCGGCGATTGTGGCGTTGCTGGCCGGGGTGGCGATCTGGGCTGGTGTGCGGAACGCCGAGCTGCTGTCGAAGAAGGCCGAGGAGGACATCGTGCGCGGCAGCGCTGCGGTGGTGCAGACGGTCCAGGAGCAAGGGCCGGTGTGGTGAGCGAGAACGCGGAGTTGGTCGGCACCTGCTACACGCGGGCGCGGCTGTGGCCGAAGGTCGTGGGCAAGTTGCCGGGCGGCGGTCGTATGTGGGGCGGGCCATACACGGTGCCTCAGCTGGCGGTGCTGGTCGGGGTGTTCGTGGTGATGCTCTACAGCCAGGCGGTCTGGGCCCGGTTCGGGCTGCTGGTGAACCTTGCGCTGATCGTCGCGGTGCCCTACGGGCTGGCGTTGGTGGTGCGGCGGTTGGAGGCTGCGGGGCGGGCGCCGGGCGCGCTGGTGTGGGGC
>NZ_VJYK02000710.1 GCF_007097205.2 Streptomyces alkaliterrae
ATATCGGGGTTCGTAGGGTTTCCGGGCGGACGGAACGGGCAGACGGGGAAAGCGAACCCGCGAGGTGGAAAGTTGCATGATCGAGATCGGTGGGAGACGGAGCGTTACCCGGGGGGCCGCCCGAGCGGACGTGAGCCCCATGATCCACAATGGACGGCGGCGCGCACGGGCGATCACCAGGGAGATCGTCCCTGGGGATCGTTGACGTGCCGCCGCCTGGGAGAGCGATTCCCGGATGCCCAGGGTCTGCCAAAACCAGGCAGGCGAGGGCAGCAGTACCGCAACCGGGCGGTAAGCTGCAGACGCAAGCAGGAAGACATACAGGAGGCTTTGCGGGTGGCCAGTGTCGCCGAGGTCAGAGCTGCCGTCGACGCCGCACTTCAGCAGGTCAACGAAGGACAGGCGGCGATCCAGGCGGCCAAGGACAAGCTCGGCGAGGCGCAGCAGAGCCTGGCCGCGGCCCTGGAC
>NZ_VJYK02000711.1 GCF_007097205.2 Streptomyces alkaliterrae
GTTGGGCACCAAAGGCACGCACACGTTCCATCACCGACTTGTTGCGGCGTACGAGGAAGTTGTAGCCGAGCACAGCCGGAACCGCGACTGCGAGACCGATTGCCGTCATGATCAGCGCTTCACCCACCGGGCCCGCGACCTTGTCGATCGACGCCTGGCCGGCGATGCCGATTGCCGTCAGCGCGTGATAGATGCCCCATACCGTGCCGAACAGGCCGATGAACGGCGCCGTTGAGCCAACCGTGGCGAGGAACGCGAGGCCATCTTGCAGGCGGTTCGACACGTTCGTGATCGCGCGCTCAACCGAGACGTCGATCCAGGTGTTGCGATCAACCGATTCGAGCAAGGCTTCGTCATGATGCTCACCCGCTTCGACCGCGGTTTCGGCAAGGAAGCGGAACAGCGAGGCCTCGTCCAGCAGCTTGGCGCCCGCGGCAAGCGACGGCGCGCTCCACAGTTGATCG
>NZ_VJYK02000712.1 GCF_007097205.2 Streptomyces alkaliterrae
TGGCCGTACCTACCGCTGGCAGTTCGACGACGCCAGCATCGAGATCAAGGTGCTGGACGAGAACGGCAAGATCAACCTGAACCTGGCCGACGCCGCACTGCTGACCGCCTTCCTCAAGGCGCTGGGCGAAGACGATGCACAGGCCCGGCAGTTGGCCGGCGCCATCATCGACTGGCGCGACGAGGACAGCCTGCTGCAACCGGGCGGTGGCGCCGAAGCGCCGGACTACGCCGCAGCCGGATTGCCCTACGGCCCACGCAACAAGCGCTTCGAGACCCTGGGCGAGCTGCAGCGGGTCCTGGGCATGCGCGGACCCCTGTACCGGGCGATGCTGCCGCACCTGACCCTCTACAGCCGCCAGGCACGGCCGGATCCGCGGTTCGCCAGCGCGCCGGTGCTGACCGCGCTGGGCCTGGATGCGGACAGCGTGATGGCGCAGCGCGCACAGCAGGAGCGTGATGC
>NZ_VJYK02000713.1 GCF_007097205.2 Streptomyces alkaliterrae
GCCGCGCCAAGGCGATTGCCTCGGTGCTTGGTGTTGGACTTGGCCTGTACGGCAAGTACGACGAGGCAGCGGCGTTTTTGCGCGCCCTCAACGTAGGTCCAGCAACTGACCTCGCAAAGATGGCGCCCCTGACCGTGAAAAAGGGGGGTGACAAGGGGCCGTCGTACGTTTCATGGCCCGCCGCGCTGGCGGCATGCCGGATCACCGACCCGGAGTTCAGCTGGGAGGTGATCGAGTATGAGTCGGTTGACCCGGTCAGCGGGGAGATTGGCGAGCAGCCGTACGTCGTCATTGGCCAGAGCTATATGGTCTCGGTCAAGGTGACCTACAAGGGCCAGAGCCACATCGAGATGCTGCCCATCATGGGTGTCGTCGAGGTGAACGGCAAACGGCGCGAGCACATGGCGCTCACGACCCCGACGCCGCACGATTGGAACCGCGCCGTCATGCGTTGTCTTGCAA
>NZ_VJYK02000714.1 GCF_007097205.2 Streptomyces alkaliterrae
CTCGAAGGCTTCGCGCCCGGCGCACCGATCCAGCTTGAGTTCGCACCCGAACATCTGCGCGTTTTTGCATGACGCACGCGGGCAGCCCTGCCCGCATGCCTCGACCACACGTTGTACCCACACGCCAATAAGAGGAGCCAGGAATGAAACACATCACAAAGACGCGTCTGTCCGTGCTTGCCGGCGCATTCGCCATCGCATTCGGCGCGCACGCTGCGGAAATCACCGTTGTGAACTTCGGCGGCGCCAATGGTGACGCACAGAAGGCCGCCTTCAACAAGCCGTTCGAGGCGCAGACCGGTAACAAGGTCACCGTGGTCGAGTACAACGGCGAGCAGGCCAAGATCAAGGCTATGGTGGAAGCCAAGCACGTCAACTGGGACGTCGTGGAAGTGGAATCGGGCGACATCGGCCGCGGTTGTGACGAAGGCCTGTTCGAGAAGCTGGACTGGAGCAAGAT
>NZ_VJYK02000715.1 GCF_007097205.2 Streptomyces alkaliterrae
GTGTGCTACTACGCCTACTGGGCATCGACCGAGCTGGCCGAAGAGCGTGGCCGCTACAGCAGCTACAAGGGCTCGCTGTGGGATCGCGGCATCCTGCCACAAGACTCGCTCAAGCTGCTGGCCGAAGAGCGCGGCGGCTACCTGGAAGCCGACATGTCGTCGACGATGGACTGGGACAGCCTGCGCGGCCGCATCAAGCAGTACGGCATGCGCAACTCGAACTGCGTGGCGATCGCCCCGACGGCAACGATCTCCAACATCATCGGCGTGTCGGCCTGTATCGAGCCGACGTACCAGAACCTGTACGTCAAGTCGAACCTCTCGGGCGAGTTCACGGTGGTCAACGACTACCTGGTGCGCGACCTGAAGGCACGCGGCCTGTGGGACGAAGTGATGGTCGCCGACCTGAAGTACTTCGACGGCTCGCTGGCCCGCATCGACCGCATCCCGCAAGACC
>NZ_VJYK02000716.1 GCF_007097205.2 Streptomyces alkaliterrae
AGCGGCGCCAACCCGCTCAACCCGCTGCTGGAGTACCTGCCGTTCGCCCGCGACGTCGGCCTGCGGCTCATCCTCGCCCGCAGCTCCGCCGGTGCCTCCCGCTCCTCCTTCGAGCCGGTGATGCAGCGGACGAAGGAGCTCGGCGCACAGGGCCTCATCCTCTCCGGCGACCCCGGCGAGGGACCCCTGATGGGCAACTTCAA
>NZ_VJYK02000717.1 GCF_007097205.2 Streptomyces alkaliterrae
TCGGCAGACTGTGCGTGATCTCGCGCGATTGCGGCGCAACGAGCAGGCGGACCGGCGCATCCCAGCTCGCATGCAGCGGCGACAGCGGCACGGCCGATACGTTTGCCGAGCCATTCGGCGTCAGCAATAAGCGCATCCGATAAGCGCCCTCGCCTTCGAGCGTTGCGCACGCACGCGCCACGTCATTCGTCAGCACAGTGCGATCGAACGGGAAACCGAATGCGGCCGCCGACCGCTCCAGCCGCGCCAGATGCCAATCCAGCAGTGGCACGCCCTCGCGCGTCGCGCGCATCGTCTCGAACAACGACAACCCCGGGTCAAGCGCCGTCACGAAGCGCGCTTTCAGTTGGCACTCCGCATATTCGTCGTCGGCGACGCTGTCATGCACGATGCCGGAGCCGATGCCAAGTTCGCCGCGGCGCAGCCCATCGGTGCCGGGCGCGCTCAGCACCAGCG
>NZ_VJYK02000718.1 GCF_007097205.2 Streptomyces alkaliterrae
CCGAGAGATAGCGCACGATGGCGTTGGATTCCCACAGCACGAAGCGCGTGTCGCCGGCATCGTCCAGGCCATCTTCGATGACAGGGATCATCCCGTTCGGGTTCATCGCCTTGAATTCCGGCGTGTCAACGCCGCCGAAGGCGCCGCCGACGTCGATGCGCTCGTGGTCCAGCGACAGCTCATGCGCGCACCAGACGACCTTCTGAACGTTGACCGAAGAGAGTCTTCCCCAGATCCGCAGCATCGACGACGGCTCCTTTTTTGAATGGATGGAGTGGTTAGTTAGGTAATTTAGGCGGCCTTGGGCGTGAGCGCCGCGATTTCCGCGCGCATCAACTCGCCCAGCACGGCAATGCCTTGCTCGATACGCTCCGGTGTCACTGTTACGAACGCGAGGCGGAGTGTGTTGCGGCGCGGCGCATTGGCATAGAACGGCGCGCCCGGCACAAA
>NZ_VJYK02000072.1 GCF_007097205.2 Streptomyces alkaliterrae
GGGCGGGGACGACGTGCAGCTTCTGGAAGCGCTGGCGATCGGCGGGGCGGCGGTCGCGGCGGGCGCCATCAACGCGGTGGTGGGCTCGGGCACCCTGATCACCTTCCCGACGCTGCTCGCCTTCGGCTATCCACCGGTGCTCGCCAACGTCACCAACAACATCGGCCTGGTGCCGGGCACGCTCAGCGCGGCCTGGGGCTACCGCCGTGAGCTGCGCGGGCAGTTGCCGCGACTGCTGCGGTTCGGCGCGGCCTCGCTGGTGGGCGGCCTGGCGGGCGCGCTGCTGCTGCTCCGGCTGCCGGAGTCGACGTTCCGGGCGGTGGTGCCGGTACTGATCCTCAGCGCCTGCGTACTGGTGCTGTTCCAGCCACGGGTGAGCGGGTGGGTGGCGCGGCGCCGGGAGCGCGGCACGGCGGGCGGCGTCGACGGCGGGACGCCGTTGTGGCTCGGCGTACTCGGTACCGGCGTGTACGGCGGCTACTTCGGCGCCGCGCAGGGCGTGGTGCTGATGGGCCTCTTCGGCACGTTCCTCCGCGACGACCTGCAGCGGTTGAACGCGGCGAAGAACGTGCTGGCCGCGATCGTGAACGGGGTCGCCGCGGTGGTGTTCATCGCGGTGGCGACCGTCGACTGGGCGGCGGCGGGGTGCGTCGCCGCCGGGGCCGTCGTCGGCGGACTGGCCGGGGCCCGGATAGGGCGGCGGTTGGCGCCCGCGGCGCTGCGCGCGGTGATCGTGACCGTGGGTGTCACGGCGAGCGTGGTGATGATCGTCCGTTGAGGACGGCCCGTCCGGGTGGTGGTGCGGACGCGGATCGGCCCCGCGTACGTCGCCTGTGACGTACGCGGGGCCTTCGAGCGGTGCGGGCCGTGCGGGCGTTTCTCAGCCCCGGGCGCTTCTCGGCCTCGTCGTTTCTCAGCCTCGGTACGCGGCCCAGTTGTCGGACATCCGCTGCACCTGACCGCTGGTGAACTGGGTCATGCACGCGTCGTACGTGTAGTCCATGAAGTTGTGGATCGGGTCGAGCCCGGGCTTGCGCGGGCAGGAGTCGCGGCCCTCGGGGCACTCGTACGCCGGGCTCGCCTCGGCGGGCGTGTCGTCGACGTAGTCGCCCTTGCCGTTACAGCCGCCCTGGAACGTGTGGTACAGCCCCAGCCAGTGGCCGACCTCGTGCGTGGCGGTGTCGCCCTCGTTGTAGTTGGGCGTTGATCCACCGGGCAGCGAGGAGTCGAGCAGGACCACGCCGTCCATCTGCGGGTTGCCCTTGTAGGAACTGGGGAAGGTGGCCCAGCCGAGCAGGTCGCCGCCGGCGCTGTTGGAGTAGACGTTCAGCGTCTCGGGGCCGCCCTGCCGCAGCGTGCTCTTCATCTCGCGCTCGGCGCGGGAGCCGTAACCGGCGGCGTACCAGGCCGCGTTGTCGGAGTAGGTGGTCTCCTTGAGCGAGAACCGGAACGGCGAGGCGTTGTTTCCGGCGCCCTTGCCCGCGAAGGCGTCGTTGAGCACGGCCATCTGCGCGTTGATGTCCGACTGGCTGAGCTTGCCGGTGGTGCCGTCGTGGATGACGTGCCAGTAGACGGGGATCGCCACGTCGGTCGTGACAAGCGGCGCGGTCGGCTGGAGGCGGCCCTTGTCGCGCAGGTCGGAGACCTTCTTGCGGAGCGCCTTGTCCATCTCCTCGGCCTTGGCGGCGCCGATCTCGTTCGGCTCTTTGCGGTTGGAGCCGCCGTGCTCGTGACCGGGGGCCGGCTTGCGGGCGCCGGAGAGCGCGGCGGAATCCTCGACGCAGTCCTCGGTGACCTCCGCCGCGGCCACGGCGGTCTGGGTGGGGGCGGACAGCGGCGCCAGGGCGAGCGCTCCGACGACGGCGACGACACCGATCAGGCGTCTGCGCGAGCCGGCGGACATGCGGGCGCGGTGGAGCATCAGCACTCCTCGTGTGGGGATGGAGGCGGGAGGTGTTTCCTCGTCGCCGCGGGGAGGCTATGTCCAGTTGAACGTGTCCGGTCAGAAGTGAACAGGACCAATAAACAAGCGGTCAGAAGGGGGTGTTGGGAGGAGAAGTTACGGCCTGGAGCTTGCTCGGAGACTCATCCGTAACGAGAGCCGGGCGGAGAGTGTGCTTTGTCCGCTCTGTTCACCCCGGTGCTGACGGCTGAAAACAGCGGCTGAAACACTTCGTTCAAGCAAGGGCTGGCCGGAATCGGTCTTGCCTCTTTCAGTCAGAACGTGCTTTTGAGAGGCGGTCGTCCGCACCTCGCGCCCCGCCCCTGCCCACGGCCCGGCCCGGCCCGGCCCGGCCATGCCACGCCCCGCCGCGACCGGTCCGGCCCGGTTCGGTTCGGTCACGACGTCAGATAGCCGGCCAAGGCGTCGCGTCGGCGCTGGAGCCGATCGATGGCCTCGTCCATGCGAACAAGCCGGTCGCGCACGTCCTCACGCAGCTCGGCGCACCAGTCGATGCCCGGCGGCGCGTCCCGCACACACGGCAGCACGGAGCGGATCAACTCGGTCGGCAGGCCGGCGTCCAGCAGCGTCCGAACCCAGCGCACGGTCGCGACCGCGTCCTCGTCGTAGTTGCGGTAGCCGTTCGCCGAGCGCCCCACGCTGAGCAGGCCCTGTTCCTCGTAGTACCTCAGCAGGCGCGGGCTGACCCCGGTCCTCCGCGCCAGCTCTCCGATCCGCATCCGCAGTCCACCCCGCCCTGTCACTTCCACGCTTGACCTTCACACCGGTGTGAGGCTCTAACGTCGTTGCCGGTGCGGGGAGTTCCACGCACCGCAGGCGGGCCGCGGTGTCATGTTGCTGCCGCCGCTCGACGGTTTCTCCCAGGAGGGTTCACGGGTACATGGAAATCACGGACACACCGGTCGTACGGCTCGACGGCCGGACCGCGACGGCTGAGCAACTGACGCCGCTCGCCTTCGCCGGCTATGCGCACTTCACCGCCGTACAGGTGCGCGACGGCCTGATCCGCGGCCTCGACCTGCATCTGGCGCGGCTGCGGACGGCCTCGCTGGAGATGTTCGGTCGGGCACTGCCCGACGCGGAGGTCAGGTCGCTCATCAGGGACGCGTTGGCGGACGGCTCGAAGGACGTCTCACTGACTGTCACGGTCTACTCGACGCCCGGCGAGTTCACCGCTCCGGCGGCGGACGCGCCCCCTGCCCGTCCCCACGTCCTCGTCCGTACCGGACCGCCCGCCGACGGCCCGGCCGGGCCGCTGTCGCTCGCGACGGTCGAGTACGAGCGTCCGGTTCCGGCCATCAAGCACGTCGGCGAGGTCGCCAAGACCTACCACCTGCGCCGGGCGGTGCGGGACGGCTTCGACGACGCCGTGTTCGTCGACCGTCGTGGCAGGCTCAGCGAGGCCACGATCTGGAATGTCGCGTTCTGGGACGGCGAGAGGGTGGTGTGGCCGGACGCCGAGGTGCTGGTGGGGACGATGATGTCGACGGTCCGCCGACAACTGGAGAGGATGGGGGTCCCGCAGGTCGTCCGCCCGGTCACGGTGGCGGACCTGCCGGCGCTGGCCGGTGCCGTGGTCATGAACTCCTGGACGCCGGGCGTCGAGGTACGCCGTATCGGTTCCGTCGAACTACCGGAGGCCGCCGACTTCACGGACCTCCTCCACCGCGCCCACCGAGCCGAACCCGCCACCGCCCCCTGAACACACCGCCCGTCCGGCACACCGCGGCCCGGCCGCGAGCCCCCGACCACCGCCCGCGTCGGCCACCGCCCGCGTCGCTCAGTCGAGACAGAACTCGTTGCCCTCGATGTCGCGCATGTTGATGCACGACTCGTTCTCCTCGTCCGCGTACAGCGTCTTCACGTGTTCCGCGCCGAGCGCGACCAGCCGTTCGCACTCGGCCTCGAGCACGGCAAGGCGCTCCTCCCCCACCAGCCCGGTGCCGGCCCGCACGTCGAGGTGCACCCGGTTCTTCGCGGTCTTTCCCTCGGGAACACGCTGGAAGTACAGCCGCGGGCCCGCACCGGAGGGGTGAACGCAGGCAGCCCACTCGTCCCGCTCCTCGGCCGGCAGCGAGCGCCTGAACTCCTCCCAGTCGGCGAACCCCTCCGGCACCGGCGGTAGGACGTAGCCCAGTGCCTCGCACCAGAAGCGAGCGACCCGAGCGGGCTCCGCGCAGTCGAAGGTGACCTGGACCTGTCTGACAGTTGCCATGGGCACACTGTAGGCGCCGCCCCTCCGCCCGCGTCGAACGGATTAACCAGGGCTGCCACCAAGCCGGTTCAGCTGTGGGCCATGTCGACGAAGCGGGAGTAGTGGCCCTGGAAGGCGACGGTGATGGTGGCGGTGGGGCCGTTGCGGTGCTTGGCGACGATCAGGTCTGCCTCGCCCGCGCGCGGCGACTCCTTCTCGTACGCGTCCTCGCGGTGCAGCAGGATGACCATGTCGGCGTCCTGCTCGATGGAGCCGGACTCGCGGAGGTCGGAGACCATCGGCTTCTTGTCGGTGCGCTGCTCCGGGCCGCGGTTCAGCTGGGAGAGCGCGATGACCGGCACCTCGAGCTCCTTGGCGAGCAGCTTGAGGTTACGGGACATCTCGGACACCTCCTGCTGCCGGGACTCGGGTCGCCGCGAGCCGCCGGACTGCATCAGCTGGAGGTAGTCGATGACGACCAGCTTGAGGTCGTTGCGCTGCTTGAGGCGGCGGCACTTGGCGCGGATCTCCATCATCGACAGGTTCGGCGAGTCGTCGATGTACAGCGGGGCCTCGGTGACCTGCGGCATCTGGCGGGCGACGCGGTTCCAGTCCTCGTCGGTCATGCTGCCGGAGCGCATGTGGTGGAGCGCCACCCGGGCCTCGGCGGACAGCAGCCGCATGGCGATCTCGTTGCGGCCCATCTCCAGGGAGAAGATGACGCTGGGCAGCCTGTGCTTGATGGAGCAGGCCCGGGCGAAGTCCAGCGCGAGCGTCGACTTTCCCATGGCGGGACGGGCGGCGATGACGATCATCTGGCCGGGGTGCAGCCCGTTGGTCAGGGAGTCCAGGTCGGTGAAGCCGGTCGGTACGCCGGACATCTGGCCGCTGCGAGAGCCGATCGCCTCGATCTCGTCGAGCGCGCCCTCCATGATGTCGACGAGCGGTAGGTAGTCCTCGGAGGTGCGTTGTTCGGTGACGGCGTAGATCTCGGCCTGCGCCGAGTTCACGATCTCGTCGACGTCGCCGTCCGCCGCGTACCCCATCTGGGTGATGCGGGTACCGGCCTCGACGAGGCGGCGGAGCACCGCCCGCTCGTGCACGATCTCCGCGTAGTACTCGGCGTTCGCGGCCGTCGGCACGGTCTGGACGAGCGAGAGCAGGTAGCCGTTTCCGCCGACCTTCGCGAGCTCGCCGCGCTTGGTCAGTTCGGCGGCGACGGTGATCGGGTCGGCGGGCTCGCCCTTGGCGTAGAGGTCGAGGACGGCCTGGTAGATCGTCTCGTGGGCGGGCCGGTAGAAGTCCTGGCCCTGCAGTACCTCGACGACGTCGGCGATGGCGTCCTTGGAGAGGAGCATGCCGCCGAGCACCGACTGTTCGGCGGCCAGGTCCTGCGGCGGTACGCGTTCGAAGGCGCTGGCCGCGAAGTCGTCGGGGCCGCGGTCGTGCTGTTCGCCGCCCCGGCCCTGGCGGCCGTCGCCGCGTCGCGGCCGGGAGACGGGCAGCCCGCCGACGCCGTCGTCGGGCGGCGGCGGGGCGTCGACGGCCCAGGGCTCGTCAAGGTGTTCTGGCTGGGCCACCCCCGCCACCTCCTCACCGGCCGTGGGCCCTCGTCGGGTGTGTACGGCTCTTCCTACGTCACCGCTCTGACAGATCGGCGCTCGTTCCCGGTTACGGCGTGCCGATCGGGCGGCGAAGACGAGTGGAACCGAGTGGGACGGGCACGGGCGCCGGACAACGGTACGGCCCTGGCGGCTCGACACCCAATTCAGTTATCCACAGGCCCCTGTGGGTGACGGCCCAGAACCTGTGGACAACCCCCCGGAACCTGTGGGCGAGTCGGGGGACAACCCTGTGGACGAGTTCGAGGAGTCGACACAGAACCCGCTGTGACCTGCGGGTACGTCATCCACCAGCTGTGCAGGGAAAAAAGTTGGGAAGGTTGTCGAAGTTCTTGTCCGATGAGGCGTCACCGGGGGTCCGTCCGGGCGGGCTGTAATAGACGCCATCCACTTGCGGTCATTACTTGTGGATGATTGGATCAGTCCATGTCATCGCGGTCACCGCGTCCCGGGCGCTCGGATGCCCCCCAGGGGGCGCAGCAGAAGCCCCACCGCGCCCACAGCCGTCGCCACGACCGGGAGATCATCGCACTCGCCCTGCCGGCCTTCGGCACGCTTGTCGCCGAACCGCTCTTCCTGCTGACCGACAGCGCCATCGTCGGGCACCTCGGCACCGCCCAGCTCGCCGGCCTCGGCGTCGCCGCCGCACTGCTCGCCACCGGCGTCAACCTCTTCGTCTTCCTCGCATATGCCACCACCGCCGCCGTCGCCCGCCGGCTCGGCGCCGCCGACCTCCCGGCGGCCCTCCGCCAGGGCATGGACGGCATCTGGCTCGCGCTTCTCCTCGGGCTCGCCACGACCGCGCTTCTGTGGCCGCTGGCCCCCGCCCTCGTCGACGCCGTCGGAGCCTCGCCCACCGCCTCCCCCTACGCGGTGACCTATCTGCGGATCAGCTCGCTCGGCGTGCCCGCCATGCTGGTCGTGCTCGCCGCCACCGGAGTACTGCGCGGCCTCCAGGACACCAGGACGCCGCTGCTCGTCGCCGTCGCCGGCTTCACCGCCAACGGGCTGCTCAACGTGTTGCTCGTCCACGGTGTCGGGCTCGGCATCGCCGGGTCCGCCTGGGGCACGGTCATCGCCCAGGCCGGTATGGCCGCCGCGTACCTGTTCGTCGTGGTGCGCGGCGCCCGGAAGTACGGCGCGTCGCTGCGCCCCGACGCGGCGGGTATCCGGGCCAGCGCCAGGGCCGGCGCGCCGCTGCTCGTGCGGACGCTGTCGCTGCGCGCGGTGCTGATGATCGCGACGGCGGTGGCCGCCCGGCTCGGCGACGTGGAGGTCGCCGCCCACCAGATCACCCTCACCCTGTGGACGCTGCTGGCCTTCGCGCTGGACGCCATCGCCATCGCCGGGCAGGCCATCATCGGGCGCTACCTCGGCGCCGGCGACGCCGACGGCGCCCGGGCGGCCTGCCGACGCATGGTGCGCTGGGGCGTGGCCGCGGGCGCGGTGCTGGGGGTGGGCCTCGCCGCCGCGGCCCCGTTTGTCGGCAGGATCTTCACCACCGACCCGGCCGTGCACGACCAGCTGCTGGTGGTGCTGCTGGTGGTCGCGGTGGGACAGCCGATCGCGGGCGTCGTCTTTGTGCTGGACGGGGTGCTGATGGGCGCCGGCGACGGACCCTACCTCGCCTGGGCGATGCTGGCGGTGCTGATGGTGTTCGCCCCGGTGGCGATGCTCGTGCCGGTGTTCGGCGGCGGCCTGGTGGCTTTGTGGGCGACCCTGGCCGGGCTGATGATGACCGCGCGGATGCTGACCCTGGGCCTGCGGGCCAGGTCGGGCCGGTGGGCCGTCACCGGCGCGGTACGCCGCTCCTGACCCCGGGCGCCCGATCAGGCGACGGCGGGCGGCTGGTGTGCGCGTGCCGCGCCCTGTGGCGGACGGGGTGCGCTAGGCAGGAGCCATGATCACTCCGCGTCGTGTTTCCACTGTCCTGGTGTCCGCCGGTGTCATCACGGCCCTCGGGCTGGGTCTGCCCTCCTCGGCGGCGGCGACACCGACCACGATCGTCAGCAGGAGCGGCGTGGGCGACGTCACCGTCCACTGCCCCGAGCACCACCGGGTGACCGGCGGCGGTGTGGACGTCGAGCACGACGACGAGATCTCGATCTTCCGGTCGCGGCCCACTCAGGACGGTCGCGGCTGGGAGGGCGCCGCCTGGGGCGAAGTCGACGACAAGGACGCCGAGGGCGGCAATGGGAAGGGCAAGGGCGGCAAGGGCAAGGGCGGCAATGCGAAGGGCAAGGGCGGCAAGGGCAAGGGGGAAGGCGGTAGGGAGGAGGCGGAGGAGCCGCGTGCGCTGCCGCTGACCGTCTACGCCGTCTGCGCCCCGGGTAGCTGACCCCGCCGAGCGGACGCCGGGTACTGACGCGTGTGGGGCCGCGACCCTCGACGGGTCGCGGCCCCACATGTCAGACGTGACGTCCGAGAAGCGTCACCCGCTGTCAGGCGGGCTGCACCTCGATGCCGACCTTCGCGACGACCTCGGAGTGCAGACGCACGGAGACCTCGTGCAGGCCGAGGCTCTTGATCGGCGAGCCGAGCTCGATGCGGCGCTTGTCCAGGTCCGGGCCGCCCGAGGCCTTCACCGCGGAGGCGATGTCGGCCGGGGTGACGGAGCCGAAGAGGCGGCCGCCGTCGCCGGCGCGGACCTTGAGCCGCACCTTGGTGCCCTCGAGCTGGCCCTTGATGCTGTTGGCCTGCTCGATCGTGGCGATCTCGCGGATCTTGCGACCGCGACGGATCTGCTCGACGTCCTTCTCGCCGCCCCGGGTCCAGCGGATCGCGAAGCCGCGGGGAAGCAGGTAGTTACGGGCGTACCCGTCCTTGACGTCGACGACGTCGCCGGCGATACCGAGGCCGGAGACCTCGTTGGTCAGGATGATCTTCATCAGTCGGTCACCCTTTCCTTATCGCGCGGTCGAGGTGTAGGGCAGCAGCGCCATCTCACGGCTGTTCTTCACAGCCGTGGCGACGTCGCGCTGGTGCTGGGTGCAGTTGCCGGTGACCCGGCGGGCACGGATCTTGCCGCGGTCGGAAATGAACTTCCGCAGCAGGTTCGTGTCCTTGTAGTCGACGTAGGAGATCTTCTCCTTGCAGAACACGCAAACCTTCTTCTTAGGCTTGCGAGCAGGCGCCTTCGCCATTGTCTCTCTCCAGTGAAATTCTCAAGAAGTGGGTGCTGAGCCCGGCCTTCGTCAGAAGGGGGGCTCGTCCGAGTAGCCGCCGCCCTGGCCGCCGGAGCCGCCGCCCCAGCCGCCTCCGCCGCCCTGCTGGCCGCCGCCGGCGGGGGCGCCGGTCGCCCAGGGGTCCTGCCCCTGGCCGCCGCCCTGACCGCCCTGGCCGCCGCCCCAGCCGCCGCCCTGCTGGCCGCCCTGGCCGCCGCCGAAGCCGCCGCCCTGGCCGCCGCCGCGCGCGCCGGTCTTGGTGACCTTCGCGGTGGCGTAGCGAAGCGCCGGCCCGATCTCGTCCACCTCGAGCTCCATCACGGTGCGCTTCTCGCCCTGCTGGGTCTCGAAGGAGCGCTGACGGAGCCGGCCCTGGGCGATGACGCGCATTCCCTTGGTGAGGGATTCCGCGACGTTCTCCGCGGCCTGCCGCCAGATGGAGGAGCGGAGGAACAGCGGCTCGCCGTCCTTCCACTCGTTGGTCTGGCGGTCGAACGTCCGAGGCGTCGACGCGATGGTGAAGTTCGCGACGGCCGCACCGGACGGGGTGAATCGCAGCTCGGGGTCGTCGGTCAGGTTGCCGACGACGGTGATGACGGTTTCGCCTGCCATGGGTGAACCTCTCGGCGATTGCTGCTGGCTGCTTTGTGCGGGTGCGGATGGGTGGTGACGTGCTGCCTGCGGCAGCGGGGGTGCCACTCGGTGGACCCTCGGTCACTCAGTGCGCTGTGCGCGCGCTCAGTGGGTCGAGGGACGCAGGACCTTGGTCCGGAGGACCGACTCGCTCAGGTTCATCTGGCGGTCGAGCTCCTTGACGACCGCAGGCTCGGCCTGGAGGTCGATGACCGTGTAGATGCCCTCGGGCTTCTTGTTGATCTCGTAGGAGAGACGGCGACGGCCCCAGGTGTCGACCTTCTCGACCTTGCCATTGCCCTCACGGACAACGGCGAGGAAGTTCTCGATCAGCGGGGAGACCGCGCGCTCCTCGACATCGGGGTCGAGGATCACCATCACCTCGTAGTGACGCATGTGGAACCCACCTCCTCTGGACTCAGCGGCCACGGTCGTTCCGTGGCAGGAGGGTTGTTATGCGTGTCGGCACGGGCGTTCCGAACCTGCCCCCCTTCCTATCCGACGCCACTGACAATCCGAGGACGGCCGGTGAGGACCGTCCGGGATCTCGGCCGGGGGCGCCGGCGGGGCACAGGGCAGACACCAGTGCAGACGGTACAGAGTAGCCGCCGATGCCCTTCCGGTTGAAATCCGCCTGTGGACAGCCGCAATCTGGACACATCGGGTGTGAGCGGCGCTACACTCCGCGCCGCCTTCCGGCAGGAGGTGTCCCATGGCACAAGCGGTACGGGAACGCGGGTTCCGTTCCCAGCTCGGCAACATCCTCAACAGCGACGGCAAGCCCCATCCGGTGGAGAACGCATGGGTCGCGGCGGCCGTGGTCGTGGGCCTGGTCGCCTTCGTGACCGGCTTCTTCCCGGGGCTGCACCTGCTGGCCTCCTGGGCCGGACTGCTGGGCATCCTGGCGGCGGCCTGGGGGCAGATGATCTCCGCGACCACCGCCGAACGGTTTCTGTTGATCATCAGTCTGGGCGCTGCCGCCGTGGGCTTCTACCTCGGCATGGCAAACGGCGGACTGTTCGGAGGCATCCTCGGCTGAACCGCGCCGGCTGAGTCGCCCCTCCCGCCCCGGGCCGCCCGCTCCTCACGGGCCGTGCCCGGGGCCGTACGGCTGCCTTCCGCGCCCAGTAGGCTTCGCGACAGAACTTGCCGACACGAAGCCGGATCTGCGGAGTAAGCGCGGAGGAGCGCCCAGCATGAGCTTGACCCTGAGGACGATCAGCCGTGAGCAGCACCTGGCGTACATCCAGGGCCTTCCCTCGGCCAGCCACTGCCAGGTGCCCGCGTGGGCGGACGTGAAGACGGAGTGGCGCTCGGAGAATCTCGGCTGGTTCGACGACAGGACCGGTGAGTTGGTCGGCGCGGGGCTGGTGCTCTACCGCCAACTGCCGAAGGTCAAGCGGTACCTCGCGTACCTGCCGGAGGGGCCGGTCATCAACTGGTACGCGCCCAACCTGGAGGACTGGCTCCAGCCGATGCTGGCGCACCTGAAGTCCCAGGGCGCGTTCTCCGTCAAGATGGGTCCGCCGGTTGTCATCCGAAGGTGGGACGCGGCCGCCATCAAGAAGGGCATCCAGGATCCGGAGGTCAAGCGACTGCGGGACGTGGAGGCGACGTTCATCGAGCCCCGCGCGTTCGAGGTGTCGGACCGGCTGCGCCGGATGGGCTGGCAGCAGGGCGAGGACGGCGGCGCCGGCTTCGGCGACGTGCAGCCGCGCTTCGTCTTCCAGGTGCCGCTGGAGAACCGGACGCTGGAGGAGGTCCACAAGGGCTTCAACCAGCTGTGGCGGCGCAACATCAAGAAGGCCGAGAAGGCGGGCGTCGAGGTTGTGCAGGGTGGCTTCGAGGACCTGCCCGAGTGGCAGCGGCTGTACGAGGTGACGGCGGAGCGGGACCGGTTCCGGCCCCGCCCGCTCGGCTACTTCGAGCAGATGTGGAAGGCCCTCAACTCCGAGGACCCCAACCGGATGCGGCTGTACTTCGCCAAGCACGAGGGCGAGGCGGTCGCCGCCGCGACGATGCTGGTCGTCGGCGGGCACGTCTGGTACTCCTACGGCGCCTCGGCGAACCACAAGCGTGAGGTCCGGCCTTCCAACGCGATGCAGTGGCGGATGCTCCAGGACGCCTACGCGCTCGGCGCGAGCGTCTACGACCTGCGGGGCATCTCCGACTCGCTGGACGACAGCGACCACCTCTTCGGCCTCATCCAGTTCAAGGTCGGCACGGGCGGCGAGGCCGCCGAGTACATCGGCGAGTGGGACTTCCCGCTCAACAAGCTGCTCCACAAGGCGTTGGACATCTACATGTCGCGTCGCTGACCGAACAGCTCACAGACACACTTCGCAAGAGACGCAAGAGAAAGGTCCACCACCGGCCATGGCGCTCTCCCTCTACGTCGACACCGAACGCTGGCGGGCGCACCAGCGATCGGTGATCCAGCAGTTCCCGGGCATCGTCCCGGTCTGCAAGGGCAACGGTTACGGCTTCGGCCACGAGCGGTTGGCCGACGAGGTGTCCGGGTTCGGCTCGGACCTCATCGCGGTCGGCACCACCTACGAGGCCGCTCGGATGAAGGACTTCTTCAGCGGCGACCTCCTGGTGCTGACCCCGTTCCGGCGGGGCGAGGAACCGGTGCCGCTGCCGGACCGGGCGATCCGCTCGGTGTCCTCGGTGGACGGCGTGGCCGCCCTGGTGGGCGCCCGGGTGGTCATCGAGGTGATGAGCTCGATGAAGCGGCACGGCGTGGTCGAGGAGGACCTGGAGAAGCTGCGGGCCTCCATCGACGACGTACGCCTCGAGGGCTTCGCCATCCATCTGCCGCTGGACCGCACCGACGGCACGGACGCGGTGGACGAGGTCATCGGCTGGATGGACCGGCTGCGGGCCGCCCGGCTGCCGCTGGACACGATGTTCGTCAGCCACCTCGGGCCCGAGGAGTTCCAGCGGCTTCAGCAGCAGTTCCCGCAGACCCGCTTCCGGGCGCGCATCGGCACCCGGCTGTGGCTCGGAGACCACGACGCGACGGAGTACCGCGGCGCGGTGCTGGACGTGACGCGGGTCGCCAAGGGCGACCGCTTCGGCTACCGCCAGGGCAAGGCGTCGGGCGACGGCTGGCTGGTCGTGGTGGCCGGGGGCACCTCACACGGCGTCGGTCTTGAGGCGCCCAAGGCGCTGCACGGGATGACCTCCCGTGCGAAGGGCGTGGCCAGGGCCGGTCTGGCGACGGTCAACCGCAATCTCTCGCCGTTCGTGTGGGGCGGCAAGCAGCGCTGGTTCGCCGAGCCGCCGCACATGCAGGTGTCGATCCTGTTCGTCCCGGCGGAGGCCCCGGAGCCCAAGGTGGGCGACGAGATGGTGGCGATCCTCCGGCACACCACCACGCAGTACGACCGGCTGGTCGAGCGCTGAGCACGCCTCAAGAACGGTGAGGGGCGGTGTGTGTTTCACGTGAAACACACACCGCCCCTCACCGCTTGGGCGCGCCCGGGCTAACCGACGGGTCAGCGCTCGACCTCACCCTTGATGAACTTCTCGACGTTCTCGCGGGCGACGTCGTCGAAGTACTGCACCGGCGGGGACTTCATGAAGTACGAGGACGCGGAGAGGATCGGGCCGCCGATGCCCCGGTCCTTGGCGATCTTCGCGGCGCGCAGCGCGTCGATGATGACACCGGCGGAGTTGGGGGAGTCCCAGACCTCCAGCTTGTACTCCAGGTTCAGCGGGACGTCGCCGAACGCGCGGCCCTCCAGGCGGACGTAGGCCCACTTGCGGTCGTCCAGCCAGGCCACGTAGTCCGACGGGCCGATGTGCACGTTCTTCTCGCCCAGCTCCCGGTCCGGGATCTGGGAGGTGACGGCCTGCGTCTTGGAGATCTTCTTGGACTCCAGCCGGTCCCGCTCCAGCATGTTCTTGAAGTCCATGTTGCCGCCGACGTTCAGCTGCATCGTGCGGTCCAGGATGACGCCCCGGTCCTCGAACAGCTTGGCCATCACGCGGTGCGTGATCGTCGCGCCGACCTGCGACTTGATGTCGTCACCGACGATCGGCACGCCGGCCTCGGTGAACTTGTCCGCCCACTCCTTGGTACCGGCGATGAAGACCGGCAGCGCGTTGACAAACGCGACCTTGGCGTCGAGCGCGCACTGCGCGTAGAACTCGACGGCGGTCTGGGAACCGACCGGCAGGTAGCAGACGAGCACGTCGACCTGGGCGTCCTTGAGCGCCTTGACAACGTCGACCGGCTCGTCCGCCGACTCCTCGATGGTCTCCCGGTAGTACCGGCCCAGGCCGTCGTAGGTGTGGCCGCGCTGCACCTTCACGCCGGTGCTCGGCACGTCGCAGATCTTGATGGTGTTGTTCTCGCTGGCGCCGATGGCGTCCGCGAGGTCGAGGCCGACCTTCTTGGAGTCGACGTCGAACGCGGCGACGAACTCCACGTCACGGACGTGGTACTCGCCGAACTGCACGTGCATCAGACCCGGGACGCGGCTGTCCGGGTCGGCGTCCTTGTAGTACTCGACGCCCTGCACCAGCGAGGCGGCGCAGTTGCCCACGCCGACGATGGCTACGCGAACCGAACCCATTCCGGTTGCTCCCTGTGTTCTCGAAGCGTCCCCGCTCGCGCGGGGACTCATTTGGTGTCCTCGGACGGATCCGGCCGGGTGCTCCCCCGATGCCGGGGCAGACCGCCCGTGTCTTCTGTCCGGCGGTCGCCCGCCTGGTCCCGCCGCCCGGACGCGTCCTTCTGGTCGCGCCCGTTGCGCCGGTCACGTTGATCCCGTCCGGCTCGCTCGCTCTCGATCAGCTCGTTGAGCCAGCGGACCTCGCGTTCCACGGACTCCATGCCGTGGCGTTGCAACTCGAGGGTGTAGTCGTCCAGCCGTTCCCGGGTCCTGTTGAGCGAGGCGCGCATCTTGTCGAGGCGCTCCTCCAGGCGGCTGCGCCGCCCCTCCAGCACTCGCATCCGTACATCGCGGGTGGTCTGTCCGAAGAAGGCGAAGCGGACGCCGAAGTGCTCGTCCTCCCAGGTGTCGGGACCGGTCTGGGCGAGCAGCTCCTCGAAGCGCTCCTTGCCCTCGGCGGTGATCCGGTAGACGATCTTCGCCCGTCGCCCGGTGAGCTGCGCGGTGAGGGGCTCGACAGCGTCGCTGCCGTGCTCCTCGGCGATCCACCCCTGCTGGACGAGGGTCTTCAGGCAGGGGTAGAGCGAGCCGTAGCTGAACGCCCGGAAGACGCCCAGCGAGGTGTTGAGTCGTTTGCGCAGCTCGTAGCCGTGCATCGGGGCTTCCCTGAGCAGCCCGAGGACGGCGAACTCCAGGATGCCCGACCGCCTGCTCATCGACGTCGCCCATCCCTTCCGTGATCCGTCGTCGTTCGTCTCGGTCTGCCCGATTCACGTGCCGTGTCGAGCTGATGTATCGACTCGATACATCCCGACGATAGAACGCGCTGTCACATGCGGCAAGACATGATCGCGTTTCGGGACCCAGATCACGGAACCAACCCATCCGTGGAGCCCGATAACTCCCGACCGGCCGGAAAAGACATGTTCTGTCCCTGCGTACTCTGAGCGCTGTGCAGAACATGTCCGGGAACCGTCCGACGCCGCCGCGCGTCGTCGTCCTGGATGCAGTGCGCCCATTTGTGCGAATGGAACGCACTTCGGGGGACCGGAAGTACACTGCCGCCTTCAGGCGTGGGTGCCTGACCGAGGAGTAGCTGTTCCCATGAGCGAGCATCGTCGTAAGCCGCCGCAGTCCCGCGGCCGCCGTGCCGCGCAGCCGCCGCCGTCCCGCGGCCGCCGCGCGGCACAGCCCAGTGGCGCCACCACGAGCTCCTACGGCGCCGGTGACACCGCCGCCGGTGGGCGGGCGGAAGCCCGGCGGGCGGCCGGGCGCGGCGGCAGACGCCGCGCGGCGGAGACCACCGCGCACGCCGCGGCGGGTGCCGGGCGCGGGCGCCGCGCCGAGGCGCCGGCGAAGAAGCGCTTCATCGACTACCCCCGCTCCGGCAAGTACGGCGTACGCCGCTGGGTGCCGTCCTGGAAGCACATCCTGACGCTGTGCGTCGGCTTCCTCGGCCTGCTGGTCGGTCTGTCCGGCCTCGCCCTGGCGATGGTCGAGGTGCCCAACGAGCATGACGCCGCCAAGGCGCAGAACAACGTCTTCTACTGGGCCGACGGCAAGGTGATGGGCCGGGACGGCGAGACCAACCGGCAGAACATCGGGATCGACCAGATGCCGCTCTCCCTCCAGGAGGCGGTGATCGCCGCCGAGAACGCCAGCTTCCGCACCGACTCCGGCGTCGATCCGAAGGGCATAGCCCGGGCCGTCGTCAACATGGCCAGGGGACAGCAGACGCAGGGTGGTTCCACCATCACCCAGCAGTTCGTGAAGAACAACTTCCTGTCCCAGGAACAGACCATGAGCCGGAAGGTGAAGGAACTCTTCATCTCCATCAAGGTCGGCACCACGCGGGACAAGGACGAGATCCTGCGGGGCTACCTCAACACCGCGTACTTCGGGCGCGGCGCCTACGGGGTGCAGGCAGCCGCCCAGGCGTACTACGGCATCGACGCGGAGAAGCTGGAGCCGGACCAGTCCGCGTTCCTCGCCACGCTGCTCAAGGGAGCCGACTTCTACGACCCGGCCGGCGGCGAGGGCCCCGGGCGCTCCCCGCAGGAGAACCGCAAGCGAGCCGAGATCCGCTGGGCCTGGGTGCTCGACCGCATGGTCGAGGTCGGCACGATGGCGGAGGCCGACCGTGCGAAGTACCAGGAGTTCCCCGAGCCGATCCGCCGCCAGAGCCAGAGCGGCAAGGTCGGCCAGGTCGGCTACCTGATGGAACTGGCGAAGAACGAGGTCCTGCGCAAGACCGGTATGGACAAGGGCCTGCTGGACCGCGGCGGCTTCCAGATCCACACCACCTTCGAGCGCAAGAAGGTCCTCCAGCTGGAGAAGGCGGTCAACAAGGTCCGCAAGGAGAAGCTGGACCCGAAGACCAGGGAGAAGGACAAGCACGTCCAGTTCGGCGCCGCCTCGGTGGTGCCGAACGACGGCGCGATCGTCGCCGTCTACGGCGGCGCGGGCTTCGACAAGGGCCACTTCTTCAACAACGCGGACTCCTCGGGTGTGCAGGTCGGTTCGACCTGGAAGCCGTTCGTACTGGCCGCCGCGATGGAGCACGGCACGGTGCAGAGCGAGGGCCGGCCGATCACGCCGGAGAGCAAGTACAACGGCGACAACCTGTTGACGATCAAGAATCCGGACGGCTCCGACTACCTGACCAAGGACCACGAGCCGTTCAAGCAGGTCAACCTCAACGGCAAGGACTGGGGCTACATCAGCCTCGAACGGGCGATGGAGGTCTCGGCCAACACGCCGTTCGTGCAGCTCGGCATGGACGTCGGCATGCACAGGGTCAAGGAGATGGCGATGGCCGCCGGGATCAGGGAGGGGCAGATCGACCCCGCCCTGAACCCGTCCTTCGCCCTCGGCACCTCCACGCCGAGTGCCATCCGGATGGCCGACGCCTACGCCACCTTTGCCGCCTCCGGCACCCAGACCGAGCCGTACTCGGTGACCAAGGTGGTGGCCAACGGCCAGGAGATGGAGGGCTTCGACAAGCCGTCACGGAAGTCCGCCATCGACCCGAACGTGGCGGACAACGTCACCGCGACCCTGGAGAACGTCGTCCAGGGCGAGAACGGCTCCGGCTGGCGGGCACGGGAACTCGGCCGCCCGGTCGCGGGCAAGACCGGTACGACGGACAAGGGCCGCTCCGCCTGGTGGGTCGGGTACACGCCGCAACTGTCCACCTCGGTGGCCATGTTCCGGTTCGACCCCGACGGCGACCGCGTACCCCTCTCCCTCAACGGCACCGGTGGCGAGGACGCCTCCGGTGGTGGCATGCCCACCCAGGTCTTCGTGAACTACATGAAGGAGGCCGCGAAGGGCACGCCGAAGACGCCGTTCCCGAAGCCGCGCCCGCTGGGCGAACCCTTCGACCAGGACGGCGCGCCGAGCGAGACGCCGACGCCGACCGAGACGCCGGACGTCGAGGAGAGCGAGGAGCCGGAGGAGCCCACCGAGGAGCCGTCCGAGCCGGAGGAGACGCCGAGCCCGACCGAGTCCGAGTCGTGCAGCCCGTTCGACCCGCGATGCAACACCGGCGGCAACAACAACAACGGCGGCGGCAACAACAGCAGCGGCGGCCAGGACGGTGGCACCACCACCGAGGGGTCGACGAGCGGTCAGGACGGCGGCTTCACCGAGGGCACGACCGACGGCCAGGACACCAGCGGTGAGACCGACGGTTCGAGCGGCGGCGGCCCCAGAGGCGGCTCGGGCAACGGCGGCACGATCTTCGGCCAGGGCTCGAACGAGTAGCCCGCCCGTTCCGGCAACACGACGTGGGCCTCTCCCGGGCCTCCCGCTTCGGCGGGTGGGCCCGGGAGAGGCCCGCTGTCGTGCCGGCCGCCGGTTGTCCTCAGCGGGTCACAGCGTCAGTTTGAAGCCGGTGTGGGTGGCCGCGAAGCCCAGCCGCTCGTAGAAGCGGTGCGCGTCCACCCGGCTGTTGTCGGAGGTGAGTTGGACGAGCGCGCAGTCCAGCCGCCGGGCCTCGTCGACCGCCCAGCGGATGAGCTCGCCGCCGAGCCCGCCGCCGCGCTCGTCGGCGCGTACCCGGACCGCTTCGATCAGCGCCCGGCTCGCGCCGCGCCGGGACAGCCCGGGGATGACGGTCAGTTGGAGCGTGCCCACGACGGCGCCCGCGCGTTCGGCGACCACCAGGTGCTGGTTCGGGTCGACGGCGATGTGTGCGAACGCCGCCTGGTAGACGGCCGGTTCGGAGGGGCTCTCCCGCTGGGCGCCGAGCGGGTCGTCCGCCAGCATGGCCACGATCGCCGGCACGTCCTCGGCGGTGGCGGCTCGTATCACAAGATCACTCATGGCTCCCACGGTACGCGCGCGGCCCGTTCGGCGGGCGGGCGCCCGACAGGGGCGAAATATTGTAAGTCGACGGGCAGGCGGGAAATCGGTGTTCCGCGAATCCTCACTTGTGCCGACGGGCTCGGCGGGTATGGTCGTCAACGCGTCGCGCCGCACGGCCAATCCGAGCAGCGTTCCTGCCGTCGAATGTGTGGCCATGACACCGGAAAGAGATCGGGGAATTCCACGCACAATCCGGTCACATGTGTGACCGATTCGATCAGAAACACAAGAGGCGAGGCAGCGCATGACCACGATGTCGGAGGACCGCGACATACCCGTCAGCGGTGGAGGGCCCCACGGGGGCGACGGGACGGGCGGCCACTGGTCGGCCGGACCCGGCCGGCCGCTGCCGACTCCCGCCTCCGGGCCGCAGGATCGTTCCGCCAGCGGGCCCCGCACGGCTTCCGCCACCAGCGCCGAGGCGCCCCCTGACGCCGGCGCCACCGACCCGCCGCCGGTACCCGTACCGCCGGTCGCCGGCCCCACCGGCGAGGACATCGAGCTGATCCGGCGCACCCTGGCCGAGATCAAACCCGTCGCCGACAAGGTCACCGGCCACTTCTACGCCCTGCTCTTCCTCCGCGACCCCGGACTGCGGGACCTCTTCCCCGCCGCCATGGACACCCAGCGCGACCGGCTCTTCAGCGCCCTGCTCACCGCCGCGCGCCACGCCGGCGACCCCGCCGCCCTCACCGCCTACCTCTCCGACCTCGGCCGCGGCCACCGCAAGTACGGCACCCGCGCCGAGCACTACCCGGCCGTCGGCGAATGCCTCATCGGCGCGCTCACCCGCTACGCCCACCACACCTGGTCCCCGGCCGCCGAGACCGCCTGGGTGCGGGCGTACACCCTGATCTCCCAGATCATGATCGACGCGGCCGCCGAGGACGAGCGACGCTCTCCCGCCTCGTGGCAGGCCGAGATCGTCTCCCACGAGCGCCGCACCCCCGACACCGCCGTGCTGCGGCTGCGCCCCGACCAGCCGTACCCCTTCCGCGCCGGCCAGTACACAAGCGTCGAGACGCCGTGGTGGCCCCGGGTGTGGCGGCACTACTCGTTCGCCGGAGCGCCCAGCGCCGACGGCACGCTGACGTTCCACGTCAAGGCCGTACCCGCCGGATGGGTCTCCGGCGCCCTCGTCCACCGCGCGCGACCGGGCGACGTCCTGCGCATCGGCCCGCCTGTCGGCAACATGATCGTCGACCACTCCACCGACAACGGGCTGCTCTGCCTCGGCGGCGGCACCGGCATCGCACCGATCAAGGCGCTCGTCGAGGACGTCGCGGAGTACGGCCGCCGCCGACTGGTCGACGTCTTCTACGGCGCCCGCACCGACCAGGAGCTCTACGACCTGGAGACCATGCTGCGGCTGGAGAGGGCCCACCCGTGGCTGTCCGTCCACCCCGTCGTCGGCGACGGCTGCCCCGTCCGAGCCGCCGGACTGACCGGACAGGTCCCCGACGCCATTCTCGGCGCCGGCACCTGGACCGGCTACGACGGCTACGTCTCCGGCCCGCCCGGCATGATCCGCAGCGGTGTGCACGCCCTGCGCCGCGCCGGCATCCCCCAGGACCGCATACGACACGACTCGTTCGAAACGATCAGCGCCTTCCAGGCACCGGCGCTCGCGGGAGAGTGACACGTGGCAGCAGAACCGCACACGACGGCCCGATCCGGCAGGCCGGGCAGCGCCGGCGAACACGAGATCCAGCGGCGCCTGGACTCCACCCGCCGCGCCGACCGCTTCTACGACGAGCAGCTGCTCGACCACCTGAACGAAAGAATGTGCGAGTTCGTCGCCGATCAGGAGATGTTCTTCCTCGCCACGGCCGACGCGCGCGGCGAGTGCGACAGCACGTTCCGGGCGGGTCCGCCCGGATTCCTCCGGGTAATCGACAAACGCACGCTCGCGTTTCCGGAATACCGGGGCAACGGCGTCCACGCCAGTCTCGGCAACATCCAGGAGAACCCGCACCTGGGCATCCTCCTGGTGGATTTCCTGAACGCCCGGATAGGACTGCACGTCAACGGCACCGCCCGGCTCGTCGAGGACGACCGGATGCGCGCCGACCACCCCGACCTGCCCGTCGACCCCGTGCCGGGCCGACGCCCCGAGCTGTGGGTGGAGGTGACGGTGGAGGAGGCGTACATCCACTGCTCCAAGCACATCCCGCAGCTCCAGAAGGCCCCACGCCGCGCGGCCCGCGCCTGGGGCACGGACGACGTCCGCCGCAAGGGCGGCGACTACTTCGGCGCGGCCGCGGCCGCGAGCACCGCCCCCGCCGCGAAGGCCCCCGCGGCGGGGACCCCATCCGCGGCGGCGCCTGCGAAGAGCGACACTTCGGCCGCCGCCACGAAGCCCGCCCCGCACCCGGGCAGGACCGGACCCC
>NZ_VJYK02000719.1 GCF_007097205.2 Streptomyces alkaliterrae
CCATCGCCCTGCGCGGCGCCACCACCACCCCCGCCGCCTACGACGTCCGCCTCACGGTCGGTGACCACGCCTCCCTGAACTGGCTGCCCGAGCCCCTGATCAGCACCCGCGACAGCGTTCTCCACCAGTCCTACACCGTCGAACTCGCCGCCACCGCACGCCTCCTGCTACGGGAGGAGCAGGTACTCGGCCGCAGCGCCGAACCCCCGGGACACCTCGTCACCCGCCTCACCGTCCGCCGCGACGGCCGCCCGCTGCTCGACCAGCAGACCGCCTACGGCGACCCGGCACCCGCCTGGGACGGCCCCGCCGTCCTCGGCGGTCACCGCGCCACCGGCCAACTCCTCCTCGTCGACCCCACCCGGCCGCTCCCCACCGAACCCCTGCTGATCGGCGACGACCCGGCGCTGGGCCGCGCCGTCCTCGCCCCCCTCGCCGACCCCGCGGC
>NZ_VJYK02000720.1 GCF_007097205.2 Streptomyces alkaliterrae
CCCCCGTGCCGGATTCGCTCCCGCCCGGCGCATCCTCGACCTCGCCAACGCCGCACCCCCGGGTTCGGAACCATCACGCGCCGATCTCGCCGCCGTACTCGCCCGCCACGGCGAGCGCGCCGAGGACCTGTCCGCCGACACGTTCTCCGACGCCGACGCCGCCGAGCTGCGCGCCGCGATCCGCGAACTCCGCGACGTCCTCACCGCATCCGACACCGACCGGGCGGCCGAACGCCTCAACGCGCTGCTCGCGCACAGCGGCGCCCGCCCCCGACTCTCCCGCCATGACGGCCACCCCTGGCACCTCCACGTGGACCGCGCCGACGACGCCGGCTGGGGCGACTGGCTTCGCGCCTCCAGCGCCCTCGCCCTCGCCCGACTCCTCAGCGAACGCGGCGCCCTCGCATGGGGCGAATGCGCCGCCGACACCTGCTCGCGCCTCTACCT
>NZ_VJYK02000721.1 GCF_007097205.2 Streptomyces alkaliterrae
GCAAAGTCGACTTTGAGCGGATGGGATTCACGACGCTGCAGCTCGCGATGTTCGAGCAGGTCGTCCTGATGCCGGATGGTCTGTTTATTCAGACGGGGCCGACGGGAAGTGGCAAGACCACGACCGGCTACGAAATGCTGCGCTACAAGGGGCAGATTTCGCCCGAGCTGCGGCAGATCACCCGTGAGCATCCGGTCGAGTACCCGCGTGAATGGGCAGTGCAACTGCTTTCGACGGGGCAGAACTCCTCATACCTCGTCGAACGCATGCTCCGGATGGACCCGGACATCATCGACATCGGCGAGATCCGCACAGGCAATGAAGGTGTTGCAGCAGTTCAGGCAGCGCAGACCGGGCACTTGGTCTTCGGCTCGCTCCACGTTCTTGATCCGTTCGAACTGATTGGTCGCCTGCAAATGCTCGACCACACGCTGCTTTCCAAGG
>NZ_VJYK02000722.1 GCF_007097205.2 Streptomyces alkaliterrae
GCCAGATACAAGGGGTTGCTGAAAAACGATAACCAACTGGCGATGTTATTCACGCTGGCCAACCTGTTTCGGGCGGACCAAATGATACGTCAGTGGGAGAGATCTCACTAAAAACTGGGGATAACGCCTTAAATGGCGAAGAAACGGTCTAAATAGGCTGATTCAAGGCATTTACGGGAGAAAAAATCGGCTCAAACATGAAGAAATGAAATGACTGAGTCAGCCGAGAAGAATTTCCCCGCTTATTCGCACCTTCCCTAAAGCACTCGGTGTAAGCACTGATGACATCGTTGCTGTAGGTCTGGTTTACCAGTTCTAATCTGATTACGAAAAAGATATGTTGCGGGAGGCGTTGCCTCCCCAACATATAAGTGGCTCCCTCAAGCCACTTCCTTTAGAAGCACAACCTTGCTTCTAACTATATAAACCTTCTGTTATATAT
>NZ_VJYK02000723.1 GCF_007097205.2 Streptomyces alkaliterrae
GGGCGGGAGCTGTTCGAGGTGGTGGACGCCGGAGGGGGCGCGGCCGTCGAGGAGGGTCCGTGCGGTGTGGGCGGCGACGAGGCCGGTGATCTTGCTCTGCCGGCTGCCGGTGAGGGTGAACGCGGCGTGCCGTTCGCCGCGGCGGGCGTCGACGCGCAGCGCGAAGTCCTCGCCGCCGAGATGGACGGTCGAGAAGGCGCGGATCAGGGCGCGGCGTACGGCGGGGCGGCCGAGGGCGCGTCGGAGCCCGTCGCGGCGGAGGGCGAAGAGCGCGGCGGTGAGGGCGCGGGAGTCCAGGCACAGCCGGGTGGTGACGTGGGGGACTCCGAGGCTGCCGGGCAGGGTGTGCTGGTCGGAGAACGGGAAGGGGCGCGCGGTGCGGGCGCCGAAGCCGGGTAGTTCGACCCGCAGGGGGCGGGGGTCGGAGGTGTCCGGGTG
>NZ_VJYK02000724.1 GCF_007097205.2 Streptomyces alkaliterrae
GGGGAGTACGGGGCGGCGGCCGACGGCGTTCAGCTCCACTCGGAAACCGACAAGACCTGCGGAGATAAGGTCCCCTTAGGGGACTGGCGGCGACACGCCGTGCCATGATGCGGCGACCATGACACCCACCGCCCGCCGGTCCCGCGAGACCGCCCCGAAGCCCCGCGCGGAACGCCCGCCGCGCGGGCTGCGCGCCGTGCGCGCGGGGTTGTTCGGAGTGGTGTGCGCCGTGCTGGCGGGAGCCGGCCACGGCACGGTGTCCGGGCACGCGGTGCCGCCGGCCGTCCTCCTCCCCGCGGCGGTCGGCACGGCGGCACTCGCCTGGTTCGGCGGCGAGCGCCGCCGCGGCCCGCTGGCCATAGTCGGCACCCTCGTCGCCGCCCAGACGCTGCTCCACCTGCTGTTCAGCCTGCTCGCCCCCGGCGCCCACGCTGCC
>NZ_VJYK02000725.1 GCF_007097205.2 Streptomyces alkaliterrae
GCGATGCCTTGCCTGCCTGGCAGTTGATCGGCGCCGGCCTGCTGGTGGGCTTCGGCACCCGCTTGGGCAGTGGCTGTACCAGTGGTCACGGCGTCTGTGGCATGGCTCGCGGCTCGAAGCGCTCGCTGCTGGCGGTGCTGGTGTTCATGGCCTGCGCGATGCTGACGACGTTCCTCATCCGCCACGGCGGACGCCCGGCATGAGCCGCGCGACAGGGGCCGCGGCAGCGGCGGGTGCGCTGTTCGGTGCGGGGCTGGCGCTTTCGGGGATGACCGACGCGCGCCGTGTGCTCGGCTTCCTCGACATTGCAGGTGATTTCGATCCCACCCTGGTGTGGGTGCTGGGCGCGGCGCTGTTGGTTAGTGCGGTCGGCCAGCGCTGGGTGCTGCGCCGCGCGCAGCCGTGGTTCGCCGTGCGCTTCCAGCTGCCC
>NZ_VJYK02000726.1 GCF_007097205.2 Streptomyces alkaliterrae
GTGGACCTGTATGCGCGCCTGGAAGACGGCACCGACGTGATCGCCGCCGTCAGCTCACATCAGCCGGGCGTGACGCACCACGACGACTGGAACGGCTTCGGCCAGCGCACCACCGGCAGCGGCACGTCGGTGTATGAGAACGCCGCCGTGGAAGACGAGAACATCTTCCCGTTCAGCAGCCGCTTCAAGTACCAGACGGCGTTCTACCAGCTGTTCCACCTCGCCACGCTGGCCGGCATTGCGCGCGCCATCACTCGCGAAGTTGCGCAGCAGGTGCGCGAGCGAAAACGCATCTTCAGCACCGGCAATGCCTCGGCGGTGGCGCAAGACGTCCAGGTGCAGCAGGTGGTTGGTGAGGTATCAGCATTGGCCTACGCAGCGGAGGCCACGGCCATTCGCGCCACGTTTGCCGCCCAGCGCGCCTACGA
>NZ_VJYK02000727.1 GCF_007097205.2 Streptomyces alkaliterrae
GGGTAGCGAGGCTGGAACACAGTCGTTCCTCCAGTCAGGGGTTGCAGGTGTGGGTTCGGGCGGCGAGTTCGGCGGCGGCGCGGCTGTCGTACTCGGCGGAGAAGCCGCAACGCGGCGCCGTGCAGGCGGCGGTGTGCTTGTCCCGGCCTCGACGGTCGTAGAACGAGGCGACATGCACGGGGCCGATGCGGGTGGTGTCGCGGAAGCGCTTAGGGCGCATGGGTTGGGGTGTCCTTTCAGGTGAGTTGGTTGGCGATGGCAACGGCCAGCGGGGCAGGAACGCCGAGCCGGGTACGGAGGCCGTCGGCGTCGATCGGGTAGCCGGTCCGCCGCTTGTGCTCAGCGGAGAGCTTCCGGGCGTGGTCCACCAGCGCGGCCGGAACCACCGGAGCCGGAGCAGGGTCCGGGTCCGCGGGCGGCTGTCT
>NZ_VJYK02000073.1 GCF_007097205.2 Streptomyces alkaliterrae
AGGAGTTCGGCGGGGAAGCCGGGGCCGTGGTCGGCGACCTCGATACGGCACATGTCGCCGTCGAGGAACGCGGTGACGCGGTACTGGTCGGTGCGGCGGTCGGAGGCGCCGCCGTGTTCGACCGCGTTCGCGCACGCCTCGGACAGCGCGAGGGAGAGTTCGTACGCGATGTCCTCGTCGACACCGGCGGTCTCCATCGTGCCGAGCAGTAGGCGCCGGGCGAGCGGCACGCTCGCCGCCTCGCGACGCAGGTGCAGGGACCACCAGATGCTCATGCTCCAGCCTCCCGGCTGCGGTCGGTCACACCGTGGCTCGACATACCGTTACGTATTGCCCTTCTCGCCCACGCGTAAGCCTGAGGTTGACGTCGTGGCGCTCGTTTGGCGGATGCGTCGCGGAGACGGCCGGGTGTAGTCGGTGTGTGCGGCGGTGAGAAGATGTGGGCGCCATGTACGTGCCCGTCGTGCGCGCGAGCGCAGGTCTGCGACTGCTGAGGGCCGCGGTTTTCACCGCGGCCTGCGTCGCGTTGTCCGCCGCCGCGCACCTGGTGGCGGGCGGCGGCGCGGTGCCGCTGTGGACGCTGGGCGTCGCGGTGGCGGCGGTCTTCGCCGTCGCGGTGTCGCTGGCCGGCCGGGAACGCGCGCTGCCGGGCATCGCGGCCGCTCTGGCGCTCGGCCAGCTGGCCCTGCACACGCTCTTCACCACCGGACACCTGCTCGCCGCCCGGGGCTCCCGGGATGACGGCCGGCTGATCGAACTCGCCCGCGGCCTGCTGTGCGGGGAGCGGGCGGCGGCGCTGAGCCTGCCGCAGGCCCGCGCCGTGCTGGCGGACGCCGGACTCGGCCACCACGCGTCGGCCGCCGCGCCCGCCCCGGCCGACGCACAGCTGACCCTCTCGGTACTGGACTGCGTCCGCCTCGCGGTGCGCGGCGCGCTCGCGACGGCCTCCGGCCCGATGCTGCTCGGCCACCTGGCGGCCGCACTGGCGGCCGGGTGGCTGCTGCGACGCGGTGAGGCCGCGCTGTGGCGGCTGGTGCGGCTGTCGGTGCTGGTCCTGGACGGCGTGCTCGGCGAGGTGTCGCTGCGCGCGCTGCGGGACGCGCTGGCCTGGGCCCGGGCGCTGGTCGCGCTGCGCGCGGGGGACGTCCGGGCATCGGAAGGCCGCCGCGTCGCGGAGGACGGGAGCGGTGCGCCGCCGGAGCCGGAGGCGCTGCGGCACGCGGTGGTGCGTCGCGGACCGCCCGCCCGCCCGCAGGACTTCGCGCTGACGGCCTGACGCGCCACCCGGGTACCGGGATGCGCGGCCGTGCCGTGTTTCATCCCATTCCGCCACATATGTGGAGTACCCAGAACATGTGGATTCCCATGCATCGGGCGGCGACGACTCTCGGAGTGAGCGCGTTCGCCGTGCTCGCCGCCGCCGGTCCCGCCCTCGCTCACGTCACCGTCGACCCCGCTCAGGCGCCCGCCGGCGGCTACGCCACGATCAACTTCAAGGTGCCCAACGAGCGCGACAACGCCGCCACGACCCGGCTCGAGGTCACCCTCCCCACCGACCACCCGCTCACCTCGGCGATGCCGGAACCGGTGCCGGGCTGGGAGGTGAAGGTCGACAAGGGCCGGTTGGACAAGCCGCTGGAGAGCCACGGCCGGAAGATCGACGAGGTCCCCGTCAAGATCACCTGGTCGGGCGGCAGCATCGACCCGGGCACCTTCCAGCGCTTCCCGGTCTCCGTCGGGCGGCTGCCCGAGGACGCCGACCGGCTGGTCTTCAAGGCGGTGCAGACGTACGACAACAAGGAGGTCGTGCGCTGGATCGAGGTGCCGCGAGGGGACGCCGAACCGGACAACCCGGCGCCCGTACTCGACCTCGGCGAGCCTGCCGGGGACCACCACGGCGGCGGCAGCCGCTCCGACGACTCACCGGCCGCGCGCGACGCGAAGGACACCGCCGCCGCCGACACCGCCGCCGCCGACGTGACCGGCACCGACACCACCGCACGGCTGCTCGCCGGGGCAGGCCTCGCCGCCGGCGTCGGCGGCATCGCCTTCGGCCTGCTGGCCGGTCGCCGCCGAACACGCGAGGAGGAGTCGTGACGACCCACCACCGACCACCCCACGGAAGACGAGGGAGAGCACCCATGCGACCCACCACCGCGTCCACCCGCCGCGCCGGCCTGGCCCTGGCGCTGGCCGCCGCGCTGGCCGTCGGCGCCACCGCCTGCGGCTCGGGCACCGGCGCGAAGTCCGCCGACTCCCCGGCCGCCGAGGTCTCCGACGGCAGCAGCGGCAAGCAGGGCGTCGTCCTCGACCGGCCCTTCGAGAAGCCGGACATGATCCTCACCGACACGGACGGCGAGGAGTTCGACCTGATCGAGGAGACCAAGGGCAAGCCGACCCTCATCTACTTCGGCTACACCAACTGCCCGGACGTGTGCCCGCTGACGATGAGCAACATCGCCTTCGCCAAGTCCCAGTTGCCCGAGGCCGACCAGGACAAGCTCCAGGTCGTCTTCGTCACCTCCGACCCGGAACGGGACACCCCGAAGGAACTCGGCAAGTGGCTGAAGAGCGCCGCCCCCGGCAGCATCGGCCTCACCGGGGACTTCGACACCATCCAGGCCGGCGCGCGTTCCGTCGGCGTCGCCATCGAGCCCTCCTACGAGGAGAAGAACGGCGACATCGTCTCGACCCACGGCTCCCAGGTGCTGTTCTTCTCCCCGAAGGACGACCGGGCCCACGTCCTCTACACCGAGGGCGTCACCGCCGAGACATTCGAGAAGGACTTCCCCAAGCTCATCAAGGGAGAGAACCCGTGACCCCCCGCACCACCCGCACCGTCCTGACCGCCGCGCTCGCCATGACCGGCGCGCTGCTGCTGAGCGCCTGCGGCGGCTCCGACGCCGGCGGGAGCCCGTCCGCCGAGAACACCACCGCCACGCAGGCCGCGCCGAAGCTGAAGGCCACCGGCGCCTTCGTGCCGGAACCGGTCGACCGGAAGGCCGCCGGCGGATTCCTCACCCTCACCAACTCCGGTGACGCCGCCGACAAGCTGCTGTCCGCGACCAGCGACGTCTCCGACGACGTCCAGATCCACGAGGTCGTCGACAACAAGATGCGGCAGGTGGATTCCTTCGACGTTCCGGCCAACGGGGAGTTGAAGCTGCGGCGCGGGGGCAACCACCTGATGTTCATGGAGCTCAAGCGCGAACTCGCCGAAGGCGACACCGTCAAGGTCGAGCTGCGCTTCGAGAAGTCCGCGCCGATCAGGCTGGACGTGCCCGTCGAGTCCCGGACGCACACCGCCGACGGGGGCGGCGACCACAGCGGCCACGACGGCCACTGACCGCCCCCACCGCCCGAACTGGAGGTCCGATGCCCGCCACCGCGCCCCGCTCCGCGCTCCGGCCGCTCCTCGCGGCCGCCGCGCTGCTGCTCGCGGTGCTCGGCGTGCTCGCCGGTGCCACGCCGGCCGCCGCGCACTCGTCGCTGACCGGCAGCGAACCGGCGCAGGGCTCGGTGGCGGCGTCGGCCCCCACGACCGTCACCCTCGGCTTCTCCGAACAGGTCGCACTGGACGAGGACTCGATCAAGGTCCTCGCGCCGGACGGTGAACGCGTCGACACCGGCGAGATCCAGGACCTGTGCAGCCCGGGCCGCGTCCGGTACGGGGTGCCGCTGCGCGCCGACCTGCCCGACGGCACCTACACGGTCGCCTGGCGGGCCGTGTCGGCGGACAGCCACCCGATCTCGGGCGCGTTCACCTTCTCGGTCGGCGCGCCGTCGGAGACGTCCGTGGTGCTGCCGGAGCGGCAGGTAGGCGCCGGGCCGGTGGCGGCGGCGTACGACGCGGCGCGGTTCGCGGCGTACGGCGGCCTGGTGCTGCTGGTCGGCGGTGCGGGCTTCGTACTGCTCTGCTGGCGCGGGGCGGCGGGGCGGCGCCCGGTGCAGCGGCTGGTGGTGGCGGGCTGGTCGACGCTCGCCGCGGCCACCGTCGTACTGCTCCTGCTGAGGTACCCGTTCACCACCGGCGGCGGCCTGGCCGACGCGTTCGACCTCGGCGGGCTGCGGTCGGTGCTGGACACCAGGACGGGCACGGCGCTGCTGGCGCGGCTGCTGCTGCTCGGGGTGGCGGCGCTGTTCGTCGGGGCGCTGTTCGGCCCCTTCAGCCGCCGGTTGGCGGCGGGCGGGGAGCGGGCGGAACGCGGCGGGTCCACCGGGCTCGCAGGGTTCACCGGGCTGCTGCTCGGCGGTTCGCTGACGGCCGTGGGGCTGGCGGCCACCTGGGCGGCGGCCGAGCACGCGTCCGCCGGGCGGCAGATCGCCGTGGCGATCCCGGTAGCCGCCGCGCATCTGCTGGCCGTCGCCCTGTGGTTGGGCGGGCTCGCGGCGCTGCTGGTGGCGCTGCGGTCGGGGGCTCCGGTGCCGGGCGCGGCGGCACGCCGGTTCTCGACGGTGGCGACGCTGTGCGTGCTGACGCTCGTCGCGACGGGCGGCTACCAGGCCTGGCGGCAGGTCGGCGGCTGGTCGGCGCTGACCGGTACGGAGTACGGGCGGCTGCTGCTCGGCAAACTGGCGCTGCTGGCCGTGCTGTTGGTCGCCGCGTGGTACTCCCGGCGCTGGTCCCGCCGGCTGGGCGCGCCCCGGGCCGAGGAACGGCCCGAGGACGTGGACCAGGAGCTCACCGCTCCGGCGGTCGGCGCCGCCTCGGGCGAGCCGGATCCCGAGCGGCGGGCGCAGCTCGCCCGGCAGGCGGCGGCCGTGGCGTCGGCCCGGCGGCGACGGCAGCGGGACGCCGACCCCGAGCGGGCCGGACTGCGCCGCACGGTGCTCGTCGAGACCGTGATCGCGGTGGCGCTGCTCGCGGTGACCACACTGCTGACCGGTACGGAACCGGCCCGCACCGAGGCCGCCTCGCGGGACGTGGGCGGGCCCGCCGTGCCGGACCGTCCGGTCTCGCTGTCGGTGCCGTTCGACACCGGCGGTCCGGACGGCCGGGGCACCGCCCGGATCGACCTGGACCCGGGCCGGGTCGGCCCCAACACCCTCCACGTGCGCACGGATGTGGACGCCGAGGAGGTCAGGGTGGCGTTCACGCTGCCGAGCCGGGACGTCGGGCCGCTGTCCGTCGACCCGGAGCCGTTCGGCGAGGGCGCCGAGGCGCGGCGGCACTGGACGGCCGAGGACGTGCGGCTGCCGCTGCCCGGCGAGTGGCGGATCGCCGTCACCGTGCGCACCTCGGACGTGGACCAGGTGACGGAGACGACGGACGTGCGGATCGGCTGATGAGCACACAGGACGCGCACGGGAAGAGACCGGAAGAGAAGCGGGACGAGATGTCGGACGAGAAGGCGACCACCACCGAGGCCGAGCCGCCACGGGAGCGGAACGAGGAGACGGCCGGCGGGGCGACGCTGTCGCTCTCCCGGCGCCGACTGCTGGGCACGGTCGGCGCGGCCGGCGCCGGCGGTCTCGCGCTGGGCGGCAGTGGCGGCGCGCTCGCCCACTCCCTCTCCCAGGACCGCACGCCGGTGACGCCGCTGGCCAGTGTGGGCGCCGGACGGCACAGCTTCCACGGCACCCGCCAGCCGGGCATCGTCGAGCCCGGCCAGGCGCACGGCCACCTGGCCGCCTTCGACCTCGCGCCGGGCGCGGGCAGGCGCGAGGCGTCGGCGCTGCTGCGGCGCTGGTCGGCGGCGGCCGCGCGGCTGATGGCGGGCGAGCCGGTCGAGGGCGTGGCGGACACCGGGATCGCCGACGACGCCGGTCCGTCCTCGCTGACCGTGACGTTCGGCTTCGGCGCCTCCTTCTTCGACCGGACGGGCCTGGCCGACCGGCGGCCCGCGGCCCTCGAACCGCTGCCGGAGTTCTCCGCCGACGAGTTGGACAGCCGCCGCTCGAACGGCGATCTGTGGGTGCAGATCTGCGCGGACGACGGGCTGGTCGCCTTCAACGCGCTGCGCGTCCTCCAGCGGGAGACCGGCCGGGTGGCCCGGCCGCGCTGGCAGATGACCGGCTTCAACCGCACACCCGGCGCCACCGACCGCCCGCGTACCGCGCGCAACCTGATGGGCCAGGTCGACGGCACCAACAACCCGCGCCCGGAGGACGACGACTTCGACAGGCACGTCTTCGTGCCGCGCGGCGGGGACCGGCGCAGCCCGGAATGGATGGAGCACGGCTCGTACGCCGTCGTGCGCCGCATCCGGATGCTGCTGGACGAGTGGGACGAGCAGAGCCTGGAGCAGCAGGAGCGGGTGATCGGCCGCCGCAAGTCCGACGGCGCCCCGCTGTCCGGCGGCGACGAGCACACTCCGCTGGACCTGGAGAAGACCGACGCGCGCGGCCGGCTGCTCGTGCCGTTCAACGCGCACGCCCGGGTGTCGGCCCCCGAGACCAGCGGCGGGGCGACGATGCTGCGGCGGCCGTTCTCCTACCACGACGGTTTCCTGCCGGACGGCGCCCCGGACGCCGGTCTGCTGTTCGTGGCCTGGCAGGCGGACCCGCAGAAGGGCTTTGTCCCGGTGCAGCGGAAGCTGGACCGGGGGGACGCGCTGTCCCGGTTCATCCGGCACGAGGCGAGCGCGCTGTTCGCGGTGCCGGGCGGCGCCCCGGAGGGCGGCTACGTGGGCCAGCCGCTGCTGGAGGGATAGCGCCCGCCGCCCCCGTCCGCGCGTTCCCGGACGGCTGCGAACTGACGGCTGTTCAGTAAAACCCGCCCCCGACCGGCCGCGACGCTGGCATGCTGCGGTACCTGCCTCGTTCTGCCGTGGGGGGTTGGGGAGATGGAGACACGGGAACGGCATCTCGTCGCCGGCGTCCGGTCGGACGGGAACGTCCACTCGGCGGCCGACCTCCGGGACCATCTGGTGACGTTCCCGGAGCTGCGGCCGCACGTCGGGCTGCGTCGTGGCGTGCCGGGCGGCCGGGGGCCGGGGGATCTGCTGGACCTCGTCGTGCTCGCTCCGCCGGCGCTGGTCCCGCCGACAGTGGAACTGCTGGGACGGGTGTTGACCGAGTGGCTGCGCGGGCGGCACGGCAGAGCGGACGTGGAGGTCCCGCTGCCGGGTGGGCGGCCGCTGAAGATGCAGAACATACCGCTGCGCGGCATGAGCCGGGAGGAGTTCGAGGGCTACACGGCACTGGTGGTGCGGCGGCTGGCGCTGGCGGGCCCGGCAGGCGCGGCCGGCGGAGGTGTTCCGCCCCTCGGATAACGTCCCCCGCCGGGTGCCGCGGCTGACTACTGTTGCGGTATGTCACCCGCGAGCCGCTTCACCTATCTGGGTCCCGAGGGAACGTTCACCGAGGCCGCCGTACGCACGCTGCCCGAGGCCGCCACCCGGGAGCTGGTCCCGATGGTCTCGGTGCCCGCCGCGCTGGACGCCGTACGCGCCGGGGAGGCCGCCGGCGCCCTGGTGCCGATCGAGAACTCGGTGGAGGGCGGCGTCACCGCCACCATCGACGAGCTGGCCTCCGGCGAGCCGCTGATGATCTACCGCGAGGTGCTGCTGCCGATCGCCTTCGCGCTGCTGGTCAGGCCGGGTACTCCGCTGGAGCAGATCAAGACCGTCACCGGGCATCCGGTGGCGCAGCCGCAGGTGCGCCGGTGGCTCGCGGCGAACCTGCCGGACGCGCTGTGGGAGTCGGCGGCGTCGAACGCGGACGGCGCCCGGCTGGTGCAGGAGGGGCGGTACGACGCGGCGTTCGCCGGGGAGTTCGCCGCCGCGACCTACGGGCTGGACGTGCTGGTGAGCGACATCCACGACGCGGAGAACGCGGAGACGCGCTTTGTGCTGGTCGGCCGGCCGGCCCGGCCGCCGGCGCCGACCGGGGCGGACAAGACGTCGGTGGTGTTCTGGCTGAGCGAGGACACCTCGGGCGCGTTGCTCGAACCGCTGCGGGAGTTCGCCTCGCGCGGGGTGAACCTGATGCGGATCGAGTCCCGTCCGACGGGTGAGGGCATCGGGCGGTACTGCTTCTCGGTGGACTGCGAGGGGCACATCCAGGACCGCCGGGTGGCGGACGTGCTGATGGGGCTCAAGCGTGGCTGCCGCGCGGTGCGGTTCCTCGGCTCGTATCCGAGGGCGGACGCGCGCCCGGCGACGCTGGGGCCGGGCGCCACGGACGAGGCGTTCAGCGCGGCGGCGGACTGGGTGGCGCGCTGCATGGACGGCCGCGGCTGACGACGGACGGGCGCGGCTGACACCCGGCCCATGCGGCGTGCCCTCCGGCGGGTCCGGGGTTTCCCACAGGGTGACCGAAGTTATCCACAGGCAGCCCTCGGGGGTTGTGTACAAGTCGACACCCGCCAGCCCGGCAGTGTCGACATATCCACGACACCACGCCGCAAAGAGGGCGGACCCGGGCATTCGCCCCACAGGCCCCCGCGTCACCCCGACTCCCGTGGATTACACCCCGGAGTGGGTGAATTTCCCTCCAACGAGTAACGATCTCTGGTTTGAATCGAGAAGGACGGGCTACTGAATCCGGTGCGAGCCGCCACACCCCGCGCCACCTCGGATTTCCACAGGCTGACAGCACAGCCTGTGGAAAACCCGAACGTGCGGCCCACCGCTGTGGATAACACAGGGCGACCACATCGGCCCCCACGGTGCCCACACTCCGGGTCCGCGCTTCGGGTCCGCGCTCCGGCGGCCCGCGACGGTCAACAGCATGAGGCACCGCAAAGCGCGCATCAAGCACCGACCCGACTGAAAACACCGCAGGACCGGACAAACCGACGTCCGGTCCTGCCGTCCGCCCGACACCGGTAGCCTGGCCTGGTGATTGACCTTCGCCTGCTTCGTGAGGACCCGGACCGTGTGCGCGCCTCCCAGCGCGCCCGAGGAGAGGACGTCGACCTCGTCGACGCGCTCCTGAGCGCCGACGAGCGCCGTCGGTCCTCCAGCGTGCGCTTCGACGAGCTGCGCTCGGAGCAGAAGCAACTCGGCAAGCTCATCCCCAAGGCGAGCGGCGACGAGAAGGCCGACCTGCTCAAGCGGGCGGGCGAGCTGTCCGCCGCCGTCAAGGCAGCCGACGCCGCGCAGGACGAGGCCGCCGACGAGACGCAGCGCCTGCTGCTCAAGCTGGGCAACCTCGTCCACCCGGACGTGCCCGTCGGCGGCGAGGACGACTTCACCGTCCTGGAGACCGTCGGCACGATCCGCGACTTCGAGGCCGAGGGCTTCACCCCGCGCGACCACCTGGAACTCGGCCAGCTGCTCGGCGCCATCGACGTCGAGCGCGGCGCGAAGGTCTCCGGCTCGCGCTTCTACTACCTCACCGGCGTCGGCGCCCTGCTGGAGCTGGCCCTGGTCAACGCCGCCATCGCGCAGGCCACCGAGGCCGGCTTCGTGCCGATGCTCACCCCCGCCCTGGTCAAGCCGCGCGCGATGGAGGGCACCGGCTTCCTCGGCCAGGCCGCCGAGAACGTCTACCACCTGGAGAAGGACGACTACTACCTGGTCGGCACCTCCGAGGTCCCCCTCGCCGCCTACCACATGGACGAGATCGTCCCCGCCGAGCGGCTGCCGCTGCGCTACGCCGGCTTCTCCCCCTGCTTCCGCCGCGAGGCCGGCACGTACGGCAAGGACACCCGGGGCATCTTCCGGGTGCACCAGTTCGACAAGGTCGAGATGTTCTCCTACGTCGACCCGGCCGACGCCGAGGCCGAACACCGGCGGCTGCTGGATTGGGAGAAGCAGTGGCTGACCGGCCTGGAGCTGCCGTTCCAGGTCATCGACGTGGCCACCGGCGACCTCGGCGCCTCCGCCTCCCGCAAGTACGACTGCGAGGCGTGGATTCCGACGCAGGGCAAGTACCGCGAGCTGACCTCCGCCTCCAACTGCGACGAGTTCCAGGCGCGTCGACTGTCGATCCGGATGCGCGACGGCAAGCACGTCAAGCCGCTGGCGACACTCAACGGCACGCTGTGCGCGGTGCCGCGCACGATCGTCGCGCTCCTGGAGAACCACCAGCGTGAGGACGGCTCGGTGCGCGTCCCCGAGATGCTGCGGCCCTACCTCGGCGGGCGTGACGTGCTCGAACCGGTCGCCGGGTGAGCTTCCCCTACCGACTCGTCGCCACCGACCTCGACGGAACCCTGCTGCGCGGCGACGGCACCGTGTCGTCGCGCACCCGGGACGCCATCCGGGCGGCCACCGACACCGGCGCCCTCCACCTCGTGGTGACCGGCCGGAACGTGCCGTGGACGATCCCCATACTTGACGAGCTCGGCTACACCGGGCTCGCGGTGTGCGGGCAGGGCGGCCAGCTCTACCACGCGGGCGAACGCCGGCTCCTGACCTCCGTCACCCTCGACCGGCGCCTCGCCGCCGCCGCGCTCACCGAGATCGGGCGCATGACGGGCCCGCTCGCCCTCGCCGCGTCCCGCGACGGGCTCGCCGGCGAGGTCGTCACCACGCGGGACTTCCTGGTGATCGACGGCGGGCTGCCGGTCCTGCGGACCGACGACCCGGCGGAGATCCTGGCCGAGCCGGTCGCCAAGGTGTACCTCCAGCACCCGGAGCTGGACGACGACGCGCTCGCCAAGGCGGCCCGGGAGGCCGCCGGACACCTCGTCGACGTGGTGATGGCCGGCGAGGGCGTCGTGGAGCTGCTGCCGGCCGGACTCACCAAGGCCACCGGGCTGTCGCTGGCCGCCCGGCGCCTCGGGGTCACCGCGCGCGAGACCATCGCCTTCGGCGACATGCCGAACGACGTGCCGATGTTCCGCTGGGCGGCGTGGGGCGTGGCGATGGCCGACGCGCACCCGGAGCTGCGGGAGGTCGCCGACGAGGTCACCGCCTCCAACGACGAGGACGGCATCGCGGTCGTACTGGACCGCCTCCGCAGCGGCGCGACCACCGCCGTCCTCGACTGACACCGCACGCCCGCCGCCGGCTGACAGCGCCGGGTCGGACGGATGCCGGGGAACGGGCGGCCCGTCCCGCTACCCTCCGGCTATGACTCGGACAGTGGTGATCAGTGGCGGCGGCACCGGCATCGGGTTCGCGGCGGCGCGCCGCTTCGCCGCGGACGGCGACCAGTTGGTCCTCGTGGGCCGACGACCGCACGTGCTGGAGGAGGCGCTGGCCGAGCTGCCGGGCGCGGCGGCGGTCGCCGCCGACCTGACCACACCCGAAGGGGCCGAACGGGTCGAGAACTTGCTCAAGGTCGAGTACGGCGCCGTCGACGTGCTGGTGAACGCCGCCGGCGGCAACGGCGGGCTGGAGGACGCCGTGCGGCCGGAACGCGGCGGCGGGCTCGGCGCCGTCGCGCACGACTGGACGCTCAACTTCCGGCTCAACACCCTCACCGCCGTCCTGCTCACCGAGGCGCTGAACCACCGGCTGGCCTGCCCCGGCGGCCGGGTGCTGTTCCTCGGCTCGATCTCCGCCCTGCGGGGCTCCGGCTCCTGCGCGTACGCCGCCGGGAAGGCGGCGCTGCACCCGTACGCCTTCGACCTGGCCCGCCGCCTCGGCCCGCACGGCGTCACGGTGAACGTCGTCGCGCCCGGCTATGTCGAGGACACCGGCTTCTTCGGCGACTCGCTGAGCGAGGAGCGGCGTCGCGAGCTGGTGGACGAGACGTTCACCGGCCGCGCCGGCGCACCCGGGGACGTCGCCGAGACCCTGCACTGGCTCGCCTCCCATGCGGCGGGCCACATCACCGGGCAGATCGTCCAGGTCAACGGCGGCGCCTTCCTGGGCCGTTGAGCCGCCGCATCGGGCTCACCCCTGGTCGCCGTCCTCGCCGTCGCGCCAGGTCTCCAGCAGCCGCAGCCAGATCTCGCTGATCGTCGGGTAGGCGGGGACGGCGTGCCACAGCCGCTCGACCGGCACCTCGCCGACCACCGCGACCGAGGCCGCGTGCAGCAGTTCGCTGACTCCGGGGCCGACGAACGTGGCGCCGACGAGCACCGCGCGCTCCCGGTCCACGACCATCCGGGCGCGGCCCCGGTAGTCGTCGGCGAACAGCGAGGCGCCCGACACCTTGCCGAGGTCGAAGTCGACGGCCCGGACGCGCAGTCCGCGCCGCTCGGCCTCCTGGACCGTCAGCCCCACGGCCGCCGCCTCCGGCACACCGAAGACCACCTGGGTGACGGCGTCGCGGTCGGCGGTGGCCTGGTGGGCGCCCCAGCGGGCGGTGTCCAGCGCGGCGCCGGCGTGCGCGCGGGCGGCGATGGCGGCACCGGCGATCCTCGCCTGGTACTTGCCCTGGTGGGTGAGGAGCGCCCGGTGGTTGACGTCCCCGACGGCGTACAGCCAGCCGCCGGACACCCCGGTCACCCGCAGGGTGTCGTCCACCGGCAGCCAGTCGCCCGGTGTGAGACCGACGGTCTCCAGGCCGATGTCGTCGGTGCGCGGTCGTCGGCCGGTGGCGAACAGCACCTCGTCGGCGGCGACGGCGACGAGTCCGCCGCCGCCGTCGTCGTCGAGTTCGAGGGTGACCTCGCCCTCCGGGTCTGGGCGTCGCACGGCGGTGACCGACACGCCGAAGCGGACGTCGACGCCCGCCGCCCGCAGTCCCTCCGCGACGTGCTCGCCGGCAAACGGCTCCATCCGCTCCAGCAGCCGCTCGCCGCGCACAAGCGCCGTCACCTCCGCACCCAACGCCCGCCACGCGTAGGCGAGTTCGACGGCGACCGGCCCGCCGCCGACCACCGCGAGCCGGTCGGGCACCTCACGGGCGCCGGTGCCCTCCCGGTTGGTCCACGGCAGCGCCTCGGGCAGCCCGGGCAGGTCGGGCAGCGCGGCGGCGCTGCCGGTGCAGACGACCACGGCGTGCCGCGCGGTGAGCAGCCGCTGCACCCCAGCGGGCGTCTCCACGATCACCCGGCAGGGACCGTCGATCCGCCCGTGGCCCCGGACGAACTCGGCGCCGGTGGAGCGGATCCAGTCGACCTGCCCGGCGTCGTCCCAGTGCGCCGCGAACGAGTCGCGGCGCCCGAGCACGGCGGCGGCGTCCAACTCGCCGCTGAACGCCTCCCGCGCCCCGGCGAGCCGCCGCGCCTCCGCGAGCGCGATCGGCGGACGCAGCAGCGCCTTGCTCGGCATGCACGCCCAGTACGAGCACTCACCGCCCGCGAGTTCGGATTCCACGACGGCGACGGACAGGCCGGCGGCGCGGACCCTCTCGGCGAGGTTCTCGCCGGGCGGTCCGGCACCCAGCACGATCACGTCATAGAGGTCCATACGGCCATCATGACCGCGCGGCGGTGCCCGTCGGCGGCGCCGCGCCCGACGCGCCACCGGGGCGGGCGGGCGCGTGTGTGCCCGCCCGCCCCGGCTGTCGGCTACTCCTCGCCGGCGAGGGTGAGGACCTTCAGGCGCTCGACGGCGTACCAGGTGCCGCCGACCGTGACCACGGCGAGCAGGACGGCGGCGGTGGGCAGCGCGACCGCGCTGGTCACCTCCACGCCGCTGCCGACCAGCCGGTCGACCAGCGCCAGGCCCCACTGCTGCACGCTGAGCGTGCGCGCGCCGGGCACGAAGCTGCCGAACAGCGCCTCCCAGACCAGCGCGTAGACCAGGCCGATGATCACCGCGTTGCGGCTGATCGTGCCGATGAGCAGGAACAGCGTGCAGTACGCGACGGACGCCACGACCGTGCCGATGGCGTACGCCACCGCGATCTGCTGGCTGCCGCCGACCATGATCAGCCCGGCGAGCAGCACCGGCAGCGCCGCGAAGAGGAACGTCACGCCGACCGCGACGGTCAGCTTGGTGAGGATGATGGTGGACCGCTTGAGCGGCTTGGACAGCAGGTAGACGATCGAGCCGTCGTCGATCTCGGGGCCGATCGCGCCGGTGCCGACGATGACGCCGATCAGCGGGACGAGCGTGGCGAGGGCGAAGCCGCCGAGCAGGTTCGTCGCGACGTTGTCGTCCGCCACGCCGGTGACCCGGACGAGGACGGCGATGGCCAGCAGCAGCGCCGGCAGGGCGCACAGGATGAGGGCGCGGCGTCGGCCGAGCAGAGCCCGGTAGGTGAGCCGGGCGACCGTGGGGTCGTACATGACACGTGGCTCCTTGCTAGGCCGAGACGAGGTACGAGAAGACGGACTCCAGGGACTCGTCCGACGGCGAGACCGTCAGCAGCCGGATGCCGTGGCTGCGGGCGATGCGCGGGAGTTCCTGGGTGAAGCGGCCGAAGTCGACGGCCTGCACGCGCAGCGCCCGCTCGGTGAAGTCGAGTTCGATGCCGGTCGTGGAGGCGTCGGCGATGAGCGCGGCGGCCAGCGCCCGGTCGTCGCTGGAGCGGACGAGGTAGCGGTGCGGGCGGTCGGTCATCAGCCGGCGGATGCGGCGGAAGTCGCCGCTGGCGGCGTGCCGTCCGGCGACGATGACCTCGATGTGCGCGGCGAGCTGCTCGACCTCCTCCAGGATGTGCGAGGAGAACAACACCGTGCGGCCGTCCTCGCCCATCCGCCGCAGCAGCTCCATCAGCTGCATGCGCTGGCGCGGGTCCATTCCGTTGAACGGCTCGTCGAGCAGCAGCACGGACGGCTCGTGGACCAGCGCGGAGGCCATCTTCACGCGCTGCCGCATGCCCTTGCTGTAGGTGTTGATGCGGCGGTCGGCGGCGTACTCCATCTCGACCGTGGCCAGCGCCCGGGCGGTGGCGGCGCCCGGGTCGGACAGCCCGTGCAGTTCGGCGTTGGCGAGGACGAACTCCTGGCCGGTGAGGAAGTCGTACATCGCCTCCCGCTCGGGGACGAGCCCGATCTCGCGGTAGACCTGCTCGTTCTTCCAGATCGGCCGGTCGTCGAGGGTGACGCTGCCGGTGGAGGGGGCGAGGAAGCCGGCCATGAGGTTGATCAGGGTGGACTTGCCGGCGCCGTTGGGGCCGAGCAGGCCGGTGACGCCCGGCCCGACGTCGAAGGTGACGTCGTTGACGGCGACGACGTTGCCGAACCACCGGGAGGCGTGGTCGATGCGGATCGTGGTCACTGGGCTCTCCCTCGGGACCGGCTGACGGACGTGGTGGTGAGGCGGCGGGCGGTCACAGGCCGGCCCTCCGGTAGCGGAGGTTAAGCAGCGCGTACGAGCCCGCGATCAGCAGCGCGGTGACCAGCAGGTACACCACGCCGGCGCCGTCCGAGACGACGATCTCGCCGGGGAAGTCGCTCGTGCCGTCCAGGTACTTGGACTGGATGCCGGCCATCAGCGTGCCGGGGGAGAACAGGCCGAGCCACTCGACCGCGCCCAGGCGGTCGTTGTACCAGAGGATTCCCATGAGCGCGTTGACCGCGAAGTAGGGGATGGTCAGCACGGCGATGATGGCGCCGACGCCGAAGCCGCGGCGCGGCGTGACGGAGGCGACGAGCAGGCTGATGCCGGCGTGCAGCAGCGAGAACACGGCGACCAGGACCAGGCCGAACGCGAAGCCCTTGGCCTGGTCGGCGAACTTCAGCTTGCCGAGCAGCCCGCCGAGGAACATCACCAGCAGCGGCAGACCGGTGAAGACCGCGATGGCCGTGGCCATGGCGGCGAACTTGGCCGCCACGTAGTCGGTGCGCTCCATCGGCCGCGACAGGTACAGCGGCATCGTGTTGAACCGCAGGTCCCGGGAGACGAGTTGCGGCGCCACGGCGGCGACGAACAGCCCGATGAGCGGCATCGCATTGATGACGAGGTTGGTGTACTTCACGGCCAGCGAGTTGGCGTCGGTGAACACCGCGATGGCCACGACGATGACCGCCGGCACGCTGATGAAGGTGAGCAGCAGGATCGGCAGCACCTTGGACTTGGCGCTGCGGCCGATGCCGAACGCGCCGCGCAGCGACTGCGCGAACAGCGACCGGCGGACGTAGGCGCGACCGTGGCGTTCGCCGTCGTAGTGGCGGTAGCCGATGTCGTGGATCGACGCGCCGGCCGGGGCTTCGGCGGCCCTGGCCGTGGTGGGGGTGGTCTCAGCGGACATCGGTGCCGCCTCCTTCCGGTGCCTGCGGGGCTGCGGCCGGGCTCTGGAACACCTCGGCGATGCGGTGTCTGCGCTGCTCCATGCGGACGAGTCCGAGACCGAGTTCCGCGACGGTGTCGCGGACGACGTCGTGGGCGTGCTCGTCCGCGGCGTCGACGAGGACGATCCGGCCGGCACCCGGCAGAGTCTGCGTGCCGGGGCCGGCGCTGTCCACGCGCAGCCCGGCGGCGAGCAGCGCGTCGCGCAGGGCGGCGGTACCGTCCGGGTGGCTGTCGCTGTCGGTGACCTCCACCGCGAGGGCGGCGGTCGCCTGCGTGAAGTCGGCGGTGGCGGAGGACCGCAGCAGCTTGCCGCCGTCGATGACCACCACGTGGTCGCAGGTGCGCTCCAACTCGCCGAGCAGGTGCGAGGTGACCAGGACCGAGATGCCGAAGTCGGTGTGCACGCGCCGGATCAGACCGAGCATGTCGTCCCGGCCCACGGGGTCGAGGCCGTTGGTCGGCTCGTCGAGGAAGACCAGCTGCGGGTCGTGCACCAGGGCCTGCGCGAGCTTGACGCGCTGTTTCATGCCGGTGGAGTAGCCGCCCATGGGGCGGTAGCGCTCCTCGTACAGCCCGACGTGCCGCAGGGTGTCCGCGGTGCGCTCCCGGGCGGCGGTCGGCGGCAACCCGGCCATGCGCGCCATGTGGACGACGAACTCGGTGGCCGAGACGTCGGGCGGCAGGCAGTCGTGCTCGGGCATGTAGCCGACCCGCTCGCGGATGCGCGGCCCTTCGGTGCGCACATCCATACCGAGGACGCTGGCGTTGCCCTCTGTCGCGGGCGCCAGCCCCAGCAGGATCTTGATCAGGGTGGACTTGCCGGCGCCGTTGGCGCCGACCAGACCGGTGACGCCCGGCTTGATGCCGAGGTCCAGCCGGTCGAGCGCGGTCACCCGTGGGTACCGCTTGCTGAGGCGTTCGGTCGCGATCACTGTCACGGGTAAGACGCTAGGGCAGGAGGGGCCGTCGGCGCGTCCCTCCGGACGGCTGTCCGTCGCGGCGGGTTCTCCCCCTCAGGTTGTAGGGGTGCCCCGGGGAAGCAGGCCTTTCGGAGGGTGGCGCGGCAACGGAAGTCGACGCCTTCGTCGCCTCCGTCGCCTCCGAGGGCCGCCGAGGGTCCGCCGAGGGCCTCCGAGGGGCCGCCGCCGACTGCGGTGGTTACCAGCGGTATCCACAAGGCTGTGCACGCCCCTTGACGACGCCATGGACCGTTGTCACAGTCATCAGTGTCAAGTTACGGACACGTACCGCGCCCGGCCCGCACGGGTGAGGGAGACAGGACGGTGACGGCATGGCGAGCGCTGGCACGGCCGGCATGGCCGGCATGGCGGCGGCCGGCGGAACGGCGGCCGGGAAGGCGGCGGGCGGCAGGGCTCCCCGGGCCCCCTCCGCCCGGACGGGGCCGCGCGGCTCGGACCCGTCCCTGGACGGCTTCCGCGAGGTGCAGCGGCTGGCGTACGAGTGCGCCGAGGCGGTCGCCGCGCAGCTGCGCCCCGGCGTCACGGAACGGGAGGCCGCCCGGATGCAGCGCCGGTACCTGGCCGAGCGTGGCGTCCGCGACTGGTTCCATCTCCCGTTCGCCTGGTTCGGCGACCGCACGGCGTTCGCCGGATTCCGGCATCCGCTGCAGTTCTTCCCCACCGACCGGCGGCTGGAGCCGGGCATGCCGTTCATCCTCGACATGGCGCCCGTCCACCGCGGGTACACCGCCGACATCGGCTACTCCGGCTGCCTCGGCCCGCACCCGCTGCACGAGAAACTGCTGGACGACCTCGCCGCGCACCGCGCGCTCATACTCGAGCAGGTGCGGGAGCGGCGCTCGCTGCGGGAGATCTACCTCGCCGTCGACCAACTGATGGTCCGCCAGGGCTACGAGAACCGGCACCGCGCCTACCCCTTCGGCGTCATCGCGCACCGCGTGGACCGCGTCCGCGAGGGCTGGTCCCCCACGCTCTTCGGCTTCGGCCTCCAGGCGCTGAAGGGCCTGGCGAGCGACGCGCTGCGCGGCCACCGGGAGGGCTGGTCGCCGCTGTGGAGCCCGTACCGCTTCTCCGACCACCCGCCGCGGCCGGGACTGTGGGCGGTCGAGCCGCACCTGGGGTTCCGGGGCACGGGCGCCAAGTTCGAGGAGATCCTCGTCGTCACCGACTCGCGCGACCCGGAGGAGAGCGCGTTCTGGTTGGACGACGACCTGCCGCACGTGCGGCGTTGGCAGGACTGCGGCAGCCAGGAGGGGAAGCGACCATGAGTGGTTCCGAGCCGACAGCTGACGGCGGCAGGGAGCCCGCGGCGTCCGGCGCCCCAGCCCTGGAGGGCGCCTCGGTGCGCCGGGTGCGGACGGCCGAGGGCGTCGAGCTGTGCGTCGCCGAACTGGGCGAGCGGGGGCGGCCCCCCGTCGTCCTGGTCCACGGCTACCCGGACTCCAAGGAGGTGTGGAGCGAGATCGCCCGGCAGCTCGCCGCCGACTTCCACGTCATCCTCTACGACGTGCGCGGCTGCGGCCGCTCCACGGCCCCGAAGCCCCTGCGCGGCGGCTTCACTCTCGAAAAGCTCACCGACGACTTCCTCACCGTGATCAACGCGGTCAGTCCCGACCGGCCCGTCCACCTGGTGGGCCACGACTGGGGCTCGGTACAGGGCTGGGAGTTCGTCACCGTCCGCCGGACCGAGGGCCGCGTCGCGTCCTTCACCTCGATCTCCGGCCCCTCCCTCGACCACTTCGGGCACTGGCTGAAGAAGCGCGCCAACCGCCCCACGCCCCGCCGCGTCGGACAACTCCTCGCCCAGGGCGCCAAGTCCTGGTACGTGTACGCGCTGCACACCCCCGCGCTGCCGGAGCTGGCCTGGCGCGGCCCGCTCGGCCGGCGCTGGTGGCCGAAGCTCCTCAACCGCATGGAGCGCGTCAGCACGGACGACTACCCCACCTCGTCCCTCCCGGACGACGCCGCGCACGGCGCCTGGCTCTACCGGGACAACGTCCGCTCACGCCTGCTGCGCCCACGCGACGACGCCTACGCGCACACCCCCGTCCAACTCGTCACGCCCACCGGTGACGCCTTCCTCTCCCCCCGGCTCTACGACGAACTCGAGCTGTGGGCACCCCGGCTGACCCGGCGCACACTCGCCGCCCGGCACTGGGCGCCCCGCACCCGCCCCGACCAACTCACGGCCTGGGTCGGCGACTTCGTCCGCGCGAACGAGCCCGACGCCGAAGCCGCCGCGGGCGGCGGCACGCGCAACGGCATCGGCGCCCCCCGGCGCCTGCCGGCCGCCGGAGCGTACGCCGACCACTTCGGCGGCCGGCTCGTCCTCGTCACCGGCGCCGCCAGCGGCATCGGACGGGCCACCGTCTTCGCCTTCGCCGAGGCCGGCGCCCGCGTCGTCGCGGTCGACCGGGACGCCGAAGGCGCCCACCGCACGGCGGAGATGGCCGCCCTGATCGGCGCCGCCGAGGCACACGCAGAGGTGGTCGACGTCGCCGACGAGTCCGCGATGGAGAAGCTCGCGGACCGCGTCCGCACCGAGCACGGCGTCCCCGACGTCGTCGTCAACAACGCCGGCATCGGTCTCGCCGGCTCCCTCCTCGACACCACCACGGAGGAGTGGCGGCGCGTCCTCGACGTCAACCTGTGGGGCGTGATCCACGGCTGCCGGCTCTTCGGCCGGCAGATGGTCGAGCGCGGCCAGGGCGGCCACATCGTCAACACCGCCTCCGCCGCCGCCTATCTGCCCTCCCGCTCGCTCGGCGCCTACGGCGCCTCCAAGGCGGCCGTGCTCATGCTCAGCGAGAGCCTGCGCGCCGAACTGGCCGAGCACGACATCGGCGTCTCGGCGATATGCCCCGGCGTCGTGAACACCAACATCACCAACACCACGCGTTTTGCCGGCACCGACGACAAGGAGGAGCAGCGGCGCCGCCGGCAGGCCACCCGCCTCTACGGCCGCCGCAACTACCCGCCGGAGAAGGTCGCCGCCGCGATCCTGCGCGCGGTCGTCAGGAACGAGGCCGTGGTGCCCGTCACCCCGGAGGCCAGGGCCGCCCGGGTACTCGGCCGGCTGTCCCCGCGTACGCTGCGGCTGACCGCCCGGCTCAGACCACCCGTCTAGGAGTGTCAGCAGTGCCCCCGTCCCCCGTCGAGTACCGGATCGAGGACCTGGCCCACCGCAGCGGCACGTCCGTGCGGACGATCCGGGCCTACCAGGACCGTGGGCTGCTGCCCAAGCCGCGCCGCCAGGGCCGGGTGAACGTCTACGACGACGGACACCTGGCCCGGCTGGAGCAGATATCCGGCCTGCTGGAGCGCGGCTACACGCTGGCCAGCATCAAGGAGCTGCTTACCGCCTGGGACTCCGGGCTCGGCCTGGCGGGCGTGCTCGGGCTGGTCACGGAGGTCGACGGCCCCTGGTCCGACGAGTCCCCCGCCACGATCACCCGCGCCGACCTCGCCGACCGCTTCCCGACGGACGGCACCGGCGGCGGCGGTGGCCTCGACGAGGCGGCGCTGGCCGACGCCGTCACCCTGGGCGTACTCGTACCCGTCCAGGGCAGACCGGACGAGTTCCACGTACCCAGCCCCCAGGAGCTGGCGGTCGCCGCCGAACTGCACGCCGCCGGCGTACCGCTGCTCGCCGTCACCGCACACCTGCGGGAGCTGCGCGGCCAGATCGAGCACATAGCCGCCCGCTTCCTCGACTTCACCACCGAGCACGTCTTCGCGCGCTTCCTCGACCACACCCCCACCGACGCGGAGGCGGCCGAGGCCGCCGAGCTGGTGAGACGGCTGCGGCCGCTGGCGCGGCAGACCGTCGACGCCGAGCTGGCCCGCGCCATGAGCGCCCAGGCCGCCCGCCACCTACGCCACCACCTGGCCGCCCTCTCCCTC